>NZ_JAMYVA010000011.1:0-162710 GCF_040323505.1 Mesorhizobium sp. M0040
CAAGGCGTCAGCCAACTGGTGTCGGTTGACCTGCAGGCGGCCGAAGCCATGCGCGAGGCAAGCTGACGCATCAGCTTAATGGTGGTCTCCACCTCGGCTTTCGACTATAGCACGACAAAATGGGCCGGATCTGCCGCTCCAGATACCGGCCCGGCTATGCGCGTGGAGAAGCTTGTTGCCTATACTTGTCACCGGAGCCGCGGGATTCATTGGCAGCCACGTTTGCCACCATCTGCTCGACCGGGGAGAAGCGGTCGTCGGCGTCGACAACATGAACGACTATTACGACCTGGCGCTCAAAAAGGGGCGGCT
This sequence comes from Mesorhizobium sp. M0040, assembly GCF_040323505.1. NCBI lineage: Bacteria > Pseudomonadati > Pseudomonadota > Alphaproteobacteria > Hyphomicrobiales > Phyllobacteriaceae > Mesorhizobium > Mesorhizobium sp. M0040. The sequence continues at coordinate 313 of NZ_JAMYVA010000011.1, forward strand.
TGCCCGCCTTCTGCCCCATAAGGATTTTTCGTTCCACCAGATCGATATTGCCGAACAGGGCGCGCTTGCAGCCGCTTTGGCCGGGCAAGGCATCGTTAGGATCGTGCACCTTGCCGCGCAGGCGGGCGTGCGCCACTCACTCGACAATCCGCGGCTCTATATCCGCTCCAATGTCATGGGCCACCTCGAAGTGCTCGAATTCTGTCGCGCCGAACCGGCATTCGAGCATCTGGTCTATGCCTCGTCGAGCTCGGTGTATGGCGGCAACCGCAGCGTGCCGTTCAGCGAAGCCGATCAGGTCGACAAGCCCGTTTCGCTTTACGCTGCCACCAAGAAAACCGATGAGTTGATGAGCCACACCTACGCCCATCTGTTCGGCATACCGCAGACCGGCCTGCGGTTTTTCACGGTCTACGGTCCCTGGGGCCGTCCCGACATGGCCTATTGGATGTTCACCCAGGCGATGCTCGAGGGCAAACCGATCCGGGTCTTCAACAATGGCGAAATGTGGCGCGATTTCACCTACATAGACGATGTTGTGAAGGCGGTTGTCGCCGTGCTCGACAAGCCGCCGGCGGCTGACGTTCCGCCGAACAGGCTCTACAATGTCGGCAACAACCGGCCGGTGCGTCTGGGCGACTTCATCGACATTCTGGAAAGGCTGCTCGAGGTCAAGGCAATCCGCCACAACGAGCCGATGCAGGCGAGCGACGTCGAGAAGACTTACGCCGACATGACCGCGCTGGAGCGGAATTTCGGCTTCAGGCCTAGCGTTTCGATAGAGGACGGGCTGAAGAAGTTTGTTGACTGGTACCGGCCGTACTCGAAGCAGTGATTTGCATCGCTCGCCGTGACGCCTTCAAGCGTGACACCTGGAGTGGGGCGCAAGTCGGTCCGCAAAAGCATCGTTTTGTCCTAACATCCTGTTAACCACATGCTTGCTGAAAAGTATCCGATTAACCTTTGAGGCGCTTATGACCGCTATGTTTCGTGGCTTGCTGTTCAGTATGAGCTGTGTGGATGTGCGGATTCGGGGGCTATTTCGGTTCAGTCCGGGATGCGGAAGCTTTGCTTGCGCGCATGACGTCTGCGATCGCCCATCGCGGGCCGGATGAACAAGGGAAATTCGTAGCGCCCGATGCTGGACTTGGGCATGCGCGGCTGTCGGTGATTGGAATTGGTGATGGCCAGCAGCCGATGTCCGACGAAACCGGCAATTTGACGATTGCGTTCAACGGCGAGATCTTCAACTACGTGGAATTGCGCGAAGGGCTGCTGGCCAAGGGCCGACGCTTCCGCACATCGAGCGATACCGAAGTTCTCCTGCAGCTGTATGACGAGATGGGCGAAGACTGCCTGTCGCTCCTGAACGGTGATTTCGCCTTCGCGATTTGGGACAACCGGCGGCGGCGGATGGTGCTTGCAAGAGACCGCATGGGTGTTCGGCCGCTGTTCTACACCAGCAAGGACGGGGTGCTCTACTTTGCGTCGGAGATAAAGGCCCTGCTGAAGGTACCCGGCGTCTCGGCCGAAATCGATCCGATTGCACTCGACCAGATCTTTACGCTGTGGGCGCCGATCGCTCCACGCACGGCTTTCCGCAACATCCACGAGCTGGAGCCGGCAAGCGTGATGATCGCGACACAGGGGCAAGTCACGGTCAAATCATATTGGCACCTAGACTACCCGTATCCGGATACGCCATCGAAGATCACCAATGAGGACGACGCGGCCGAGGAACTGCAGGCCCTGTTGACCGACGCGGTGAGGCTTCGCATGCGCGCCGACGTGCCGGTCGGTTCTTACCTTTCGGGCGGGCTCGATTCATCCCTCGTTTCGGCACTCGCGGCCGGCATGACTCCTCTTAAGCTGCAGACATTTTCCGTGACGTTCGACAGCACCGAGCATGACGAAAGCGCCTTCCAGACCGAAATGGCGTCGGCACTTGGCACGCGCCATCGAACCATAGCCTGTCGTGCCGGTGATATCGCCGGTGTGTTTCCCGAAGTCATCCGCTTTACCGAGCGGCCGATCATCCGCACCGCCCCGGCCCCCCTCTATCAATTGTCTGGCCTCGTTCGCCAGGCCGGTTTGAAAGTGGTGCTGACAGGCGAAGGCGCCGACGAGGTCTTTGCCGGTTATGATGTCTTCAAGGAAGCGCGGGTTCGCCGTTTCTGCGCGCGACAGCCGGCATCGCGCATAAGGCCACAACTGTTCCGCAAGCTTTATCCCTATCTGCCGGGCCTGCAACAGCAGTCCGTGGAGTACCTGGCTGCGTTCTTCGGAACCGGCAGCGCTGCCCTGGACGATCCGCTGTTCTCGCATCGGCCGCGGTTCAAGACCACATCAGCGGCGAAGGTGTTCTTTTCCGGTGACCTGCGCGCGACATTGAAGGGGTATGACGCAGCCGAGGACCTGGCCAGCCGGTTGCCTGAGGCATTTTCCCGGTGGCATCCGCTGCATCAGGCGCAATATCTCGAAACCCGCTTTCTCCTGCCGGGCTACATCCTCTCCAGCCAGGGCGATCGCATGGCCATGGCGCACGGTATCGAAGGGCGTTTCCCCTTCCTCGATCATCGTTTGGTGGAGTTCGCCGGAAGACTTCCGCCGGAAATGAAGCTGAAGGGATTGGTGGAAAAACACGTACTGCGCAAAGTTGCCAGACACCTGCTTCCGACGGCCATCCGCGAGCGCACCAAACAGCCTTACCGGGCTCCGGAAGCCCGCTCTTTCGTTGGAGCTGGAGAACTGGACTACGTACGCGACTCTCTCAGCGAAGCGAGCATCGCCGCCGGCGGACTATTCAACGCCAAGGCGGTGGCGAACCTTCACGAGAAATGCCGCTTGCAGCCAGCGTCCGGATTCCGCGACAATGCGGCCTTCGTCGGCATTTTGTCGACGCAACTGTGGCAGAAGATTTTCACCGGCCAAAAGGCCGGTGCGGCACGAGCGGCCTGAGAAATCGAGGGAAGGAAACATCATGGTAGCAATCAAGGACAAGGTCAAAACCTTTGTCGTCGACAACTTCCTGTTCGGGGACACGTCCTACGAGCTTGCAGACTCCGTATCACTGATCGAGAACGGCATCATCGACTCGACGGCCGTGTTGGAGCTAGTGGCATTCATAGAGGATGATTTCGGCATAGCGATGGTCGATGCCGACATCGTACCGGCCAATCTGGATTCGATTGACCGCATCTCAGCCTTCGTCAAGGCAAAGGCAGAAGCGCTGGCAGCGTAGGCGCCATCGGCGAGGAGCGTCCGTGCGGATCGAACATTTTCTGACGGCGAAGGCCGCTGCCCATCCAGCCAAAACGGCATTGATCACCGAGCACAAAAGGCTGTGCTATGAAGAGCTGGACGATCTTTCGAGCCGTCTGGCCGCCGCCCTTTTCATGAATGGCGTCAGGCGCGACGACCGGGTGCTGATCTTCATGGACAATTGCTGGGAGGCTGCGGTTTCGATTTTCGCAGTTCTTAAAGCAGGCGCGGCTTTCAGTCCGATCAACGCATCCACCAAGGCCGAAAAGCTGGCCTACATCATCGCCGATTGCGATGCCGCTGCGATCCTCACGCAAGCAAAACTGATGCCCGTGGTCGCCGAGGCGTGCGGATCGTCCGGCAAGACCGGCATCTTCGTGGCTTCCACCGTTGCTGCCGATAATCAATGCCCGGCAGGGGCGATGTCCCTGGCGGATTGCTTGACGTTCCAAGCCAGGGAGGTTGACCATCGCGGCGTTGACGTCGATCTTGCGATGTTGATCTACACCTCGGGCTCGACCGGCCGGCCCAAGGGCGTGATGATGACGCACCGCAATTGCGACGCGGCGGCCGACTCCATCATCACCTACCTACGCAACTCCCCAGACGACATCATCTTGAATGTTCTGCCCCTCGCTTTCGACTACGGCCTCTATCAGTTGCTGATGGCTGTCAGGCTCGGCGCCACGCTCGTGCTCGAGAAGTCCTTCGCTTTTCCCCAGGCGGTCTTTGAACGCATCCGCCAGGAAGGCGTCACCGGGCTTCCGCTCGTGCCCACGATGGCAGCGATGATCCTGCAGATGCGTGATCTGGCGCCGGGCTTCCTGCCCAGCCTTCGCTATATTTCCAACACGGCGGCTGCCTTGCCGCCGGCTCACATAGAACGCTTGCGGTTCCTTTTTCCCGGTGTCAGGCTCTATTCGATGTATGGCCTGACGGAATGCAAGCGCTGCACCTATCTGCCGCCCGAGGAGCTCGACCGCCGGCCGGGGTCGGTCGGAATAGCCATTCCAAACACCGAAGCCTTTATCGTCGACGACCACGGGCAACGAGTGCCGCCGGGCATAGCAGGTGAATTGGTCATTCGCGGGCCGCACGTCATGCAGGGTTATTGGCGAAACGAAGCTGCGACGGAACAAACCCTGCGCCCAGGCCCGAACCCTTGGGAGAAGGTTCTCTACACCGGCGATCTGTTCAGGGCCGATGAGGACGGCTTTCTCTATTTCGTCGGCCGCAAGGACGACATCATAAAGACACGGGGAGAGAAGGTGGCGCCCAAGGAAGTGGAAGCCGTGCTTCACGCTCATCCGGGCATCGCGGAAGCGGTTGTCTTCGGCGTGCCGGATCCTGTGCTTGGGCATGCGATCGGCGCATTTGTCGTACGGTCCGACCCAGCGCTTGGCGAAAAAGATGTCGTTCGTCACTGTGCACGTCATCTTGAGGACTTCATGGTGCCCAAGATCGTCGAGTTTCGCCGCGAGCTGCCCAAGACGGATACCGGCAAGGTCAGCCGTCGGCTTGCGGCAGAGATGATGGAGGCCGCGCAATGAATGTTCGCCCGACCGAGGATGCGCGGACCTTTCTGGCGCAGGCTCTGGCAATCGACCTGATCACCGAAACGGACCGTATTGTAACGGCCTTGCGCCAGCAGTTGCGCGGGCTTCGCAAGCGGGGCCTTGTGCTCGGTCTTTCGGGTGGGATCGATTCGAGCGTGTCGGTCGCGTTGGCGGCACGAGCCGTCGGCCCCAAGAATGTGCTTTGCCTGTTCATGCCGGAAAGCGATTCCGATCCTGAAAGTCTGCGGCTCGGCCGCCTCGTCGCCGAAACTTTCGGTGTCGAGGCTGTGACGGAGGATATCGGGCCGGCCTTGCGCGCGATGGGCTGCTACCAGCGCCGCGACGCCTTCATCCGCGAATTGGTCCCGGAATACGGCCAAGGCTGGGCCTCGAAGATCGTGATCGCGAACGCGCTCGAGGGCCAAGGCTATAATATCTCGTCGCTGGTGGTGCAGGATCCCGAAGGCAAGCAGACGAAACTGAGAATGCCGTTGCCTGTCTATCTCGGCGTCGTCGCCGCTACCAATATGAAGCAGCGCACCCGCAAGCAGATCGAATACTATCATGCTGATCGTCTGAACTTCGCCGTTCTTGGAACACCGAACCGGCTGGAATATGATCAGGGATTCTTCGTGAAGAACGGTGACGGCGCCGCGGACGTCAAGCCGATCGCCCACCTCTATAAAACGCAGGTCTATGCGCTGGCGGCCCATCTCGGTGTTCCGGAGGAAATCCTGAACCGGCCTCCGACCACCGATACCTACTCGCTGGCGCAGACCCAGGAGGAGTTCTACTTCTCGCTTCCTTATGACCGTATGGATCTTTGCCTTTACGCTCTCAACAACGGCGTGGCGGCTGAGGTAGTGGGGCAGGCGGCGGGGTTGGCCGCCACACAAGTGGAACGCGTCTGGGCCGATATCATCGCCAAACGCAAGGCGACGCGTTATCTGCACCAGCGTCCGCAACTCGTCGAGGAAGTCGAAGAACTCGGTACCTGACCTGCTTCGAGACCGGCCACGTCCCAAAAAGCGCCTTAGGGTCAAAACTCAATCAGCAGGCTGCCGCCAATGGCCGAGATGGGCGGGAAGTTGCCGTTCGTCTCATCTGCCAGACGAGCACCTTGCGCCAGGAGCGGAAGCTTAGCAGGGGTCACGCCAGCGCCCAGTTAGCGCTACGAAGCAGACCTTCAGCCTGTGCCGGAAGCGGGGCCTGGCTTGCCAAGTGGCATATCCAGGAAGCGCGTCCCCCTCCTCAGCTAGGCACCGTTTTCGGCTCTACGCTATACCTGCGCGACGAGCCCCTTCCTTAATCGCAGCGAGGGCCAGAGGATTGGTGACGGGATAGGTTCGGATGAAGTTCTCGACGGTGAACCTTGGAAACTCGACGGCAATCCGCCTGGCGATCGACTGCGCCTGCGCCGGCTCTTCGAGCAGCGCGTGACACAGGGCACGGAACATCAGAGTGACGGGAATATCCGGCGGACTTTGGCGCAGCGACGACAGACTGTCGGCATAGCGACCGGCGACGAACCGCGCCCGGGCGAGCTGCGCGTAGTACCAACTCGGAGCCTGCGGATTGAGGCGAAGCGCCCGTTCGGCAAGAGCACAGCCTTCTTCCGGATTTCCACACACGAGAGCTCGGCTTGAGGCAAGCATCGACAGCACATCGGCGTCATTGGGTGCCAGGGCCAGCGCCCGGTCGTATTCCTCTGCGGCCCCGCCGATATCGCCGTCAATGGCGCGGAGAGCGCCCATGTAAAGGCGCGTCATCGGATCGGCAGGGTCGAGCGCCAGAGCCTTTTCCACGCATTCTCGCCAGCGCTCGACCGAAGCGGCTGAATCTGGCGTGAAGGCATTGAAGGCATCGACCGCATGTGCCAATCCCAACGTCATCCAGGCCCGCGCGAAGCCGGGGTCGAGTTCCACGGCGCGGGACAGCATGCGCATGGCTTCTGCCCTCGCATCGGTCGTGAATCTGTCGTGCAGTTCCACCCCGAGTAGATAGCAGTCGTAAGCACCCAGGCTCGAGGGAGGCTTCCGCCGAGCCACCTCGCGCCCGAGATTGGCGAGCTTGCCGAAAGTGCCTGCCAGGGCATTGATGACGTTCTGTGTGATGCTGTCCTGCATGAGAAAAAAATCATCGGTCGACTCGTCGAACCGCGCCGACCAGAGGTTGGCTCCGGTCCGGGTGTCGACCAGCTGCACCGCGACGCGGACACGCCGCCCGATCGCCTGGAGGGTACCTTCCAGCAGGTAATCGGCGTTCAGTTCCCGTCCAACCGAGCGTGTGTCGCTCGCCCGTCCCCGATAGGACTGCATGGTCTGGCGCGAAATGACCGCAAGGTCGGGATAGCGCGCTAGGTCGCCGATCATGTCGGCCGACAGGCCGTCTGCCAGCCGCGTCCAGCCGTCGTCGGCGCTCAGGTTTTCGAACGGCAAAACCGCAATTACCGGCGGCTTACTGTCGTCGCCGGAAGAAAGGCCTGGTTTGGCACCGACGATCTTGCCCGCAGTAGCGGGGTCGATCAAGACACGGTACACGCGAACCGGTTCGGCGATACTTTTCATTTTCTGCACGCCGAGTGAGGCAAAGCCGATCGGCACCTTTCCCCTCACATGGTCGCAGGCGGTGGCGGAAATCGCGATTCCTCCAGGTTCCGCCAGCCCTTGCAGCCGATCGGCGATGTTCACCGCATCGCCGTGGATGTCGTCACCCTCAACGATAACATCGCCCAGATTGATGCCGATGCGGAAATCAAGCCGCCGTTCTGGCTGCGTGAGAACGTTCACCTCCGCCTTCTGTTGCTGGATTTCGACCGCGCAGCGTAGGGCGTCGACCACACTGTGGAACTCGACCAGCATCCCATCTCCCATGGTTTTCACCAGTCGACCATGGTGCGCAGCGATCCTTGGCTCGAATACTTCGTTCAGGTCGGTTCGGAAAAGCGCACGCGTACCCTCGTCGTCGATCTGGCTCAAGCGGCCATAGCCGACGACATCGGCAATCAGGACGGCTGCGAGATGACGTTCCATCCCCCAATCCTTCGCGGATTGTTACCCGCTTTCCAAGCTTACAGCAGGTCGCAGGTTGATGCCATTGCCGCCGCCCCTGAAAGACAGCTTTTCGGGTCTGTGTACCTTGCTGCATGAGAGCCCGAATGTCGGACAAGGGTCAGATCGCGTCATGCGACGCTCCCAACTGGATGACGGCAAAGGGTCGAACTCGGTCGTTCAGAGTGATTGGGTTTTGACCCAAGCATTTTGCAGCCAAGCGGAAAAACGCGTCTAAAATAAATAGATAGAGCGGAATGCTCGGTTCAACTTGAACGCATCCCGCTCTAGCTGAAACGGCTCCCGATAAGTCGGCTCCACTGCTCGCCGGCAAGACCGTTCAGGAAGGCTTGCGAGTTCTTCATCGCGTCCAAAAGCTCTGGATCACGTGAATGCACCACCGTTGAAGCAACGGTCAGGAAAGCAATGCGTCGTCCAAGCATCGCCTCCAGAAGCGCAGGTTGAATGCGTCCGCGCAGGCCGCTGACGCCGCGCGCGGCGGCGTGATCGATCAGGCAGTCAATCACCGGGCCCGCCTGGCCGGGGAGGGCGAAGATCTGCAGCACGCGACCAATTTCATACTTTCGTGCATAATAGGCGAAAGCGCCGATATTGGTGCCGACTGGCGACGTCACACAAACGTAGACAAGCTCGCCCAGATCCGGCTTTTGTGCCGCATCGGTCAGGATGTGGTCGAGTTGGCCTTTCGTCCAATCTGGGCGCAGGGCGAATTGAGCGGTAAACGGTTCGATGAGCTTGGCAAATGTGTGGCTGTCGATTTCGGATGTACGAAATGCTCCGTGGCCTGCCCCGTCCACCGCCACACCCGACCAACGTCGTTCGCTGGACGTCATCCTTCTGCAGTAAAATCGGTCGACTGTACGCGCCAGCGGATTGAGCATTCGCGCAAGCGCCATGCGATTGGCGGAAAGGCTGAGCATGAAGGCCGCGGGGCGCATCACGCGGACCCAGTCAAGGCTGTATTGCGGCAGGACCACGCCGCGCAGCCGGGTCCACAATTTCACGGAAATATCGTTGGCCGTCTCGCTGAAGGAGATGTCCTGCGGACCATCCAGGTAAGCTTTCAGCAAGCGGGCGCCGGCCAGCGGGTCGTGCTCATGGTCCTCGACCATGAGCGAGCTACAGATGGCCGCGCGTAGTTGTCGGCCGTTGAACGTCATAGGCAGGACGTGGACGCCGACAAATCCGGAGACGCGACCGGCGTCGTTGACATGGACAAGCGACCGGAGGTTGTCTGCGCAACCGGGCGCATCCAGATAAAACCGTTTCATGTATTCCACGAGAGAGGCCGGCGCTTCGGTCCTCTCCTTCAACAGCACGCGCTGAAACATGTTCGCAACTGCCGGGAGGTCGGCGCCTTGCAAGGCGCGAATGACGCTCAAGCCCGGCTCCCGCCACCAAAGTCCCATCCACCGAGCTTCCGGGCCAGGGCGACGCGAGGCACGAGAACATCGGGCGCGCGTTCCAACTCGACGCCCATGAAGCCGTGCAACCTCGGCCAGTTGCGATCGCCCCGGTGACCGAACGGAGTGCTGAATTGCTGCGGCAAGGTGGAACCCTTTGCTTGACCGACGAAAAACCGGCGTCATTGCTGCTAGCAGATTCAGGTAAACCGATATTAAAGTCGTTGCTTTGAATGGTAGCGAACCGGGTTTGTCCAGGCCCATACCTGGACATCAGCAATTTTGGTTCCTGGCGGACTCTACACGACCAGCGGCATGGGTTGCGTGCTCCGCGCCGAACCGTTTCGGCTGGCCAAAGTTTCGCGTGGCGGCTCTTGACTGGGAGCGCGGGCGTAATACGGTGAGGACAAATACCGGCTCTGACCGCCGGGCGGCAAGAATGCCTCGTATGCTCTCGCCTGGCGGCGGTGGCTGCGGGGCATTGTCATTTTGAGGCATTGCTTGAAACGGCATATCGAGATCGGCATTCTCTATTCGCGGTCCGGCAACTACCGGCTGGTGTCCGAATCCTGCCGTGCGGGTGCGATGAACGCCATCGCCGACGTCAACGCCGATCCCGCTATCCCATTCGAATTCGTCCCGGTCGAGCGCGACCCGCAGGGCAACATCGATCGCTATGCAAGCGGCTGCGCGGACATTCTCGCCAACAGCGGCGCGCGTCACATCATTGGCTGCGTCACCTCGTGGAGTCGCAAGGAGGTCATTCCAATCCTGGAGAGGGCAGGCGGCACGCTGTGGTACGCCTGCCCGTACGAGGGCTTCGAAGCCAACGAGCATGTCGTCTACACACACGCCTGCCCCAATCAGCATCTCGTACCGCTGCTTGCCTATGTCGTGCCTCGTTTCGGCGCCGACGGCTTCCTCCTCGGTTCCAACTACATCTGGGGTTGGGAGACCAACCGCGTGGCGCGCGACCTGATTGCGGACGCTGGCGGCAAGGTGCTGGGCGAACGCTATCTGCCGCTCGGCGAGGTCGATGTTGCGCGGCTGATCGCGGAGATACAGGCGACGAGACCTGATTTCATTCTGAACAATCTCATCGGCCCTTCTTCTTATGCCTTCATCGCTGCCTATGCGGAGCTTGGCCGGCGCGACCCGCATTTCAGGCCGGAGCGTTGCCCGATCCTGTCCTGCAATCTCACGGAATGCGAATTGCCGGCGCTCAACGGGGCAGGCGATGGTCATCTTTCCGTTGGGCCCTATTTTCACGACATCTCGGGGGCGGATCGCGGAGCGGCTTCAGTGTCTTCCGTCATGCCGGCCTCATCCTTCGAGGCGGCGGCTTATGCCTCGGTGCGCATGCTCGCCGAGATCCTCACCGGCAACCCCGGTGCACAATGGACGGACCTTCCCAAGGTCTTTACCGAAACATCATTTCGAACGCCACTGGGCGACATCGCCATCGACCCGCAAACCCAGCATGCTACCTTGCCGGTGCTAATCGGACGTATCGATGGAACATCGTTCAAAACGGTCACGCTGACGAAGGGCGTGGCACCCGATCCCTACCTTTCCCGCTATGACCGGACGGAGACGTTCGGGCGGCCACGCCTGCGGGTGGTGTCGTGAGCAAGATGGCGCGTATCCCGAACCTTGGAGGCGCCAGGGCTTTTGTCCTGCATCGTCCACATCCGACCGTGCAGGCGATCACAAGGCAATTGTCGGCCATCGGCCTTGAGGCGATTGGCTTCTGGCCGGAACTGCCGGCCGAAGCCTTGGCGGCGGACTTCGTCTTCTTCGACGTCGATCTCGGCTTTGACGAGCAATTTCCGTGGAAGCCGGGCGAGGCACCGATGCCGCTGATAGCACTGATCGGCTCCGAGGCGCCGGGGCGCGTCGAATGGGCATTGTCGCACAAGGCCGATGCGCAGTTGCTGAAACCGGTCGGCAATGCCGGCGTCTATAGCGCGCTTTTGATCGCAAGGCAGAGTTTCGAGGCGCGCAAGCTTCTGGCCAGCGAGATTGCCTCGCTTCGTCAGCGGGTCGCGGAGCGCCAGACCATCGTACGCGCGGTGGAGGTCTTGTCGAAGGGCGCCGAGGACGGCCGTGCCTATGCGCAGCTCCGCTCGCTGGCGATGAGCTGGCAAATCAGTGTCGAGGAAGCCGCGCGCAGGATCGTGGCGATGACACAAGAAGAAGGCGACGATGACCAATCCGATCGCGCCTGAGCTTTCGGCCGCCGGGCGTATGCCAGCCAAGCCTCGCGCCGGCGTCTGGCGACGTCTGCTAAAACGGCCTCTCGCTTTGCTCGGCCTCGGGATTATCGCCGTTGTCTTGGCCGGCGCCATTCTTGCACCGTGGCTGACAGGCTACGATCCAAACGAGCAGATGTTCGACGGGCTCACGCTTGAAGGCGCGCCACTGCCGCCGGGGGCCCAATTCTGGCTGGGCACCGACCTGCTTGGCCGCGACCTGCTGACCCGTCTCCTTTTCGGCGCGCGCACGTCGCTGATCATCGGCATCGTCGCCAATGGCGTGGCACTTCTGATCGGCACGTTGGTCGGCATCACGGCCGGCTATTTCCGCGGCTGGATCGGCAGCGCGCTTATGCGTTTCACCGATTTGATGATGGCTTTCCCGGCGCTGCTGCTCGCCATCTGCCTGGCGGCGGTGCTCCAGCCGAGCCTATGGATCGTCGCCATGGTGATCGCACTGGTGAACTGGGTGCAGACCGCCCGCGTCATCTACACCGAGACAAGTTCGCTCTCCGAGCGCGAGTTCATCGATGCCGAGCGCACCATCGGCGCAAGCGCGCCGCGCATCCTGTTTCGTCATATCCTGCCGCACCTTTTGCCGACGATCATCGTCTGGGGCACGCTCGGCATCTCGACGACGGTGCTTCTTGAAGCGACGCTCAGCTATCTCGGCATCGGCGTGCAACCGCCGACTGCTTCCTGGGGCAACATCATCTTCGAGAACCAAACCTATTTTCAGGCAGCGCCCTGGCTGGTTTTCTTTCCGGGTGCGGCGATCCTGGCGCTGGCGCTAGCCTTTAACCTGGTCGGCGATGCGCTGCGCGACATCCTCGATCCGACGCAAAGGGGGCGGGCATGATAGCCTATCTCGGCCGTCGCATTGTCCAGTCCGTGCTCATCTTGCTCGGCGTCTCTCTGATCACCTTTGCGTTGCTCTACCTGCTGCCCGCCGATCCCGTCCGCCAGATCGCCGGCCGCAGCGCCACGCCCGAGACGGTCGAGAACATCCGCCGGCAGCTCGGCCTCGACCAGCCCTTTGTCGTCCAGTACTGGCACTACCTGACCAGCCTCCTCAGCGGCGATCTGGGGCGCTCCTACATCCAGCGCTCGGAGGTCACGGAGCTTATCGTCTCGCGGCTGCCGGCAAGCCTGCTGCTGATGCTCGGCGCCATTGCCTGCGAAGTCGTGATCGGGCTGGCGATGGGCCTCATCGCCGCCGTCAAGCGTGGCACCGCCACCGACCAGTCGCTGATGGTCGCCTCCTTCGTCGGCGTCTCGGCGCCGCAATTCGTCGTCGGCCTGCTGCTGCTTTATGTGTTCGCGGTGCGGCTCGGCTGGTTCCCGATCGGCGGTTACGGCACCTGGCGTCATCTGGTGCTGCCATCGCTGACCATGGGAATTCTCGGTGCCGGCTGGTACGCCCGCATGATGCGCTCGTCGATGATCGACGTGCTGCGCCAGGATTACGTGCGTACCGCGCGTGCCAAGGGTCTTGCACGCAGCGCCATTATCTTCCGGCACGCGCTGCCCAACGCCATCCTGCCGGTCATCGCCATGATCGGCATCGACATCGGCATCTTCATGGGCGGCATCGTGGTTGTCGAAAGCGTGTTCGGCTGGCCAGGCATCGGCCAGCTAGCCTGGCAGGCCATTCAGCGCATCGATATTCCGATCATCATGGGGGTCACCCTGGTTTCGGCCTTTGCCATCGTGCTCGGCAATCTCCTGGCCGACACTGTCGCACCGTTCATCGATCCACGCATCAAGCTCAGATGAAAACCAAGAAAACCAGAGAAAGGGAACATGACATGAGAAAATATCTGATATCGACCGTGGCGGCATCGGCGCTTGCGCTGGTGCTTGGCATGACAAGCGTACGCGCCGAAGACGCCGTCGATCCGAATGCCAAGCAGGGCGGCGCGATCACCATCACCTACAAGGACGACGTCGCCACGCTCGATCCGGCCATCGGCTATGACTGGCAGAACTGGTCGATGATCAAGAGCCTGTTCGACGGGCTGATGGACTACGAGCCGGGCACCACCAACCTGCGGCCCGACCTTGCCGAGAGCTACGAGATTGCGCCCGACGGCAAGACCTTCACCTTCAAGCTGCGCCACGGAGTGAAGTTCCACAATGGCCGCGAGATGACCGCCGACGACGTGAAATATTCGCTCGACCGGGTCACCAATCCAAAGACACAGAGCCCGGGTGCCGGCTTCTTCGGCTCGATCAAAGGCTATGACAACGTCGCTGCCGGCAAGGCGGAAAGCCTGGCGGGCATAACCGTCGTCGATCCCTACACGATCAAGTTCGAGCTGACCCGGCCCGACGCCACCTTCCTGCATGTCATGGCGATCAATTTCTCGCATGTCGTGCCGAAGGAAGAAGTCGAAAAATACGGCGCGGACTTCGGCAAACATCCGGTCGGAACCGGCGCCTTCAAGCTCGCCGAATGGACGCTCGGCCAGCGCGTGGTCTTCGAGCGCAACCCGGATTACTGGCACAAGGGTCTGCCGCATCTCGACAAGATCACCTTTGAGATCGGCCAGGAGCCGATCGTGGCGCTGCTGCGGCTCCAGAAAGGCGAGATCGACGTTCCCGGCGACGGCATTCCGCCGGCGAAATTCCAGGAGGTGATGGCCGATCCCGAGCAGAAGGCCCGTGTCGTCGAGGGCGGCCAGTTGCACACCGGCTATATCACCATGAATACCACCATGGCGCCCTTCGACAACGTGAAGGTGCGGCAGGCGGTGAACATGGCGATCAACAAGGACCGCATCGTCCAGCTGATCAACAACCGTGCGGTGCCGGCCAATCAGCCGTTGCCGCCGTCGATGCCTGGCTATGACAAGGAATTCAAGGGCTATCCCTATGACGTGGCCAAGGCCAAGGCCTTGCTTGCCGAGGCTGGGCATCCCGACGGATTTGACACGCAGCTGTTTGCCATGAACACCGATCCCAACCCGCGCATCGCGCAGGCCATTCAGCAGGATCTGGCGGCGGTCGGCATCAAGGCCAGCATCCAGTCGCTCGCGCAGGCCAACGTCATCGCCGCCGGCGGCGACAAGGCCGGTGCGCCGATGATCTGGTCCGGCGGCATGGCCTGGATCGCCGACTTCCCCGATCCGTCGAACTTCTACGGCCCGATCCTCGGCTGCGCTGGTGCCGTCCCGGGCGGCTGGAACTGGTCGTGGTATTGCAACAAGGAGCTCGACGCCAAGGCGGCCGAAGCCGACTCCATCGTCGACCCGGCCAAGGCTGGCGAACGCGCCAAGATGTGGAGCGAGATCTACGGCAAGATCATGGAAGACGCGCCTTGGGCACCGGTCTTCAACGAGCAGCGTTTCACTATGAAATCAACCCGCATGGGTGGTGCCGACAACCTCTATGTCGACCCGGTCCACATCCCGATCAACTACGACAATGTGTATGTGACCGATGTGCAATAACTGCGACTACACCATCCACGGGCGCCACCATCATTTCGGCTGGGACAATTCCTTTGTCCCGACCGAACGCGTGGCGCCAGGGTCGACGATCGAGTTCCAGTGCCTGGACTCGTCCGGCGGGCAGCTGACGATGGAGAGCACCGTCGACGACGTTGCTTTGCTCGACTTTGCCAAGGTGAACCCGGTCACTGGGCCAATCTATGTCGACGGGGCAGAACCGGGCGATGCCCTGAAAATCACCATCGAGGCGTTCAAGCCGTCAGGCTTCGGTTGGACGGCGAACATCCCGGGATTCGGTCTGTTGGCGGATGACTTCACCCAACCGGCACTGAATATCTGGAAGTACGACGCCGCCTCGCTCGAACCGGCGCTGTTCGGCAAGAGCGGCCGGGTGCCGCTCAAGCCCTTCGCCGGCACCATCGGCAACGCCCCGGCTGAGCCGGGTCTGCATTCGGTGGTCCCGCCGCGGCGCGTGGGCGGCAATCTGGACATCCGCGATCTCGCCGCCGGCACGGTTCTCTACCTCCCCGTAGAGGTCGCGGGAGCGTTGTTCTCGGTCGGCGACACGCACGCCGCGCAGGGTGACGGTGAGGTCTGCGGCACGGCGATCGAGAGCCCCATGAACGCCGTGCTGACGCTCGATCTGGTCAAGGATGCCCGGCTGCGGACGCCGCGTTTCACAACGCCCGGTCCGGTGTCGCGGCATCTCGACGCCAAGGGCTACGAGGTGACAACCGGTATCGGGCCGGATCTGATGGACGGCGCCAGGAGCGCCGTTTCCCAGATGATCGACCTGCTCTCCGGCCGCTACGGGATGGATCCGGTAGATGCCTATATGCTCGTCTCGGTTTGCGGTGACCTGCGCATCAGCGAGATCGTCGACATGCCCAACTGGGTGGTTTCGTTCTACTTCCCCCGCTGCGTCTTTGAATGAAGGTGGAGGACATCAAACGATCCGGGCAGGCCGCCGCGGAGAGTGGCTCTGTCAGGCCGGTACTCAGCGTCTCAGGTCTGAGCGTCGCCGTGCGCGGCGAGGAGGGCGAGCGCGACGTCGTTTCCGACCTGACATTCGGCCTGATGCGCAGCGAAACGCTTTGCATCGCCGGCGAGTCCGGTTCCGGCAAGTCGATGACGGCGCTGGCCATCATGGGCTTGCTGCCGCAGCCGGCGGCACGCATCGGATCCGGCTCCATCCGGCTCGGCGATCAGGATCTCGCGGCTCTCAGCGAGAGCGGCATGCGCCGCATCCGCGGCAACCGTATTGCCATGATCTTTCAGGAACCGATGACATCGCTCAATCCGGTTCTGTCCGTCGGCCGTCAGCTCACGGAGGCGATCGAGGCACACACCTCGATGTCGCGCTCCAACTCGCGGCTGAGGGCGCTCGAGGCGCTGAAGGCAGTCCGAATTCCGGATGCCGAACGGCGGCTCGAGCACTATCCGCACGAACTCTCAGGCGGCATGCGCCAGCGCGTGATGATTGCCATGGCTCTGGCCCTGAACCCGGACGTGCTGATCGCCGATGAGCCGACGACCGCCCTCGATGTCACGGTTCAGGGCGAAGTGCTGGAGCTGCTGCGCGACCTGCAGCGCGAGCACGGCACCAGTGTTATCCTGATCACGCACGACATGGGCGTCGTCGCCGAGATGGCGGACCGCGTCATCATCATGCGCGACGGCCGGATGGTCGAGCAGGGCAGGGCGGCTGACATCTTCAATCGCCCGCAGGCCGACTATACACGCGAGCTTCTGGCCGCCGTGCCGCGTATCGGCGGCGGACGGACGGCCGAAGACCGACAAGATGCCGCCAACATGCCGGCCGAGCTTGTATCTGTCAGCGATCTTTACGTCCGCTTCGACCTGCACGGCGGCTTCTTCGGCCGCGTTGACCGCAGGGTGCACGCGGTCGAAGGCGTGAGTTTCTCGATCGCGCCGCACGAAACCCTGTCGCTGGTCGGCGAATCGGGCTGCGGCAAGTCGACGACGGCCAAGGCGATCGCCGGACTGGTGCCCTTCACCGGCAGCATTTCAATCGGCGGCCACGACCTGTCGGCGCTCAGCCGCAAGGAGCGCAAGGCTGTCCGCCGCAATGTGCAGATGATCTTTCAGGATCCCTTCGCGTCCCTCGACCCGCGCATGCGGGTCGGCGATCTCGTCGCCGAGCCTCTGCTGATCCACGGCCTCGGCGACAGAGAGCAACGGCATGCCCAGATCGCCGCTCTGTTCGAACGCGTCGGCCTCTCCGCTGACCAGATGGAGCGCTATCCCCACGAATTCTCCGGCGGGCAGCGCCAGCGAATCTGCATTGCACGGGCGCTGGCGCTGCGACCAAAGCTGATCATTGCCGACGAGAGCGTCTCTGCTCTCGACGTGTCGGTGCAGGCGCGCGTGTTAAGATTGCTGAAGGAGCTGCAGCGCGAATTCGGCGTCGCATATCTCTTCATCTCGCACGACATGGCGGTGGTCGAGAACATCTCCGATCGCGTGGCGGTAATGTATCTGGGGCAGATCGTCGAGATGGGCACCCGCGACCAGATCTTCTCCAACCCGCGCCATCCTTACACAAAGCGGCTGATCGAAGCCGTTCCGGTTCCCGATCCAGGCCGGCGCCGCGCCAGGTTCGCCCGTTTGGACAGCGAAATTCCAAGCGCTGTGCGGCGCATCGGTGACGAGCCCCGGAAACTCAAGCTCGACGATGTTGGCGACGGCCACCTCGTCGCCACTTGATCGAGCTTAGGCTGCCTCGTCCAGCCAATCCCGCAGAGGCTCGGGGACAGCTGCATATGTGATGTTCGAGCGGCGGAAAATGATCGGCGATGGCTGCCGCGGCAGCGCCGTTCGGCGATGCCGAGTTGGCAAGATCACCCGTTTACATCTGACATGTTAGCATGCTAACGCTACGTCCACATTGATTTCAACGGAGATCGCATTGGCTTCCCGCTTTGGTCTTTCGGTTGCCCTGACCACACCCTTCGACCCGTCGGGGCAGATAGCGCTCGCGCCGATGATCGCGCATGCCCGAGCCTGCCTTGGCGCCGGCTGCAGCAGCGCGACGCTGTTCGGCACCACCGGCGAAGGAGCCTCGGTCGGCACCGACGAGCGACGGATCGTCACCGAGGCCATGCTGGCGGCCGGTATTCCGCCACATCAGCTCGTCGCCGGAGTGCTGGTCGATGCAGCCGAAGATGCCGCCGATCAGGCCCGGCACGCTTTGCAGCGCGGCGTTCGCAACATTCTGCTCGCTCCGCCGAGCTACTTCAAGAATGTCGGCGAGGACGGGCTGTTCGGATGGTTTTCCGCCGTCTTCGCCGCACTCGGTCCGCTGGCGCGCGACGTGCTGCTCTATAACATCCCCTCAGTCACCATGGTGCCGCTCCCGCTTGGGCTGATCGGCCGGCTGCGCGCCGCTTTTCCCGCTGTGGTGGCCGGGGTGAAGGATTCCGGCGGGGACTGGAGCTACAGTGAGGCGCTGCTTGAGGCGCACGGCGATCTGGTGATCCTCATCGGTGACGAACGGCATCTGGCGAGAAGCGTGCGCCGCGGCGGACAGGGCGCGATTTCCGGCATGGCTAATTTTGTTACCGGCGAAATCCGGGCAATGGTCGAAAACGGGGGCGACGACCCACGCGTCGAAGACTTCGTGCTCGAATTGCTCAAATACCCGGTCACGCCGGCGGTGAAGGTCATGGTCGCGCGCAAGACCGGCGACGAGCACTGGCTGGCGGTCCGCCCGCCCCTGGAGGCGATCGATCCGCAGGGACAGCGGCAGCTTGCCGCTGCCTACGACAGGCTGTTTGCGACAGAGGCGGCCTGACCGACAAGGCCGGGCTGACCGACAAGGAAGCGAGCTGAAGTGGAAGACGGCAGCGAACCGATCACTCTCCGGGAGAAAGCCTATGCCAGCTTCACGCGGCATTTGCTGGCCCGCGATCTGCGGCCGGGGCAGTTCGTGTCACAGCGCGAACTGGTCGCTTTCACCGGGCTGCCGCTGGGTGCCATTCGCGAGATCGTCCCGCGTCTCGAGGCCGAGGGACTGCTGACCACCATCCCGCAGCGCGGCATGCAGATCGCGCATATCGATATCAATCTGATCCGCGAGGCGTTTCAGTTTCGGTTGTTCATGGAACGCGAGGCAGTGGCGCTATTCACGACCAGTGCTTCTGATGCCGAACTTGCCCGCATGCGGCGCGAACATGAAGAGATGCTGGCTCAAGCTCTCGGGCAGGCGCCGACGCCGGAAATGGAAGCCAAGGCCCAGAACATCGACTGGGCGATGCACGACACCTTCATCAATGCGCTCGGCAACGAGATTATCGCCAAGGCCTATCTGGTCAACTCGGTGAAAATCCGGCTGATCCACCAGGAGCGTTTCCGCATCGACGGTCGTGTGGTGCCGGTGATGCGCGAACATTTGGCGGTCATCGAAGCCATGGAGAGCCGCAATCCGCAAAAAGCGGTTGAAGCGATCAGTCTGCATATCGACAATGCGCGCCGGCTGGCGCTCCAGATCTGAGGAAATATAGCCGCGCCGCGGTTCGCGGCGCATCCACAACGACAGCAACCGGGAGGAAGAAATGTCGTCCAATCTGTTCAACCCAACCAGGAGGCAACTCCTTGCCGGAACCGCGGCGCTAACCGCTGCCGGCCTTGTGGGGCTTCGCCCCGGCTTTGCCGCAGGCGTTGACTGGAAACGCTTTGCCGGGACGACGCTTGACGTCAATCTGGTGAAAAGCCCGCGCAGCGACACCATCCTGAAATATCTCGCCGAGTTCGAGGAACTGACCGGCATCAAGGTCAATGCCGAGGCAACGCCCGAGCAGCAGCAGCGCCAGAAGACGGTGATCGAGTTGAGCTCGGGCAAGCCGAGCTTCGACGTCGTGCATCTGAGCTACCACGTGCAGAAGCGCCAGTTCGAGAAGGGTGGCTGGCTGGCCGACATCGCCGGCTATCTCGCCGATCCGTCGCTCACCGACCCGGCGCTGGTCGAAAGCGACTTCGCCGAAGCCGGCATGCTGTTTGCCAAGGACGGCCAGGGCGTGCTGCGCTCGCTACCGTTCTCGGTGGACTACTGGATCCTGTATTGGAACAAGGAGCTGTTCGAGGCCAAGGGCCTCAAATACCCAGAGACCTTCGAACAACTGGTGGCAGCCGCCGAAGCGCTGACCGACCCCTCGACCAATACATACGGCTTCGTCGCCCGCGGGCTCAAGAACGCAAACACGCCGGTGTGGACGTCGCTGATGCTCGGCTACGACATGACGCCGCTAGATGACAAGGGCAAGCTGCGCACCGAGGCTCCCGAGGCGATCGAGGCTGCCGCGCTCTATCAAAGATTGATGACCAAGTCCGCCCCTCCGGGCGTTACCGGGTTCAACTGGGCCGAAGCACAGTCGGCCTTCCTGCAGGGCAAGATCGGCATGTGGCTCGACGGCGTGGGTTTTGCCCCGCCGATGGAAAATCCGGAAAAATCGAGGGTAGTCGGCAAGGTCGGTTACGGCGTGATGCCCAAGGGTCCCAAGGCGCATGCCTCGGGCACCTTCGGCGACGGGATTGGCGTTACCGCCGCCAGCGAGAAGAAGGAGGCTGCCTATCTGTTCTGCCAGTGGGCGGTATCGCCAACCATGGGTGCACGGCTGTTGCAGGCCGGCGCCGGCGTTCCGTTCCGCAAATCCGTGCTGGAGGATCCCAAGGTGCGCGAAGGCGTCACCATGCCGGCAAGCTGGCTTGATGCCGTGGTCGGCTCGGGCAATATCAGTCGGCTGGCACTGCCGGTCATCATCCCGGTCACGGAATTCCGCGACATCTATGGCGTGGCGCTGACCAACATGATTGCCGGCGCCGATCCCGCCGCGGAGCTGAAGAAGGCCACCGAACAGTTCCAGCCGGTTCTCGACAGGAGCGAGCAGGGCTGATGTCGGCCACCACCCCAGAACAGACCGGGGTGACGATGCCGGTTATCGACGGGAGCCAGACGATCCGGCTGGCTCCCAACTACTGGCCTTTCGTTGTCCCCGCACTCGTCGTCGTCGGCGCCGTCATCGTTTTCCCCTGGGCTTTCACCCTGTGGATGAGCGTCAATCGCTGGACGCTCGGCCAGTCGCGGAGCTTTGCCGGGATGGAAAACTATCTCCGCCTGGCCAGCGACCCACGTTTCTGGGAATCCCTTGTTCATACGTTGACCTACACCTTCCTCTCGGTTGCAGCGCCGATGCTGCTGGGCACTCTGGCCGCCCTGATCTTCGATGCCAGGTTTCCGCTGCGCGGCTTGCTGCGCGGCGTCTTCGTCATGCCGATGATGGCGACACCCGTTGCCGTCGCACTGGTTTGGACAATGATGTTCCATCCTCAGCTTGGCGTGCTCAACTACCTGCTGTCGCTGGTCGGCATCCCGGGTCAGGAATGGATATTCAACGCCAACACGGTCATCCCGTCGCTGGTTGCGGTCGAGACCTGGCAGTGGACGCCGCTGGTCATGCTGATCGTGCTTGGCGGGCTGGCCTCGGTGCCGCGCGAGCCCTTCGAA
This sequence comes from Mesorhizobium sp. M0040, assembly GCF_040323505.1. NCBI lineage: Bacteria > Pseudomonadati > Pseudomonadota > Alphaproteobacteria > Hyphomicrobiales > Phyllobacteriaceae > Mesorhizobium > Mesorhizobium sp. M0040. The sequence continues at coordinate 21,834 of NZ_JAMYVA010000011.1, forward strand.
AGCGCCGAGATCGACGGCGCCAATGCCTGGCAGCAATTCCGCTATCTCACTCTGCCGATGATCGCGCCGTTCCTGATGATCGCGGTCATCATCCGCACCATCGATGCGCTGAAGAGCTTCGACATCATCTACGCGATGACCCAGGGCGGGCCGGGAACGGCGTCGGAGACCATCAACATCTATCTCTACAACACCGCCTTCTCCTACTACGATATCGGCTACGGCTCGGCCATGGCCGTGGTGTTCTTCATTGTCATCGTGGCCCTGTCGTTTGTCCTGCTGATGCTGCGCCAACGCTCGCAGTGGATCGATACGGAGGGCAAATAGATGAGTTCACGGCTGCTCAACCAGATCGGTCTGTTTTTCGCTGCCCTGGTTTTCGTCTCGCCGGCGATCCTGTTCTTCCTCTGGATGATCTCGCTGTCGCTGAAATTCGAGATCGACAACGGTGCCTATCCGCCGATCCTGATCCCCGAACGCTTCGCTTGGTCGAACTATGTAAAGGTGTTCGAGGAGAACAATTTCCTGCTCTATCTCTGGAATTCGGTTCTGGTGACCGGCACGGCGACCTTGCTGGCGCTGCTGATCGGCGTACCGGCCGGCTATGGCATCGCACGGCTCAAGGCTGAACGATCGGCGGTCGTCATCATGATCGCCCGCATGACGCCTGGACTATCCTATCTCATCCCGCTGTTTCTGCTGTTCCAATGGATCGGGATACTCGGCACGCTGTGGCCGCAGATCATCATCCATCTGGTGGTGACGGTGCCGATCGTGGTGTGGGTGATGATCGGCTATTTCGAGACCACGCCGATGGAACTGGAAGAGGCGGCCAACATCGACGGCGCCAGCTCCTGGCAGGTTTTCCGGCTGGTTTCCCTGCCCATCGCCAAGCCGGGCATCGTCGTCGCGTTCATCCTGTCCGTGATCTTCTCGTGGAACAATTTCGTCTTCGGCGTGGTGCTCGCCAGCCGTGAGACGCGCACACTGCCGGTTGCCGTCTACAACATGCTGTCCTACGAGCAGGTGAGCTGGGGGCCGCTCGCCGCGGCGGCGCTGGTGGTGACGTTGCCGGTGCTGATCCTGACCATGTTCGCGCAAAGGCAGATCGTCGCGGGGCTGACCGCCGGCGCCGTCAAGGGCGGCTGAGGGGCGCCCTGACATCACTCTTTTCCAGGAAAGATCCAATGGCATCGGTAACGATCAACAACGTGCAGAAGGCCTTCGGGGCCACCAAGATCATTCACGACGTCAGCGTCGATATCGCCGACGGCGAGTTCGTCATCCTGGTCGGCCCGTCGGGATGCGGAAAATCGACGCTGCTGCGCATGATCGCAGGCCTTGAGACGATCTCCGGCGGGAAGATCGCCATCGGCGAGCGTATGGTCAACAATCTGCGGGCACGGGACAGGAACATCGCCATGGTGTTCCAGAATTATGCGCTCTATCCGCATATGACTGTGGCCGACAATATGGGCTTTGCCCTCAAGATCAAGAGAGCCGATCCGGCCGACACCGCTGGCCGGGTCCGGAAGGCAGCCGGCATCCTCGGCCTGGAAAAGCTGCTTGACCGCTATCCGCGCCAGCTTTCGGGCGGCCAGCGCCAGCGCGTCGCCATGGGCCGCGCGATCGTACGCGACCCAGAGGTCTTCCTGTTCGACGAGCCGCTCTCCAACCTCGATGCCAAATTGCGCGTCCAGATGCGCGGCGAGATCAAGGCCCTGCACCAGCGGCTGGGTACTACGACGATCTATGTCACGCACGACCAGATCGAGGCCATGACGATGGCCGACAAGATCGTCGTGCTGCATGACGGCCTGGTCGAGCAGATCGGCGCGCCGCTGGACCTCTACGACCATCCGGCCAACCTCTTCGTTGCCGGTTTCATCGGCTCGCCCGCCATGAACTTCATTGCCGGCCGCATCGAGGAGGGCGTGTTCCGCAGCGCCGGCGGGTTGATCCTGCCGTTGCCGGAAGGCGCCCAGCCGGCGGATGCCGCAGGACGCGAACTCGTCTACGGCATTCGCCCGGAACATATCCGGGCGACGGGGCAAGGCGTGCCGGGCACGATCACGCTTCTCGAGGCGACAGGCTCGGAAATCTTCGCCAGGGTCGACTGCTCCGGTGAAGAAATTTCCTGCCTTTTCCGAGAAAGGCTTGCGCTCAAGCAAGGCGAAGGGGTGCGGATCGAGATCGACCGCGCATGTGCGCATCTGTTCGACGCAGCAACCGGTCGGCGCATCTGACTCGGTGGTCCGGTAATGCGTCGTCGGCCTAGACTAGGTCGGCAACGCGAATTCACCGGCGAGTTCGATGGCGCGGCCTTCGCGGGCCGATCTCTGGGCGGCAAGACCCATGACGACGGCCCACCAGCCGTCTTGCAAGGTCACTTCCACCTTGCCTTGTCCGCGCACCGCAGCGGTGAAGCGGGCGTGCTCGAAATAGGTCGAACCGTTATGATCGCCTGCCTCGAGCAGCCGGGGGTCGACGGGAATCTCCAGCAGTCGTGGTCCAGGCGGATTGCGCGGACTAACGATCAACTGGGGCACTGGCGCAGGGCCAAGGTGGGTCGACCAGAAACGGCCTGGTCCGGGCACCAGACACTCGATCTTTCCGTCGCCGCCGACAGCGCAGAGTTCCTCCTGGTAGCGGCTGCCCTCGGCAAACATGCAGAGTTCCAGCATGGCGCGCGCGCCGCTCGCGAAGTCAACCAGCACATAGCCATGGTCAAGGATATCCGGCCTCTCACCGCCATAGCGTTCGTCGAGATGGTTTACGGCCTGTCCAGCGCTCGCCATCACGCGGACGGGGTCCGATCCGAGGATCAGCCGCATCAGGTCGAAGAAGTGGCAGCACTTCTCGACGAACGTGCCGCCGGTGTTGCGGTTGAAGCGGTTCCAGTCGCCGACCTTGGCCAGAAACGGGAAGCGGTGCTCGCGGATCGTCAGCATGCGGATGCCGCCGGTGGCGTGGCGCGCCTGCTCGACGAATACGGCGACGGGGGGCATATAGCGATATTCCATGGCCACCCAGACGAGCGGAAGCCGAGCTTTCAACGCCGCGATCCGCCCCTCGTCGGCGCCCTCGGTGAAGAGCGGCTTTTCCACCAGTACCGGCAGTGGTCGAAGTGCGGCGATCTGCTCCATCTGACCGAGGTGCTGGTGGTTGGGGCTGGCAATCAAGACGCAGTCCACCTCATCCATGGCCAGCAGTTCGGCGATCGATGCCGCCGATCGCGCGCCCGACGCCGTCGCCAGCGACGCCGCCAACATGCCGGGGTCCGGCTCGACGATCGCGGCCACATGCGCGTCGGGCAACAGAGCGACATTGCGGATATGCTCGCGGCCCATCATGCCGCAGCCGATGATGCCGTAGCCGATCGATGATCTGGTCACGCTGCGTCTTCCTCCGGCCTATCTGAAACGCGTGACGTACCGCGCCGCGCCCGGATCGAACCAGCTGCGGGAATATTCCGCGCTGGCGCCGTCGCCAGCCCAGGCGATACGTTCTATGAACCCCACGACCGTCCCCGGCGGTGGCCTGAATTCGAGCGGGGCCCAGTCCGGCGCGGGTGCGACGGCAACATGGTCTTCGGCGCGAACGATCGAAAAGCCGAGAGCGAGCCGGTAGTGGAGATAGAGGGATTCCGACAAATCCTCGCGCTTGAGCCGCTCGGCGCGGCTGACGTCCAGCCAGATCTCCTCGACCGCGGCCGGCTCGCCGTCGAGCCGCCGCAGCCGGCGTATACGGTGGGCTTCGCCGGCGCTGCCGAATTGCGGCAGGTCGGCGGGCTTGCGCAGTCGCTCGACGGACAGCACGTCGGCGCTCGGCAGGCCGCCGCCGCCGATACGCTCCAGGCGAAAGAAAGCATAGACCCCGAGCAAGTCGCCGCGCGCCCGCACATAGTTACCCGAGCCCTGGATGCGGTCGAGAAGGCCCTTTTCGGTCAAATCTGCCAGCGCCCGCCTGAGCGTGCCGACGGCAATCCCGAGGCTCGCGGCCATCTCGCGCTCGGCCGGCAGCCGCGCCCCGTCGGCCAGCCGTCCGGCCGCGATTTCGCGGATCAGCATTTCGCTGGTCTGCAAGTGCACAGGCAAGGGCCCGCGCATCTGGCTGGATCGGTGGCCGGGGTCAGCCCTTGTCAAATGCATCCGGTGTCCAATCACATCCCGGTTTCGGGTTTGGCTCAAATTGATACAGTATTGATCTACACCAAAACGAATGCTACGCAAGCCTTATTCGCAGCTCCGGACCTCTTTGAAGAATGGCCCGAGCTTCTTTTTTGAAGAGTGGCAATGAGCATCGTCCCAATCACCTCGCCGGATCTCGATGCAGCCGAAGTCTCGTGGTTCGCCGCACTCTGCTCGGACGACTATCGCTATCTCGGTGTGCCGGACGGCGCGTTGCGCTCGAGCTGGGCGCATTGCTCCGAGATCGTGAAGACGTCCGAGGAACTAGGTTTCCGCAACATCTTGTGTCCGTCGTCCTATCAGGTCGGCCAGGACACGCTGAGCTTCGCAGCCGGCTGCGCGCCGATCACCTCGAAGATCAATCTGCTCGCCGCTGTGCGCTGCGGCGAGATGCAGCCGATCATGCTGGCGCGCACGATTGCGACGCTGGATCACATGCTGGAAGGCCGGCTGACGGTGAACATCATTTCGTCGGACTTTCCGGGCGAGACAGCCGACAGCGCCTACCGTTATCAGCGTTCGCGCGAGGTTGTGCAGATCCTGCGCCAGGCCTGGACCAGGGACAGCATCGATTTCGAGGGCGAGGTCTATCGCTATAAAGGACTCTCGACGGCGCCAGCGAAGCCCTATCAGCAAAATGGCGGCCCGCTGCTCTATTTCGGCGGTTATTCGCCCGACGCGCTCGAGCTTTGCGCCGAACAGTGCGATGTCTACCTGATGTGGCCGGAAACCAGGGAGGAACTTGCCGGCCGCATGAAGGCCGTCCACGAACGCGCCGAGCGCCATGGGCGGACGCTCGACTACGGCCTGCGCGTCCACATGATCGTGCGCGATACCGAGGCCGAGGCAAAGGAATATGCCCGGGAGCTGGTTTCGAAGCTGGACGACGAGCAGGGCAGGGCGATCCGCGAGCGCGCGCTCGACGCCCGATCGCTCGGCGTATCGCACCAGGCTAGGAACCGCCAGATCGCCGATGCCGAAGGCTATGTCGAGCCGCATCTGTGGACGGGCGTCGGGCGCGCGCGCTCTGGTTGCGGCGCGGCGCTCGTGGGCTCGGCCGATCAGGTTCTGTCGGAAATCGAGACGTATATGAAGATGGGGATCCGCGCCTTCATCTTTTCCGGCTACCCGCATCTCGACGAGGCGCGTCATTTCGGCACCAAGGTGTTGCCCCAGCTCAAGACATGCTCGCTCCCGCACGCCTATGGCCGTGTGCCGGAACGGACCCCGGCGACACCATTGGGAACGGGGGAGCGCCGCTGATGGAGCATGTCGTGTGCGATCCACGCCTTTTGCGCAATGCCTTCGGGCGCTTCGCCACCGGCGTCACGGTCGTCACCACCGGCACGGCCGACGGCCCGGTCGCAATCACTGCCAACAGCTTCTCATCAGTGTCGCTCGATCCGCCGCTGGTGCTCTGGTCTATCGGCCGCCACTCGCGCCGGTTCGAAGCCTTCGCCAATTCCGCGCACTACGCCATTCACGTGCTGGCGGAAGATCAAATCGATCTGTGCTGGCGTTTTTCGAAGTCGGGGACGGACTTTGCCGATCTTGACCTGTCGTGGAGCGAGCACGGCGTGCCATTGCTGCCGCGCGCACTGGCGCGGTTCGAATGCAGCGTCGCCGACCGCTTCCCGGCTGGCGACCATATGATCCTGCTTGGACGTGTCCTTGAACTGCAGACGCAAGAGGGTTTGCCGCTGCTCTTTGCTGGCGGCAAGTCGCGCGCTCAAGAGGCCAGTTGATGACCGCCGGCGCCGCTTCGGGCTGGTGCCGTCGACTGGCGCACCACGAGATTGCAGGCAAGTTCGACGCGACGCGGCGGCGACCCCGAATGGGCCATATCGTCGAGCAGCAGGCTAAGCGCCGCCGATCCGATCTCGCGCATGGGAATGTGCATCGCCGTCAGCGGCGGGTTGCAGAAGGCAGCGAGCGGCAAGTCGTCCATACCGACCACGGACACATCGCCAGGCACCGAATATCCGGCCTCCTGGACGCCGGCGATGGCACCAAACGCCAAGCTGTCGCCGGCCGTCAGCACGGCGGTGAAATCGAGGCCACGGGCCGCGATGCGCTCGGTCACGGCCCTGCTCGCAAGTTCCGGCAGCCAGTCCTGCACCTCGACCACGAAGTCGTCGAAGCCGGCAATGCCGGCCGTGATCAGCGCGTCGCGCCAACCTTCATAGCGCCGCTCGATCGTGCGCCGGCCACGCCGCATCAGGAACAGGATGCGGCGGTGGCCGAGGCCGATCAGATGCTGCGCCGCAAGCATGGCGGCAGAGCGATTGCAGGGCGTCACGCTCGAATGGCGCATCGAGGGATCGTCGCCGTTGACGAGCACGATCGGCTTGGCGAATCCGGCTGTCAGCGTCAGCACATCGTCATCGTCCAGCGTCAGAAACAGGCAGCCGGCGACGCTGTCGTCGCGCTCGGATTCACGCAGCAGCGCGATTTCGTCCTCGGGCGCCGAAACCGGCCGGGTCACGAGTTCGACGCCCAGCAACCGGGCGCGCTCGTTGAGTCCATCAAGGACATGGTAGGTGAACTGATTGCGGGCACTGTCCACCATTGCCACGCTGCTTGCGGCCAGGATGACCTTGCGGCCGGCAACCGAGGCGGGAATGGCATAGTTCATCGACTTCGCCGTTTCGATGATCCTGGTGCGAAGCTCGTCCCTCACGCCGCCGACACCGCTCAGCGCACGGGAGGCGGTGCTGACCGACACGCCGCAACGCGCCGCGATCTCCTCAAGTCGAATGCGGCGGCTGGGGCGGCCGCGCTTGCCCTGGATATTCATCCGCTCCGTCATCTCCGGCAAAGTCATCCGATTAATGCAAAAAATTTTCAGATTGCGCAAGAAAAATGGCTGTGAAACAGTTCTGATGAAGCGGGAGAAACGGGAGGAGTGATGCCGCTATCGGCCGAACGCCTGAATTCCGTGCTTGCCAGCCTTGTGGCCGGCATGACCGGCTTGCGTCATGACGGGCGGTTCCATGAGCCGAATCTCGACGGCACGCCGGGCGACTATGTCAGCTTCGACAGCTGGGAATGGCCGCAAGGCGTCGGGCTCTACGGGCTGGTTCGGCTGTGGGCGCAGACCGGCGACGATCGGCTGCTGCAGACGATCGAGGCCTGGTACGACCGACGCATCGCTGCCGGTCTCCCTGCGATGAACGTCAACACCGCCGCGCCCCTTTTGGCGCTAAGCGAATTGTGGCGGCGCCGGCGCCAGCCGCGCTTCGAGCCGGTGCTGCGCGAATGGGCCGAGCGCGTGGCCACCGCCTTGCCGCGGACGCCCGAAGGCGGTTTCCAGCATGATGTTTCGGACCGGGTCAACGACGACGAATTGTGGGACGACACGCTGTTCATGGTGGCGCTGTTCCTCGCATCCTACGGCCAGGCTGCCGGCCAGCGTCGCTTCGTCGAGGAAGCAGAAAGGCAATTCCTGGTCCACGCCCGTTATCTCGCTGACCCGGCATCAGGGCTGTGGTTTCACGGCTGGACGTTCGCGGGACGGCACAATTTCGCCCGCGCCCGTTGGGCGAGAGGCAATGCCTGGATTACCGTCGGCATCCTGGAACTGGTGGAGTTCGCCGAAATTGCACCTTCGGTCCGGGCCTATCTGCTCGGCGTGCTGGACACGCAGATCAACGCCCTGCTCGAGGTGCAGGCAGGTTCGGGCGCATGGCACACTCTGCTCGACGACCCGACGTCTTACGAGGAGATTTCCGCCACGGCCGGCTTCGGCTACGGGTTGATGAAGGCCGCGCGGCTCGGAATCGGCTCGACAGAGTGCCGTGCCGCCGGGCTCCGCGCCTTGGAAGCCGTGGTGGCCAACATCGATGACAAAGGTGTGGTGGCGAACGTGTCCTATGGCACACGCATGGGCGCCGACCTGCAGTTCTATCGCGATATACCCATCCATCCGACGGGCTACGGGCAGGCGCTGGCCATTCTGTGCCTGACCGAAGGGGCGCGGCATCTGCAGTCGAAGGTGGAGGCGGCATGATGCGGACGCTCTATGGCGCGTCGCCGGGCGATATTGCCGGCATGGACACGGACCGGCTGAGGGCCGAGTTCCTCGTCGACGGCTTGTTCCGGCCTGGCGCGATCGAATTCGTCTACACCCATGTCGACCGCATGATCGTCGGTGGCGCGGTGCCGCTGGCCAACCCGCTGGCATTCGGCAACGGCGCCGAAGTCGGCACCCCGCTCTTCTTTGACGCGCGCGAGATGGGCATCGCCAATCTCGGCGGCAATGGCGCGGTCGCGGTGGACGGCCGGCGCTTTCACGTGGCTAACCGGGACATCGTCTATGTCGGACGCGGAGCGCGTGAGGTGACGCTGGAGAGCGACGATCCGGAGAGGCCGGCACGCTTCTACATGAACTCGGTGCCGGCCGGCGCCGATGTTGCGCACCGTCTCATCGTCAGCAGCGAAGCCAAGCCGCTTGTGCTCGGCGAGGAGGCCCGCGCGAACAGGCGCACGCTGCGCATGTACATCCATCCCGAAGTGGCCCCGTCCTGCCTCTTGCTGATGGGGATCACCGACCTCGCGCCGGGCAGCGTGTGGAACACCATGCCGCCGCATCTGCATGAGCGGCGCATGGAAGCTTATTGCTATTTCGACCTCGCCGAGGCCGACCGTGTAATCCATCTGATGGGTCGGCCAGACAAGACGCGCCACTTGATGGTCGCTGACGGCGGCGTCGTCCTGTCGCCTGCCTGGTCTATCCATATGGGTGCCGGGACCGGCCCCTATGCCTTCGTCTGGGGCATGACCGGCGAGAACCAGGCCTACACCGATGTCGATCCAGTTGCCGTGAAGGATTTGCGATGAGCGAGGCCGCGCAAAGCGTTCGGACGGACTTTACGCTGCGCCGGCCGCTCATGGCGGGGCAGCCAATCGTCTATTGGCGGCTCGGGTCTATCGCCGAGCAACGCTACGACGTGGCCGACCAGCCCATGCAAGGCGAGATGGATCCCTTCTTCTTCCTGACCAAGCACAAGAATTTCATTCCCCATGAATATCCGTGCCGCACGCAGTTCGCAGCGGAACGACGCGGCAAGCGACCACAGGTCAGCGCCGAATTCGGCGCCGAGCGCATCTGGCTGCCCTTCGCCTCGCCGCGCATCGACCTATCGGGCTTCTGGTTCCGGCCGACGGTGCTTGGAACCTGGGCCGAGACCACCATCGAGGCGGCCTCGACTGGCGAGGCGCTGGTGCGGCTGCGCACATGCGGCGGCGCCACACTCTTTGCCAATGGCGAGGAAGCCGGCTGGATGGCGCCCTACGGCCGCAATCTGGAAAGTGCAGAGCACTTCAAGATCGCGCTGCGGGCCGGCCGTAACGACATTCGCGTGTGGTTCGACGATCTCGCAGAGCGCGACGCCCGCTACTATTTCCAGCTCGATTATCTATCCGGTCCGGCTGCTTCGGTGGCACTGCCGATCGAAGTCGAGAGCGGCGTTGCCGATGCGATGGAAGCAGCCCTTGACGACATGCATTTCGACCGTCCCGCCTATGACGGCGGCGAGGTGGCGCTCGTCACCGGCGTGGCCCTGCCGCGCGACGCGCAAGTCGAGATCGAGATCGAAGGCGATTTCATGTCGATCGAGACGCCGGTGCGCTTCGCCTTCGATCTGCCGGCGGGCCAGACGCGGCTGCCGATCGCCGATACCGAGCAGCTGCCGGCCGACTTTCGCCATTTCAAGGTGGCGCTGACCGTCGCAGACCATGCCGTATCGCGTGTCTTCGGCGTCGAGATATGCCACGCGCGCCGTCAGGGCGATGCGCCGGAAACGCTTACCGCGCGTATAGATGAAGCCCTGCGCGAGGTCGCCGGTCACGCCGAGACCGATACGGTGCGCGCGCTGGCGCGCCTGGCGATCGGGCGGCAGGGCGCCGAGACCGACGCCATGATCTCCGGCACGCTGCCGGCGATCGAGGATTGTCACGATTGCGCCGACTTCATCCTGGTGCCGCTGCTGTGGTGCCGCAAGGCCTATGGCGATCGGCTGGAAGCGAGCCTGCGCGCGCGCGTCGACAACGCCATCCTCGGCTATCGCTACTGGATGGACGAGCCCGGCAATGATGTGCAGTGGTACTTCTCCGAGAACCACGCGCTGCTCTTCCACACCGCCGCCTATATTGCCGGGGGCCTGTTGCCTGATGTGCGGTTCGTGCGGTCGGGCCGCCTTGGCCGCGAACAGTCCGCGGTTGGAGCCGCGCGTGTACGCGCCTGGCTCGACCATTTCGAGGCATGGGAGATGGCCGAGTTCAACTCGGCGCCTTATTTCCCGATCGACCTCAAGGGCCTGTGCGCGCTCTACGCGCTGGCCCCGGACAAGGACATCGCCGAACGTGCCGGCAAGGCAATCATACGCCTGCTTGAAATCGTCGCCCGCTCGGCGCATCGCGGCATCCTCACCGGGGCGCAGGGCCGCTCCTATGAGCACACGCTGCGCGCCGCGCGTTCCCTGGAATTATCCGGCATCTGCCGCATGCTTTGGGGCAAGGGCAACTACGGCATGCGCTTTCACGCGCTGCCGCAGCTGGCATTGTGCCTGCGGGATCACGATTTGAGCGTTCCGGACGGGTTGGCAGCAATTGCTTCCCTCACCGACGATACGGCGTGGGAATGGACTTTTGCGCAGGGACAAGATCGCTTCGCGCGGCTCTACCACTACAAGGCGCGCGACCATGCGATGGGGAGCGCCGCTGGCTACCGCTGGACCCAATGGGGTTATCAGGAGACCGTCATTCACGCCCGGCTGGGCAAGAATCCGGATGCGCAGATCTGGATCAACCACCCCGGCGAAGTGCTGCAGTCGGGATATGGCAGACCATCATATTGGGGTGGCTCAGGCACGTTGCCCCGGCTTCACCAATACCGCGACCTCGCCGTCGTCAGCTTCTCCTGCTCGGATGAACAGCCCGACTTCACGCACGCCTGGTTTCCCGCACGTGCCTTCGATGCCGTGCAAGTGGGTGGCGATCGGGCGTTCGCGCAATCGGGCGACGCCTTCGTCATGCTGAAGACGGATGTGCCGCTCATGCAGGTAGTGGCCGGCCCGACCGCCGGCAACGAGCTGCGGGCGGCGGGACGCAGGACGACATGGATCGTTCGCCTCGGTGATCGGAATGCCAATCTGCCGGCCCTCGACGCCTGGACTGCCGTTTTTGGGGACCTGTCGGTGCGGCCAGGTACCGACGGCGAGTTGATCGTCGAGGATCCGGAATACGGCACAGTGCATTTCCTCGCTGACGCAAGGATCGTGGCTGAGGGACGTACACTCGATCCGGCCAACTGGACCGTGCGCGGTGAGGCGATGCGCATGAAGCACAGAGAGTAGGGAGGAGATCGGCTGCGACGCTCAAGAGGAGGAGGGCGTAGCAGGCTTGAACCATCGGGGCGCCGCCCCGCTAAAGGAGGAGACGAAGCATGAATAAGACCCGCACTTTGCTGGCCGCGCTATCGGTCAGTCTGCTCGCATCGACCAGCGCGTTTGCCGGCGACCTGCGCATCATGTGGTATTCGGACGGTGTCGAGGGCGATGTCATCCAGGACATTCTGAACCGCTTCATGAAGGACAATCCCGACATCCACGTCACGCTCGACAACGTCGCCTACAAGGTGATCCAGGAGCAGTTGCCCATCCAGCTCGAAGCCGGCCAGGGTCCGGACATCGCCCGCGTCACAAACATCAAGGAGCTTGCCCAGCACTGGCTCGATCTCAGGCCACTGGTGGCCGATCCGAAATATTGGGAGGACAATTTCGCTGACACGCTGGACTGGATGCGCCCCGACGGCTCCAACGCCATCCCGGGTTTCATGACCCAGCTCACGCTCACCGGCGGCTTCGCCAACAAGACGCTGTTCGAACAGGCCGGCGTGCCGCTGCCCGGTGACAAGGCGACCTGGGACGACTGGATCAACGCCGCCGCCGAGGTGGCGAAGAGCCAGCAGCTTCCGGCTGCCTTCGCCATCGACCGTTCCGGTCACCGCATTTCGGGCCCGAATGTCTCCTTCGGAGCGAACTATATCGGCCCCGATGGCATGCCGGCGAAAGTGGACGACGGCACCAAGGCTTTCGTCGGCAGGCTCGTCGACTGGACCGCCAAGGGCCTGATGCTGAAGGATACCTGGGTTTCGGCGGCAGGCTCGACCTATCGCGCGGCCGCCGACGACTTCATCAACGCCCAGATCCCGTTTTATTATTCGGGCAGCTGGCAGGTCGCCAATCTGTCGACCAAGATCGGCGACAGTTTCGACTGGGTGGCGACCGGCTCGCCTTGCGGTACCGCAGGCTGTTCGGGCGTGAAGGGCGGCGCGGCGCTGGTCGCCATCAAATACACGAAGAATCCCAAGGACGTCGCCAAGGTCATGGATTATCTAGCCCGTGAAGACGTGGTAAAAGAGTTCAGCGAGCGCACGCTGTTTCTGCCCGCGCACAAGGGCGTCGTAGACAAGGGCGGGCTGAAATGGGTCTCGGCCGACAAGAACGTCGGTCCGGCGCTCGACAAGTTCGTCAAGGCGGCGGGTGAAACCCTGCCGGCGGCCGATGCACTGCCGCCGTGGAAGTGGGCCAACGCTTACTTCGCCGCGCTGGTGACGCGCGTCAGCCAGGTGATGGCCGGCGAGCTCAGCCTCGACGATGCCTGGGGCAGGATCGACCAGGATATCGCCGACAAGGTTGCCGAGGCGAAGTGACCGCCGCCGCGACACTGAAGGCATGGATTGGCGCCGCCCTCGCGGCGCCGGTCGTGTGGCTGGCGTCGATCGTCAACGTGCCGCTGAAGTTCTGGCAGCGAGCCACGGGCACCGGCGGCATGGCCGCGTTCTTCCTCGCCCCAAACATGGCGATCTTCGGCATTTTCGTCCTGGTGCCGATGATCATCAACTTTTTCTATTCGGCCACGTCGGGAACGGCCTACTTCCTGCAGGACCGAACCTATGTGGGGCTCGAGCAATATCAGCGCCTGCTCGATTGCGGCAACTACCTGGACACTGCCACTTGCCACGAGGATCTCTTCTGGAAGGCCGTGCACAATACCGGCCTGTTCGTCGTCGTGCAGGTGACGCTGATGACGGTCGTGTCGATGGCGACAGCGTTGATCCTCAACCGCGAGATCGTCGGGCGCAGCTTCTGGCGCGCGGTGTTCTTCTTTCCGGTGCTGCTGTCGCCCGTCGTCACCGGCCTGATCTGGCGTTGGATCCTGCAGCGCCAGGGCCTGCTCAACCTGATCGTCCATGATCTGGGCGGCGAGCCGCACAACTGGCTGACAGATCGTTTCTGGGCTTTCACCGCCGCGGTCAGCGTTTCGGTTTGGGCACATATGGGCTTCTATACGCTGATCTTGCTTGCCGGATTGCAGGCGATCCCGCGCGACCTTTACGAAGCGGCCGAGATGGACGGCACGAAGCCGGCGCGGGTGTTCTGGCGCATCACGCTGCCGCTGCTGATGCCGAATCTGCTTGTCGTCATCGTACTGGCGCTGATCCGCGCTGTGCAGATCTTCGACGAAGTCTATGTGCTGACGGGTGGAGGGCCGGGAACCTCGACCCTCTATATCACGCAGTACATCTATGAGATCGGCTTCGCCTCCCTGCTGCGCAATCCGGGGCTGGCTTCGGCGGCTTCGATCCTGATGGGGTTGGTGCTGGTCGTGCTCACCTTGGTTCAGCTGCAGGTCGGACGCCGGGGTGAGCGGAAAGGAGCCCGCGAATGAGCGGCGTGATGACATTCCTGACCCGCCGGCGCGGCGGTCGCGGCTGGCACTGGACGGATATCGTGAGCTGGCTGTGGCTGCTCGGCGGCGTTGTCATCATGTTCGGCCCGGCCGTCTGGCTGGTGGGTTCGTCATTCAAGACGCCGGCACAGCTCGCCGAGTTCCCGCCGACCATAATGCCTTATGTCAGCCAACACGCGAGGGTCGAAGGCTACGACAAGCCGCTGACCCTCTACAGGGTGAAGTTGCCGGATGGTTCGACCAAGGTGCTGGCCGAGGTGCGGCGCATCGGCATCGTGGCGCAAATGGTGGATCCGCAGGCGCCGAACGATATCGTGAAGGTCAACATCGCCGACCGGCAGCCGGTGCGCGAAATCGGATTCGCGACGGAGAATTACACCGAGCCCTTCGTCCATTTCGACTTCCTGCGCTATCTGCGCAATTCGGTTTTTGTGACGGCAATGGCAACGCTGATCACGCTGCTCACCAATTCGATGGCCGCCTTCGCCTTGTCGAAATACAAGTTCCGCGGTCGCGATCTGACGATGCTTGTGATCGTCGGTACGCTGATGGTGCCGCTGTCGGTCATCCTGGTGCCGCTCTATTCGGTGGTGGGCGCCGTCGGACTGCTCGATTCGCTGTGGGGCGTGATCTTGCCGACGGTGGCTACGCCAACCGGCGTCTTCCTGCTGCGCCAATATATGCTGACCATCCCCGACGAGCTGCTCGATGCGGCGCGCATGGACAACGCTTCCGAATGGCAGATCTACTGGCGCATCGTATTGCCGCTTGCAGCACCGGCGCTCGCCGTGCTGGCGATCTTCTCGGTCGTCTGGCGCTGGAACGACTTTCTGTGGCCGCTGGTGGTGCTGTCGCGCAAGGAACTCTACACACTCCAGGTCGGCCTCAACACCTATGCCGGCCAGCTAAACGTGCAGTGGCACTACATCCTGGCGATGACCGTGGTGACGATGATCCCCGTCGTCCTCGTCTTCGTCTTCCTGCAGCGTTACATCACTTCCGGCATTGCCGGCACCGGGCTGAAGTGAGGATGTCATGGGACGGATAACGCTGACCAACATTGATCGCGCTTACGGCAAGATGAAGATCTTGCACGGTATCAACCTCGACGTCGGTGACGGCGAGATGCTGGTCCTCGTCGGCCCGTCGGGTTGCGGCAAGTCCACGCTGCTGCGGTTGATTGCCGGGCTCGATCGGCCGACCGACGGCAAGGTCGAGATCGACGGGGTCGACGTCACCAACGTTTCGGCCGCGCAGCGCGGTCTGGCGATGGTGTTCCAGTCTTACGCGCTCTACCCGCACATGAGCGTGCGCCAGAACCTCGCCTTCGGGCTTGAAAACATTCGTATGCCGAAGGCCGAGATCGACGCGCGGATCACGGAAGCGACGCGCATGCTGGAAATTGCTCCCTATCTAGACCGCCGGCCCGGCCAATTGTCGGGCGGTCAGAAGCAGCGCGTGGCGATCGGCCGTGCGGTGGTGCGCAATCCGACCGCCTTTCTGCTCGATGAACCGCTGTCCAACCTCGATGCTGAACTGCGCATCACCATGCGCGCTGAACTGGCGGGCCTGCACCGGCGGCTGGCAACCACGATGGTCTACGTCACCCATGACCAGATCGAGGCGATGACGCTGGCGGACCGCATCGTGGTCATGCGCTCGGGGCGGATCGAACAGGTCGGCCGGCCGCTCGATCTCTACAACGCGCCGGCCAACCTGTTCGTCGCCGGCTTCATCGGCGCGCCGCGGATGAACCTGCTGCCGGTGAAGGTGCGTTCGGCAAGCGGCGCCGAGGTGCGTGTCGAAGGTCCAGGCGGGCTGTCGGCCTCGATCGCCGCCGACGGGGTCGCGCTGAAACCGGGAGACGACGCGACGCTTGGCATCCGGCCACACGACATCCAACTTTCGAATGGCGGCAAGGGATCGGTGGAAGCGCGGGTAACGCTGGCCGAGGCGTTGGGACCGGAAACAGTTGTCCACGCCACCATTGCCGGCGACAGCAAACTGATCGCCGTTCTCAAGCAGCAGGGCGTTGAATCGCAAGGGCCGCCGATCAACCTCGCTCTGCCGCCGGAGCGCATGCATCTCTTCGATGCCGCCGGGCTGCGTGTCGCACCGCGTTAGCCGGCGGCAAGATAGCGGGTTGTTTTCATGACTGTCGCAACTGCCGCACAGCGAACGCGTGTTGCGCGCGCTTTTCAAAATAGGTGAACGCTAAGACAACCGAACTCTTCAAGAGGGCGCTCTCTGCGATCATTGCTGCCACGGGATGATCCGGAATTACTTCAAAGTGGATTTCTCGTAGGCGGTCTTCGGCAATACGGAGGTCCGCGCCGGCACGTTCGCGCGCCTGAGGAATCCGGCTGACTGATAATACGACCTGTGCTGAGGTTCAGTACGAACTACCGATCAGGTTCTGTTGTCCGGCTTCGTCATCCAAAGGACCGGGATGCGCCCGATCACGCTTGCGCCATTTGGCATTCTGCTCTTCGCAGGCGCCATGTGGCTGCTGTCCGCTTCGACGAGCGGTAGCGGATCACCGGACCTGACCCTTGCTCTGCTGCTGCGAGGATTCGGCCTCGGCCTTCTGTTCGTGGCACTGACGCTGGTTACGCTGCAGGGCCTTGCCGCCAATGCGCTGCCGTTTGGCATCGGGCTATTCAACTTCGGCAAGCAGGTGGGCGGTCTGACCGGCACAGCCCTCTTGCAAACGTATATTGATCACCAGAATGTCCACAACCGGACGATACTGGCGTCCCACCTCGTCAATGGCGATCCAGCCGTAGACCAGCGCTTGAGAGCAACTGCGAATGCTCTGGCGAACAGTGTCGACAGCACTGCGGCGACAAAGGCCGCCCTGCCGCTGCTGCAGCGCGCGCTTGAGAAGCAGGTCGCCACGATCTCGTTCGACGAAGCTTTCTTCGCGCTCGTCCTGCTGTTCGCGGTCGCTGCGCCCTGTCTCATTGTCGCCAAACAATTGCTCGGCCGCCAAGCCGCTCCGCAGAACTAAAACCGCGTCCACGCCCTATACTTTGGAACAGATGTATTGGTCGGGAGAGGCTTCCAGATTATCTCATGAGCCGTCTTAACCGGACGAGACAGGGATGACGAATGCAGAGGTTTTTCCGGTTTCACTCTGCAGCCGACGAAGAGGCAGCCGAGCGTCTTACCTGTCCGGCTCGTATTCCCAGTGGTAGGTGTTGATGCATCGATCCGCGTCGCTCCTCGCGCGAGGCCATCGTTAGGGCCCCAGTAGCGGCGATATCTCCGCGCAATGCATGGATTTCCATGAGATGCAGCCGAGGCATGGCGGAACTAGATTTAGGCGGTGAGTTCGCCTGTCCAGATATTGAAAACAAGTGCTATATCAAGCGCTGACCGTCCCCAGGCTTTTTTGTCCGACAGGAGAAGCCAATGACAGCAGCGTCCAACTCACTTGGCGAAATCGACCCCGAAGCAACGCTTGCGCTGCAAATCATCGAGAGCATGCCCGGCCACGCGTGGGCAGCCGATGCCGCCGGAAGATTCACCTATGTCAGCCCAAACACGCTGGCGTTCCTCGGCAACATGCATGAGGATCTCAACACTTCCGAAGACGACGATGATTTCGGCTGGCGTCGAGCCGTCCATCCCGATGATCATGATCCTGTAGCCGCCAGATGGCGGCATTGCCTCGAAACCGGCGATCCCTATGATACCGAGCATCGTCTGCGGCGCGCCGATGGCGTCTATCGCTGGTTTCGAAGCTCAGGACGACCATTTCGCGATAGCCAGGGGCGCATCGTTCAATGGTACGGCACGACAATAGACATTGAGGACCAGAAGCGGGCCGAGTCAGCATTGCGTGACCGGGAGCGGGAACTCTCGCAGTTCGTGGACATGGTCCCGAGTCACATCTGGCGGCTCGGTCCCGACGGCGAGCCGATCTTCTTCAATGGGCGCATGGTCGACTTTCTCGGCCTCGATGTAGCGGATCTGGACCGACCGGGCATGAGCCGGCTGGCGGTGATGATACAGGCCGCCGTTCATCCGGACGACGCGGCAGCATTCGGCGATGCACTGCGTGGTTGCTTCGCTACCGGTGCGAGCTTCGCGATGCGCTATCGCCTGCGCCGTGCCGATGGCGTCTATCGCTGGATGTCGAGCCGGGCGGAGCCGATGCGCGATGACGCTGGCCGCATCGTCCAGTGGTACGGCCTCTGTCACGACATAGACGATCAGATGCACGCCGAAGCGGCGTTGCGGCAGAGCGAGCAGCAACTTCAGCACATGATCGACGCCGTGCCGGTCCGCATCTGGAGCGTGATGCCGACCGGCGGGCCGGTCTACTTCAACAAGCGATACCAGGACCATTTCCGCTCCGTTATCGCGAACTTTGACGCGCTCGGCGAGCCGGGCATCGAAACGTTGCTGCACGAGGTGATTCATCCCGAAGATGCTCCCGAGGTGCAGCGCACGTTGCTGAGGTGTTTCGAAACTGGCGGCGGCTCCGCGATGCGGTTTCGCTGGCGCGAAAAAGACGGCACCTATCGCTGGGCTGAGTGCAGGGTCGAGCCGCGACGCGATGACGACGGAACGGTCGTGCAGTGGTACGGGGTTTCTCTCGACATCGACGATGAGGTGCGCGCGCAGGCGGCGTTGCGCAAAAGTGAGCGGCGCCTTCAGCAGCTGATCGACACCGTGCCCGCTTTGATCTGGAGTACGACACGGGAAGGGACGCCTTCCTACGTCAACAAACGGTTCACCGATGTAACCGGGGCCACGCTCCACGACATCACCGCCCCGGACGGCTCGCCGTCGCTGAGCGTGATCCATCCAGACGATATCGACACCGCACGGCAGGCGATCCGCCATTCATTCGCAACGGGCGTGCCTTACGTTCAGAGATATCGCCAGAGGCGGGCCGACGGCCGCTATCGCTGGACCGAGACTCGCGCCGAGCCGCTGCGCGACGAAGATGGCAGCATTCTCCAATGGTACGGCGTGAGCGTCGACATCCATGACCTGGTGACCACGCAAGCCGCGTTGCACGACCGGGAACGAGAGCTCTCGCAACTCGTCAACATGGTTCCGAGCTACCTCTGGCGGCTGTCTCCCAACGGTGAGCCGACCTTCTTCAACAAGCGCCTGATAGATTTTCTCGGCCTGGACATAGCGGACGCGGAAAAGCCGGACACGAGCCGGCTGGCGGCCTTCATTGCCACCGTCGTCCATCCCGACGATGCAGCCAGCCTGAGGGAAGCACTCGACAGCTGCTTTGCCACCGGCGAGCGATTCTTCATGAAGTATCGCCTGCGCCGTGCCGATGGCGTTTATCGTTGGATGGAGGGCCGCGCGGAGCCGCTGCGGGACCAGGGTGGACGCATCGTCCAATGGTACGGCCTTACGCACGACATCGACGATCAGCTGCGCGTCGAAGAGGCGCTGCGCGAGAGAGAACGGGCTCTCTGGCAGCTCGTTGAAACGCTGCCGGCAATGATCGATTGCGCCGCGCCGAATGGCGAACCGATATATCGCAGCCAGCAGCTCCGCGAATTCCTCGGATACAATCTTGAGGAATTGGACGAAGCGGGAAAGTCCCGGCTGGCTGGCACACTCGACGCCGGTGTTCATCCCGACGACCTGACAGGTGTCAAAGAGAGATATGCCGATTGTCTGTCCACAGGCGAGCCGTATGCGCGACGGCACCGTCTGCGGCGCTTCGATGGTGAATATCGCTGGGTCGAGACGCGCGCCGCGCCGATGCGCAACGCTGAAGGCGCCATCGTGCAGTGGAACGTTATCTGCCTCGACATCGAAAATGAGATGCGGACACAAGAGGAGCTTCGGCTGGCACAAGAGAGACTTGCGCGTGCGAGCCAGGCGGCGAGCCTTGCCGAACTCTCCGCATCCATCGCTCATGAGGTGAACCAGCCGCTGGCCGCCATCGTCGCCAACTCCAACGCATGCCACCGTTGGCTGTCCGCCGAGCCCCCGAACGTCGAGCGCGCGAAGATCACGGCCGAGCGTATCATCCGCGATGCCAACTCGGCGGCGGATGTCGTCAGCCGCATCCGTGCCTTGTTCAGACCTTCGCTTGAAATGAGAACCAGCACACCGATCCCCAGCGTCGTTGCCGAAGCACGTGACCTTATGGCCGAGGAAGCCATGCGGCGTCGCGTTCGCATGGACATCGACGTCGAAAGCAACCTTCCGCTGGTTGCGTTCGATCGCGTCCAGATTCAGCAGGTCCTGGTCAACCTCATTCGCAACGGCATGGAGGCGATGGACACCACGGCGGGCGACAAGGTTCTCGGAATACGCGTGCGCCGGATAGAGGACACGATCCAGACCGAGGTCCGCGACCGAGGCCCGGGTATCGAACGTCCTAACAAGATATTCGAGCCGTTCTTTACAACGAAAGGGAACGGAATGGGCATGGGGCTCGCGATCTCCCGTTCGATCATCGAGTCTCACGGCGGACGCCTTTGGGCGGAGAATAGCGTGCCGCGTGGGGCGACATTCATCTTCACCCTCCCGGTTGAAGCGAAAGCTGCGCAATAACTGGCGGCGCTCAGTAAGCGCTTGGTTTTTTCGGCTCTCGGTGAAGGGGCGCCGCCGCCCCGTGCAATGCATGGATTTCCATGAGGTGCGGTTGGGGCGTGGCGGGATTAGGGTGGCTACGTGAGTCCGTCAGCCCAGTCCAGCTATCAAGAGCAAGTGCTACACGAAGCGCCGACAATCTCCAGAGTTTGTTTGTCCGTCAGGGGCACCCGATGACGATAGCGCCCAACTCACTTGGCGAGACCGATTCCAGCGCAACGCGCGCGTTAACGCATGACTTGGACCGATCCGGATCGGGAAGTGGCCGATCTTTCGCGACGAATGAACCGGGCCTGATTCGCGGCAACATGATCAGCGATCTTGAAAGAGGCAGGTTGTCGCGCGCCTGGTCGCACCGTCCCCAATTCTTGCATCTGGGACTTTTTATTACGGCCTATGTCCTGGGCTGCGGCTTCGCCCAGTCGCTCGCAATCATACCTGGAACAGGGATTTCCATTTGGCCTCCGAGCGGGCTTTTCATCGCTACGCTTGTCTTCGCCTCCAGGTATAGCTGGCCGTGGTGGGTGCTGGGGGGCTGTCTGGCAGAACTGTTCAGCAACTTCTTGTGGTTCCACACTCCGCTGCCCGCGGCCTTCCTGATCTTTGCCGGCAACGCTCTTGAAGCGGTGGCCGGCGCATGGCTTGTGAACCAGACCTGCAAGCGCCCAGTTCGGCTGGAAACGTTGCGGGACGTTCTCGCATTCGTCGCACTGGCCGCTGGAGTTGCGCCAGTTGCAAGCGCGACGGTGGGAAGTGCGGCGCTTGCGTGGTTTGGCATACAATCGCAAACCTTTGCGACGGCTTGGCCGCTGTGGTGGATCGGAGACGCGACGGGAGTCCTGATCGTAGCGCCACTGGCGCTGGTCGTGTTCCAGAACTGGCGCGGCAAGGCGCAGCTCTCGGCGGCGCGGTGGATGGAAGCTTGCGTCCTGGGGCTGATCTTTCTTGGTATCGCCGCCCTTTCCTTGAGCGGCTATCTGCCCTTCGCCTACATCATCATGCCGCCTCTTCTTTGGGCCGCGGTGCGCTTTGAGTTCCGAGGCGCCGCCGTAGCATTGACCGTTCTCGCTCTGATCACGGCGGTATTCACGATATCCGGCGCCAGCCAATTTGCCGGCGATCCCGAGTCCCAGAAGCACAACCAGATCATGCTGCAGCTTTTTCTGGCCATCTCTGCATTTTCGGCGCTCGTCGTGGCCGCCATTTCCAGGCAGCATCAGGCGGCGGTGCTCACTTTGCGCCAAAGTGTGGAGACCTTGCGGGAGCGGGAGCGAGAACTCTCGTTGCTGGTCGAAATGATCCCCGCTCACATCGCCCGTATGGCGCCCAACGGCGAACCAACCTTCTTCAGCAAGCGCACGACAGACTATATCGGCCTCAACGACATCGCGGGCTGGGACAAGCCGGGCACGAGCCGCCTGGCGACCGTGGTCGCGGCAGCCGTCCATCCCGACGATGGACCCAGGATGAGAGAATGGCTCAGCCGCTCCCTCGCCACCGGCGAACCCTATCCCATAAGGTATCGCCTGCGTCGCGCTGACGGTGTCTACCGCTGGAGGGAGGGCCGCGCCGAGCCGCTGCGGAACCAGAGTGGGGCGATCGTGCAATGGTACACGGCCAGCATCGACATCGACGATGAGGTGCGCGCGCAGGAGGCATTACGCGACCGGGAGCGGGAGCTCTCGCAGCTTGTCGACATGGTTCCGAGCCACGTTTGGCGCCTGACGCCGGACGGCGAGCCGACCTTTTTCAACAAGCGAATGGTCGATTTTCTCGGCCTTGACGTAACGGATTTGGACAAACAGGGCATCGGCCGGCTGGCGGCGATGATAGCGGCCACCGTCCATCCGGACGACGCAGCAGCATTCGGCGATACGCTCAGTCACTGCCTTGCTACCGGCGAGCGCTTCTCCATGAGGTATCGCCTGCGCCGCGCCGATGGCGTCTATCACTGGATGTCGAGCCGGGCAGAGCCGATGCGCGATCACGCTGGCCTGATCGTGCAGTGGTACGGCCTCTGTCACGACATAGACGATCAGATGCAAGCCGAAGAGGCGCTGCGGCGGAGCGAATTGCAGCTTCAGCAGATGATCGACGCTGTGCCGGTCCGCATTTGGAGCGCGGTGCCGACCGGCGGGCCGGTCTACTTCAACAAGCGGTACCAGGACCATTTCCGCGCCGTCATCGCCAATTTCGAAACACTCGGAGAGCCGCGCATCGAGGCATTGCTGCAAGAACTGGTTCATCCCGAAGATGCTCCCGAGGTGCTGCGCACGTTGCTGAGCTGTTTCGAAACAGGCGGCGGTTCCGCGATGCGGTTTCGCTGGCGCGAAACAGGTGGCTATCGCTGGGCGGAGTGCAGGGTCGAGCCGCGGCGTGATGAAGACGGGGCGGTTGTGCAATGGTACGGAGTTTCCCTCGACATCGACGAAGAGGTGCGCGCGCGGGAAGCGCTGCGACAAGCCTCCGACAAACTCGCGCAAGCCACTCAGGCTGCAAGTCTCGCCGAGCTTTCCGCTTCGATCGCGCACGAGGTGAATCAGCCGCTGGCCGCGATCGTCGCCAATTCCCATGCATGCCACCGTTGGCTGGGCGCCGTCCCGCCGAACGTCGAACGCGCGAAGATTACGGCCGAGCGCATTATACGGGACGCCAATTCGGCGGCGGACGTCGTCGGCCGCATTCGCGCGCTGTTCAAGCAATCCACCGAGACGAGGACCAATGCGACGCTCAGCAGTGTCATCGCAGAGGCACGCGACCTCGTGACCGAGGAAGCGATGCGGCGGGGCGTTCGCATCAGCGTTGATGTCGGAAGCGACATTCCGCTAGTCGCGTTCGATCGCGTCCAAATCCAGCAGGTTCTGGTCAATCTCATCCGCAACGGCATGGAGGCGATGGACTCTGGTGCGGATGACGGAGTTATCAGCATTCGCGTGCGCCATATCGGGGATGTTGTCCAGACCGAAGTCAGAGATCGCGGCCGGGGCGTCGAGTTTCCCGACCGGATATTCGAACCGTTCTTTACCACGAAAGAGCAAGGGATGGGCATGGGACTGGCGATCTGCCGTTCGATCATCGAGTCGCACAGCGGGCGTTTATGGGTCGAGAAGAACGAACCACGTGGAGCGACGTTTATCTTCACGTTGCCGATTGAAGCGAAAGCGGCGTCATGACGACGGACGGCCAAATTGTCTTCATCGTAGATGACGATGAACGCATCCGGGAGGCGCTCAGTGAGCTGCTGGCCGCACATGGCATGCGTGCCGTAGCGTTCGGATCGGCGGGCGATTATATCCGCGCTGACAAGCCGGACGTCTCTGCCTGCCTCATCCTCGATATCGAGTTGCCGGATATTAACGGCCTCGATCTGCAGCGGCAGATTGCCGAGGGCGATCATCCGCCGATCGTTTTCCTAACGGGACATGGCGATATCCCGTCCTCGGTGCGTGCGATCAAGCACGGCGCCGTGGATTTCCTGACTAAGCCCTTCAGCGATGCAGACCTCATGGCCGCAATCCATGCGGCGATTGCCCAGGATCGGGTACAGCGATCGGAGCGCGCCGAGCTGGGCGTGTTGAAGCAACGTTATCTCGAGCTGACGCCGCGCGAACGTGAGGTGCTGCCGCTGGTGGTCAGCGGCTTGCTCAACAAGCAGGCCGCCGCTGAACTGGGGATCAGCGAAGTTACGCTGGAAATTCATAGAAGGAACGTCATGCAGAAGATGGTCGCGGCGTCGCTCGCCGACCTAGTGCGCATCGCCGAGCGATTGGGAATACCGATCACGCACTCGCGCAGGGCAGGGGGGAGTTGAGGGTGAGCAAGCGGAGGCCTGTCGTGGCGATTGTCGACGATGACCCAAGACTGCTCGAGTCGCTGGAGGACCTTCTGGAGTCCGCCGGCTATGTGGCCCGCAGCTTCTCGTCGGCGGGGGCGTTGCTGGTCAGCGGCCTGTCTGGATTGGACATGCTTATCACCGACATCGGGATGCCCGGCATGGACGGCTTTGAACTTCGCGACTTGGTCAAGAAGGCGCGTCCGGACCTGCCTGTGTTCCTGATCACCGGCCGCCACGAGATAGTGGATCAGCACCGCGCCAAGGGCATTGGCGGGCTTTTCCGCAAGCCGTTCGATGGCCAGGCACTGCTTGCGGCGATCGGCGACGCTTTACGCAACCCAGAAACGGAGGCTAAACATGAGAGTTGACCAATTGCCCTTACCGAGATCGGCGCCATCATCAGAGCAGCGAAGGACTGAAGCCGAGCAGCCGCTGGTCATTATTGTCGATGATGATGCCTCTGTTCGGGAGGCGCTGTCTGAATTGATCCTGTCGGCGGGTTTCCTGCCGGTGTGCTTTACCTCAACCCGTGAATTGCTTGACGCCGACGTGTTGGAGAGCCCCGGCTGCTTGATCCTCGACGTGCGCATGCCGGGGACGAGCGGTCTCGATCTGCAGCACCATCTTGCGAAAAACGGCAACCCCAAACCCATCATCTTCCTGACCGGGCATGGCGACATCCCGATGACTGTCCAGGCGATGAAGGCCGGCGCCGTGGACTTTCTCACCAAACCGGCGCGGGATCAGACGCTGCTTGACGCTGTGATCGCCGGCATTGCGGTGGATGCCAAGCGGCGGGCGGATGCCGTGATCGTCAAGCGCAACATCGAGCGCGTCGAGACGCTGACGCCGCGCGAGCGCGAGGTCCTGCGTGAAGTGGCGCGCGGACGCCTCAACAAGCAGATCGCCTTCGACCTCGGCATCAGTGAAGTGACGGTCAAGCTTCACCGCGGCAATGTCATGCGCAAGATGGAAGCCGCTTCCATCGGTGAGCTGATCCGGGCGTGGGAAACGCTGCCCGCGCCGATGCGCGAGGTCTAGAATTTGGCACAAGCCGATCCATGCCCCATCCAATAGGATCGCCCGGCGCGCCCGGCCATTTCAGGTGCTTTCTCAGCGCGCCCAGGCCTTCCTGCCTCTGGTACGCTCGTGCTGCTGCGGGTGATCCTGATGTACATCGGTGGTCCTGTTGGGTGTTTCGCGGCAAGGCCCGCGCCAAACATCGGTTACCACTGAGCGGCGCTCTTTGGCGGCGCCAGTCTGACCGACAAACTCGCAACATTTCATGCATCAGCAACTGACGCCGGCCATGCCGCGTCGGTCCCCGCGCCGCTACCCAAGCCTAAATTGACGTGTGTCTATAAGAGCTTGCCTTAGCCCGGCCCTATCTTCGGCGTGCCTGCCCTGCACTTTGGCATCGTATGACAGATGCTTCCGTAGAGTAGGTTCGCGGCCCGGATCGGTGCATCCTGTTCCTCGCAAGCCATCACGACCGTCGCGTTTCTACCGCTCCTCGCTCGCTCCTCCCCGAACGCGACCGCACAGGCCGACTCGACGGTCGTGATGGTGAGCAGGATGTTCAAAGCACATGGATGGACATGATGAACAAAGACGGACTTTTCTCCGTCGGCGGATCTCGCCGCGATGTCTTGTTGGCAGGCCTGATCTCTACGGTTGCCGCCGGACTGCCCCGCGCTGCTTCGGCAACGAGCCGAAAACGAAACCTTCCTCTTCCCCCTCAATCAAAGGAACCAAGACGATGAGCACCATCACGACCAAGGATGGCACCGAAATCTACTACAAGGATTGGGGCAAGGGTCCTGTCGTCACGTTTTCGCACGGCTGGCCGCTGAATTCCGACGCCTGGGATGGCCAGATGCTCTTTCTTGCCCATAACGGCTTTCGCGTCGTTGCGCATGACCGGCGCGGCCATGGCCGATCGAGCCAGGCCACGTCCGGCAACGACATGAACGGCTATGCGGACGATCTTGCAGCCGTGATCGAGGCGCTGGATCTCCGGGACGCCACGCTGGTCGGCCATTCCACCGGAGGAGGCGAGGTTGCTCGCTATATCGGACGGCACGGGACGAAGCGGGTGGCCAAGACTGTTCTTATCGCCGCTGTTCCGCCGATCATGGTGAAGACGCCGGCCAATCCGGAAGGTCTGCCGATCGAGGTATTCGACGGCATAAGGGCTGGCCTCGTCAAGGATCGTTCGCAGTACTACCGGGACCTCGCACCGTTGTTTTATGGCGCGAACAGGCCGGGCGCCAAGGTTTCCCAGGGGACTCTGGATCAGTTCTGGCTCTGGAGCATGCAGGCGGGTCTCGTGAACGCGTACGAAAGCGTCAAGGCGTTCTCCGAGACCGATTTTACCGAGGACCTCAAGAAGTTCGACGTACCAACCCTCGTCCTGCATGGCGAAGACGATCAGATCGTCCCCGTCAAGGACTCGGCAGTCAAGTCGGCCCGATTGATCAAAGGCGCAAAGGATATCTATTACCCCGGCGCGCCCCACGGGATCACGGCCACGCACCAAGATCAGGTCAATGCTGACCTGCTCGCCTTCATCAAAGGATAGCACGCCCTCAGTCACGACTGCATGTTCTCCGCAATTCCTTGGAGCCGCCGATGACCACCTTTGGCAATATTTCGCGCGCCCTGAACCGCATTTCGGGTGGCGCGCCAGGTCAATCCTTGTGCGCTCGCATAGCCGAGCGGTGGCCTGAATGCTGGTTCTGTCGGCTCATGTCCCGGATTGTGGAACCGAACCACTGCGCCATCGAGCTGGAGCGCTGGCAGAGGCGCGAAACATATGCTGCGCCACGGCTGCCGCTCGGGCAACTGCGCCTGTGCAGCGCGGAGGCGATCGCCGGCGTTCGACACTACGTCGCGCTGTCGGGGGTCGCCGCCGCGCGCTTGTTGTGCCTTGAAGGCCAAAGCGCTCTCCAAGTCGTCAAACTGGCTAAGCGCCGGGAGTTTATCAATCGGTAGCCGTTTGCGATTGCCGCTCATTTTGGCGGTCTCAATTCGGCGTGAAATTTTCTTGGCCAGCAGTTGCGACTATCGCAGCAGCACCGGCGCTATTTTTCGAAGGCAGGAACGACATGGGCGTACTCTCGGGCAAGATCGCGGTGGTCACCGGCGGAAACAGCGGGATCGGACTATCGGCTGCAAAAATCTTTGCGGCCGAGGGCGCGCAAGTCGTCATTACCGGCCGCCGGCGGCAGGCGGTCGAGGAAGCGGTCGCACAGATCGGGGCAGGCGCGCTGGGCATTCAGGGAAATGTGGCCGACGTGTCGCACCATGACGAGGTAGCGCAGCAGATCCGCCAGAGGTTCGGGGCGCTCGACATCTATATGGCGAACGCCGGCATAAACACCATCACGCACTCGGCCGACGTCTCCGAGGCAGAATATGATGCGCAATTTGCCGTCAATACGCGAGGCGTCTTCTTCGGCGTCCAGAAGCTGATTCCGGTCATGCGGAATGGCGGCGCAATCATCCTCACAGGTTCGCTGGCCAGCGAGAAGGTTCTGGACGGTCATGCTGTTTACGCGGGCTCGAAGGCGGCCATAAATGCCTTTGCGCGCGGTTGGGCGATCGAACTGAAGTCTCGCGGCATCCGGGTCAACGTGCTCAGCCCAGGTCCGGTGGATA
Source organism: Mesorhizobium sp. M0040 (assembly GCF_040323505.1). Taxonomy (NCBI): domain Bacteria; kingdom Pseudomonadati; phylum Pseudomonadota; class Alphaproteobacteria; order Hyphomicrobiales; family Phyllobacteriaceae; genus Mesorhizobium; species Mesorhizobium sp. M0040. The sequence goes on from NZ_JAMYVA010000011.1 coordinate 49,854, forward strand.
CGGCTATTCTCGATAAGCTAGGCGTACCGTTTGAGCAGCGCGGGCTGTTTGAAAAGGCGATGGCGGAGGCAATACCCTTGGGCCGGATGGGGCAGCCGGAAGAGCTGGCAAAAGCCGCCCTGTTCCTTGCCTCGGACGCGAGCAGTTTCGTCACGGGCATCAATCTGCGGGTCGACGGCGGGATGGCAGTGCTCTGAGCCACGACTGCGATGTCGCGCCAATAGACTGGCGAATAACGCCGGTCCGGCTGTTTGACCCATACCAAGGCATTGGGCGATGCGGGCCGAAGGCCAGGAACTATGTCGTTGACGAGAGGAGGCTTTGCCGCCGTGTTCGATCCGGCCGGCTCACCAGCGCTCAACGGATCGACCGCGCCAGGCTCTCGCCACGGCGGCAGCGGCGTCTTGCAAACACAACTCTCTGGCCGCGCGCCCTCAGTGTCTGTTCCGGCGACCGCCGCCAATGCACACCCCGCATAGATACCTCAATCATGCTGCAGGGCACCTGATCTCCCTGGTGACCTACCCTGCACCTTGGCATTGTATGACAGACCCTTCCGCACAATAGGTTGGCGGGCCGCGTCGGCGCATTCTCCTGAGCATTGGTCACCACAGGCCACACGGGAGAAAGCAAATGCGAAACATAACTCGAGTCCTGGCCCTCACCGCAGCGCTTGCCGCGTCGGGCGGCGGGATGGCGCAGGCCGCGAATTCTCAGCCCAAGCCGACGATCGTACTGGTGCACGGTGCCTTCGCGGAATCGTCGAGCTGGGATGCAGTCATCACCAAGCTCAGCAAAGACGGTTATGCAGCGATAGCCGCAGCTAATCCGCTCCGCGGCGTTGCCAGCGATGCGAAAGCAGTCTCAGCCATCGTCCGGTCGGTTTCCGGGCCGGTCGTGCTGGTGGGGCATTCCTACGGCGGGCCTGTCATCACCGAGGCCGCCAATGGCAATCCCAATGTGAAGGCATTGGTCTACGTGGCGGGTTTCGCGCCGGATACCGGCGAATCGAGCCTTACGTTGTCCAGCATGTTTCCCGGCAGCACCTTGGGGAGCGCGCTTGCTCCAGTCGCGTTGCCGGACGGCGGACAAGACCTCTTCATCGAGCCGGCCAAGTTCCGCGCCCAGTTCGCCGCCGACGTTCCGCAAGAGCAGACTTTGCTGATGGCCGCCACTCAACGCCCTGTTGCGCAGGCGGCTCTGGCTGAAGCCTCGGGCGTCGCCTCATGGAAGACGCTGCCGTCCTACATGATCTACGGCTCGGATGACCGGAACATCCCGGCAGCCGTCATGAGCTTCATGGCCAAGCGTGCGCATGCGGTAAAGACCGTCGTCATCGAGGGTGCGTCCCATGCGCTCATGGTTTCGCATCCCGACGAGGTCACGTCACTCATCGAGGATGCTGCTGCATCGGTCAGTCAGTAGCAGGCCGGAAACGCCCAGCATCCGATCGAGCAACGAAAAATAGACACGCAACACCAGGAGACCAGACATGAAGATCGTCGTCATCGGCGGAACCGGGCTGATCGGTTCAAAGACCGTGGAGAGACTGCGAAACAAAGGACACGACGTGCTTGCGGCGTCGCCGAATTCGGGCGTCAACACCGTTACGGGAGAGGGTCTGGCGGCCGCGCTTGCCGGTGCGCAGGTCGTCGTCGACCTCGCGAACTCGCCGTCGTTCGAGGAAAAAGCTGCCCTGGAGTTCTTCGAGGCATCCGGGCGTAATCTTTTTGCCGCCGAAACGGCCGCCGGCGTCCGTCATCACGTGGCGCTGTCGGTCGTCGGTACCGACCGGCTGCAGGGCATGGGCTATTTCCGCGGCAAGTTGCTTCAGGAAAAGCTGATCAGGGAGTCCGGAATTCCCTACACCATCGTTCACGCCACTCAATTCTTCGAATTCACCGCCGCCATCGCAAACACGGGCGCCGTCGGGGATACCATTCATATGTCGCCGGCCTACTTCCAACCCATGGCGGCTGATAATGTTGCCGATGCGATGGCGGACGTCGCGCTTGCCGCGCCGTTGAACGGCATGATCGAAATTGCCGGCCCGGAGCGTGTTCGCATGAGCGAACTTGTCGAGCGCTTCCTGAAGGCCACCAACGACCCGCGCAAAGTCGTCCCGGATCCCGGCGCGCTCTACTACGGCCAAGTGGCAATCGACGATCGAACGCTGGTGCCCGGCGAGAACGCGCGCATCGGCGCCGTGCGTTTCGATGATTGGCTCAGCCGATACACACCACCGAAGTAAGTAATCATCGGACAGGCCCGCCATTCGCACAACAAGGAGACCAGACATGATCAAAACACTTCTCTGCGCCGCGCTCACCTCCGCTTCCGTCACCGCAGCAATGGCCAATGACGCCGCCAACGTAAAGCTTGTCTACGACCAGGCTCTTCCAAACGTGCCCGGCAAGAGCATGAAAGCCGTGCTCGTCGAGTACGCGCCTGGGGGTACGTCGCCGGCTCATACCCATCCCAAATCCGCGTTCATCTATGCCACGGTCCTGGAGGGGGCGATCCGAAGCCAGGTCAACGACGGGCCGGTGAAGACTTATCGCGCCGGCGAGAGTTTCTCGGAATTCCCTGGCGACCGTCATGCCGTCAGCGAAAACGCCAGCAAGACGGAAGGCGCTCGTCTGCTTGCTATTTTCGTCGTCGACACCAGCGAGACGGAACTGACGACGAACGCGAAATGAAATCGTAGCCCCCGGGACCATCGGGGCGTACGCGAAGGGACGGTCAGTGACATGAATTCGATCGCCATCCGCACGCTTGCGGGGATTTTGGTCCCCGATACTCCGCTTGTTGGCCGAGCGATCGAACATGCCCGCCAGCGATGTGAACCCTACCTGTTCAACCACGTGGTCCGATCCTGGCTTTTCGCGGCCCGGATCGGACAGATTCAGAATATCCAGCACGACGCGGAGGTTGTTGCCGTTGCAACCCTGTTGCATGACGTCACGCTCAATGAGGACTTCGCCGGGCCGCGCCGTTTCGAAGTGGAAGGCGCCGATCTTGCCCGCACCTTCGTTCGGGAAGGCGGCTTCGACGAGCGGCGCGCCCAATTGATCTGGGACAGCGTCGCCCTCAACTCGACGCCGTCAATCGGCCTCTACAAGGAGGCTGAGGTGGCGCTTTGCACAGCCGGCATCTGTCTCGATGTCGTCGGCTTGCAATACAGCCTCATTTCGTCAGCCGAGATTGCAAAGATCATCGGTGAGTTTCCACGCCTCCAAATGAAGCGACGGATGACGCGATGCTTTTGCCATATCGCCGAGGTCAGGCCGGAAACCACCTACGACAACTTTGCCCGGGACTTCGGCGAGCGCTTTGTTTCAGGCTACAAGGCGACTTCGGCAGTTGATCTTGTGATGAACGCTCCCTTCGAAGAGTGAACGCAGTTTCGATCCAGGTTCTATCGACACCGGTCGGTTCAGCCTCGCCCTTAAGGTGACCCAAACGCCGCGCGCCCGTCGCATGCCTGCGCCAAAGCGAATTGCCGAGGGCAGCGGTCAGGTGCCAATTTCCACCTGCTATACTTCGGTTTAGGCGCCCCAACCCAATCGAGTGGCAATACATATCATCGGCACGATAGCAACAGTTCGTCTCACCGGTCATCCTTACGCTGCAATGGATTGCAAACACCTCAAGGAGATAAGTAATGAATATTGCAGCGTCACCGGTCGCTCCGAAGGGAAAAGCCGTCGCCCAACGCGCGAGTTATGCCGAGCAGTCGCCGGAACTTCTGAAGAAATTTATTGAATTTCTTGGTGCGACGCGAGAGGGGTCGATCGAAGAGCCAATCCGCGACCTTGTTGCAGTCCGAGCCGCGCAGCTGAACGGGTGCACCTTCTGCCTCGATATGCACGTCAAACAGGCGAAGATCCATGGCGAGCGCGAACTGCGCCTTTACCACCTGGCAGCCTGGCGGGATTCGACCTTGTTCGTTCCTCGCGAGCGCGCAGCCTTGGCATGGACGGAAGTCTTGACCAAGCTGCCCGAGCAGGGCGTCCCCGACGAGATCTACGATCGGGTCAGGTCGCAGCTTTCCGAGAAGGAAATCTCCGATCTGACCTTCGTTGTCATGGCGGTCAACTCTTGGAACCGTCTGAATATCGGCTTCAAACCCGTCCCGGGCTCGGGCGATGCGAAGTTTGGCCTGAGCAAAGCAGCACTGAGCTAATCTTTGGAATGGGTCAGAATGGCGCTTGTTTGTGCGCCATTCTGACCGGCCGGGCGAAGGCGCCGAGCTCGGCGACCAACACTGGAACCGATCTCAGCCTCCCGGCCGCGGCCGCGAGGCGCTCTCAGGAGGGCGTCATGCGAATTGACAGTCTGCATCCAGTAATATCGGCCCGTCTCATGGTGGTCGATGTCGACGCTCCACTCCGCAGTGCGGCACTCTCACTTTCCAGGCCCGCAATAGGCCTGGTCGTGGTGTGCCACGGCAGTGGGGAGGCGGCAGGCGTGCTGAGCAAGTCCGACCTTGTCCGCCATCTGGCCAATTCAGGGCCAACAGAAGCGCCGATTGCGGCATTGATGAGCCGGTCCATCGTGTCCTGTGGTCCCGATGATGATCTTCATTCAGTCTGGCAGACCATGGCCGCGCAAGGCCTGCAGAATGTGCCGGTGCTCGGGGCTGACTCGAAACCGCTAGGCGTCCTCGATATCCGTGATGCGATGAAGGCGCTTTTCAAACAAGAGGAACTGCAGGAACGGCTGCTTGCCAACTACATCAGCGGAATCGGTTATCAATAGAGCTTGGTCTATCGTTTGGATATACAGAAGTATGTATCGGAGCCTTCTTAGATATAATGGAAAATAAATGCCGTGAATTATAGCGTATTGAAGCAAATGGGTGTCGGCTGAGCCAAGCGGGGGCATGAAATGTTTCGTCCGGACATAAAAGAAGATGTCTTCGACAGCCCGCCCGATGGTTCTGGAAGTAGTATGTCCGTGCAAATGTCGACGGCCGGCATCGTCCATGACCTGGGCAATCTCATTCAGGTCGCGTCGTCGGCGTTGAACCACCTGGCCCGCGATCCGAGCATCCAAGCGGCTCCGGCGCTTGGGCCTGTAATTGCCGGCGCCAAAACGGCTTTGGAACGGGCTGGGGACCTTGTCCGGCAAACCATCAGCCTGGCCCGAGAGAGCCACGCGGAAATCGAATGCACAAACGTAGGTGCTTGCCTGGCTGAGATCGAAACCCTCGTGCGGAGCGCCTTGGATGCCAATTTCGGTCTTGAGCTTCGGGTTGGATCCGACCTGCCTTTGGTGAGATGCGACCGCTTTGGATTGCAAAATGCGGTTCTGAATCTTCTGTTCAACGCGCGCGATGCAATGCCTGACGGCGGTTTCATCTCGATCGATGCCGGCTTGGCCTCTGAAAGCTCTACCGCCGGTCAGGTAGATATCCGTGTCGCGGACAACGGTATCGGGATGACCTGCGAGACAATGGTCTGCGCCTTCGATCCGTTCTTCACCACCAAAAGCGAAGGCCTCGGCGGCGTCGGTTTGCCGATGGTGAAGCGCTTTGTCGAGCAGTCAGGCGGAAGCATCGACCTTCAGAGCACGCTCGGGGCAGGCACGACCGTCACCCTGCGATTGCCGGCGATGCGATAGCGGTCGGCCAATCTCCCTCCGGTGACAGACGTGACATACAATCGAGAGATAGAGATGGATGCACAACTCGTTGAAAACGTCCAACAGCGCCGTTTCGAGCTGCCGATCGCCGGCGATATGTTTGCGGCGGCCTACTATCGGCTCGAGGGCGGGAAGGTCGCGCTGATACACACCGAAGTCCCGTCGGAATTTTCCGGACAAGGGATCGCGTCGCGATTGGCCCAAGGGACCTTCGAACTGCTCCGCAAAACCGGCCGTAAAGCGATCTTGAAATGTCCCTTCATGAGCCGCTTTTTCGCCAAGCACCCGGACTATGCAGATGTCGTCGACGGCTAGTCAGGGCACCAATGTTGAGGGTTTCCCAAGGATCTATCCAAATGCCTGACGAGTATGATTTGCAGAGGTTCGTCAGCGCACAGGATCCGGTCTACGACGACGCGCTGGCCATTCTACGTCGAGGGATGATGTGCAGTCCCTATATGGAGTTCATCTTCCCAAGGTTGGCCACAAGGTGAAGTGGTGCAGCGCCTGAGCCATATGCAATCACATCGCTCGACGAAGCCAGCGCCTATCTGTCATTTCCGATCCTCGGAGGCCGTTATCGGGAATGCGTTGGCACCCTGCAACGGCTCTCCGGCCTAAGCGCTCGCGCTGTCTTCGGTGACGTTGATGCGAAGAGGTTGCACGCGTCCCTGACGCTGTTTTCCGAAGCAAGCAACGACGAGTTCCTGCTCGAGACAATCTTCGACGTCTGGTTCGACGGTTTGCTCGATGAGGAAACGATGAACGATCTCTACTTGATGTCGTAGTGGTCTGCCTGCGCCACCCGGCGTAAAGCTGTCGCGGCGCTGAGGTCACCATCCGCTGCCTTATCCCTCACACGCTGCCATCTGGCAGAGGCATGAGCTCGTGCTCTCCCGGCACGCCGGGGAAGCGGCGTTCGCGCCAATCCGCCTTTGCCTGCTCGATCCGTTGGGCTGAAGAGGAGACGAAGTTCCAATAGATATGACGTGGCTCGGCCAGGGGCTCACCTCCTATCAGCATCAGTCTCGCCGCATGGAAGGCAGGCGCCTGGAGCACAATCTCAGCGCCGGGCGCCAGAGCTACTAATTCGGCCTCATGAAACGTACCGAGCTGGCCGGCAATTCCAACCTCACCGGCGACGATGTAGATCGCACGCTCACGGTGTTCGGGTTTCACCTGGTAGCGCGCACCGCTCGTGAGCACAATTTCGGCATAGACCATGTCGGAGAACGTCCGGTGGCGTGCGCTCGGAATGGACGACGCCCGACCCGGCCGTCATCCAGTTGACCTCGCCAGGACGGATGGTCTGCACTTTACCCAAATTGTCGCGATGGACGATCTCGTCATCGATCAGGTAGGTCACGGCCGCAATGCCGATATGCGGATGTGGTCCCATATCGAAACCGTGACCTGCGTCGAACATAGTGGGGCCGAAATGGTCGAACACGATGAAGGGCCGGATCATCAGGCGATTCGAGGACGGCAATACGCGCCTTATCTTCAGTCCGTCCGCAAAATCACGGATAGCCGGCTGGATGAGTGTATCGATGCCTGTGATATCGCTTTGGCGGATGGTCATGGATCTCTGTCCTTCTGCATGCCTTATCAGCCAGGTGCCCGAACGCGCTTGAACGGAGCGGCGCGAAAGACTGTCTGAATGGCTTTGAGGAGCGCGAATTTGGAGCCCGCGTGGTGCTGTCCGGCGATGCCGCTTTCATTAAGAGCCGACACCCTCATCGACAGGATCGCGGCAAGATCTTCGGCCATTTCGGGCCTGTCGTGCAGCAGCGGCGCAAAGTTTTCCTGGTCTATCTCGTAAACCGTGATGGGGGTCATTGCCCGCAAACTTGACATCTCGCCAATGCCGGCGAGCAAGCCGGTCTCGCCGAAGAAATCGCCAGGTGCAAGCCGGCCGATCTCCTGCAGTTGATCATCGCCCTCGCCAATTTGCCGGACGATGACTCCCGTCCGTACGATCATGAGCGACGGCAGCATCTCTCCCTGTCGTGCGATGATTTCGCCCTTATGGTAGGGGCGAACCGAGGCCGCTTTGGCGAGCGACTCCTGCTCGGTATCCGTTAGCGCCGAGAATACCGGTATGGAATTGATGAGTTCGATCGGGGTGAAGCCTTGGGAGGCCGCCATCTCGTGGCCCGGCCGGTTGGTCATGGCAATCGAGCCCGAAAATGGCTCCGCCAGCAGCATGCCGGTCGACTTTGAATGGCGATAAATGAGATCGAAGATTTCGTTCCGAGCGGCACTTCGCTGGTCGATACTTGCGACGCGAAAAAACAACTCGATCTCGATAGCTGCGGCATCCAGGCTTCTGATGGTGACCGAAGGCGAAGGCTCCTGGAGGATTGAATTGCAGCTCAGCAAGACAGTGCGCATGAGCTCTACGATGATCGCCGGCGTCTTCGTTGGCGCCACCTTGACGGTTACGGCAAGTCCATGGCTCTCGTCCGGACCGCTTAGATTTGTTACCCCGATCTTGGCGAGAAGGCTGTTTGGCAGCGCCACGACATTGTGTGTCGGGGTCAGAAGTTGGGTCGACCGCCAATTGGTCTCGACAACGCGGCCTTCGGTTCCGTCGCCCAGAATGATCCAGTTTCCAAGCACGTAAGGGCGGCCGAGGTTAAGCGCGATCGCCGAAAATACGTCACCAAGCGTATTCTGGAGCGCCAGTCCCAGGATGACGGCAAAGACGCCCGACGTGGCAATGAGCGTTCCGACCGGCACTGCAAAGACAAACGCCAGGATCGACAGGAACATTCCAGCGTAGACGACACCGACCACGACGTCCTGCAGGAGACGTGCCTCGCGCGGCTTTCGCTCGAAGACGAGATAGATACGGACAAATCCGATTAGCGCCCAGGCAAGGTGAACCCACCAGAGCAGCTTGACCGAGCCGATGAGGATCGCTCCTCCGGTTGTCTCGTTGTCCCCTGCGGTCTCGTATGGCACGACGCGCAGGTCGAGAACCATGGCCGACATCGCGAGGAAAAAGCCGAGTTGGACGACCAGCTTCGCATTGGCGAAGCGTCTGGGGATGAGGGACCAAACGACGATCCCGGCGAGGCCGAGCAACACGATGTAGACCAGAGGAGAGTTCCACCAGCTCATGAACGATCACCGCGATGCCAAGTTCAATGTTTGGTCTCCGGCCCGGCGATCGGGCCTCTGCCGCTGGCCTTGTCTTTTTCGAGAACTGCTTCGGTGATCGAATTCGGCAGCCGTCGCGGCTTTTCGATCAGCCCGAGCACCGGCATGGCGATGATGAAGAACGCAAAATAGTAAAGCGTCGCCAGTTGGGACATGACGACGTATGCGCCTTCCGCCGGCCGGGAGCCGAGCCAACCGAGAAAGAGAGCATTGGCAACGAACAGCCAGAAGAGCACCCTGTACCAGGGCCGATAGACCGCCGAGCGCACCTTCGAGGTGTCGAGCCACGGCACCAGGAACAGCACCGCGATCGAGCCGAACATCGCGAGCACGCCGCCGAGCTTGGAATCGATGGGCCCGATATTGAAGGTGATGGCCCGCAGGATCGCGTAAAACGGCAGGAAGTACCATTCCGGGACGATGTGGGCCGGCGTCTTCAGCGGATTGGCGATGCTGCTATTGTCGGGATGGCCGAGGTAGTTCGGCAGGTAGAAAACGAAATAGGCGAAGAAGAACAGGAACACGAGGATGCCGAAGGCATCTTTGACGGTGGCATAGGGCGTGAAGTCCACGACATCAGTTTTCGATTTGACCTCGATGCCGGTCGGATTGTTCTGGCCGACGACGTGAAGCGCCCATATGTGCAAGGTCACCACGCCCGCAAGCACAAATGGCAGCAGGTAATGCAGCGCAAAGAAGCGGTTCAGCGTCGGATTGTCGACCGCGAAGCCGCCGAGCAAAAGCTGCTGGAGCCAGTCGCCGACCAGCGGGATGGCGGTGAAGAAGCCGGTGATGACGGTGGCGCCCCAGAAGCTCATCTGGCCCCAGGGCAGCACGTAACCCATGAAGGCCGTCGCCATCATCAGCAGGAGATTGGTGCAACCGAGCACCCACAGCAGTTCACGCGGCGCCTTGTACGAACCATAGTAGAGCCCGCGGCAGATGTGGATGTAGACGGCAATGAAGAAGAACGACGCGCCGTTGGAATGGAGATAGCGCAGCAGCCAGCCCGAATTCACGTCGCGCATGATCTCCTCGACTGAATTGAAGGCCAGCCCCGTATCAGGAGCGTAATGCATCGCCAGCACGATGCCGGTCAGGATCTGTGAAACCAGCATGATCGTGAGAATGCCGCCGAACGTATAGGCATAGTTCAGGTTGCGCGGCACCGGATAGACAATGAAGCTGTCGTGCACCAGCCGCGGCAGCGGCAGGCGGGCATCGAACCAACGTTCGATTCTGGTTTTGGGCGTATAGGTCGAGTGTTTGTCGCCGCTCATCGAAATGCCCTTGCCTCAGCCGATACGGATCTTGGTGTCGGAAACGAATTGAAACACCGGCACCGCCATGTTCTCGGGCGCCGGTCCCTTCCGGATGCGGCCGGCGGTGTCGTATTGCGAACCATGGCAGGGGCAGAACCAGCCGCCGAAATCGCCTTCCTGGCCGAGCGGGATGCAGCCGAGATGGGTGCAGACCTGGATCATCACCACCCAGGCTTCCTTGCCCGGCGTGGTCCGGTTGGCGTCGGTTGCCGGCGCATCGGCCGGCAGGTTGGCGTTGCGGGCAATTGGATCCTTGAGCTCGGCGAGACTGACCGCCTCGGCGTCCTTCCTCTCTTTTTCGGTGCGGTTGCGTACAACCACCGGCTTGCCGTGCCAGTCGACGATCAGCGACGTTCCCGGCGTCAACGAGGAGACGTCGACCTCGATCGCGGCGGGCGCCTCGACGCGCAATGTGTGCTCGGCTGTGGAGGTTTCGGAAAGGTCGGCCATGATGGCGACTCCTATTGTCGGAAGCTGCGTCATCGCGTTGGGTGGCAATCGAGCAAAAGCAGACCACGGCTTTCGCGTTTCCAGTCTGCTCATGCCGCGCGGAATATGCCGGCCGTGGCCGGATGTGAGCCATCGTGCCAACGGCACGTGCGTCCAATACTTTCGTTTAGGATTTCCTGAGCGAAGGACTGGCTGGCCTGGCGATGCCATCATGGAAGGTTCTGGATTCCTCCAGATAACCGTTGGCCACTGAGCTGGCATACGCCCCGGCATTGCGCACGGCGATCCCGAACTTCAGCCGACCATACCTCGGCATAGGCACGCCTGGCTGTCGGTGTCGTAGTCGTCGTCCCCGCCAAGTGCGAGTTCTTGGAGCGGTTGTCTCGCGTGGCCGGTTTTCCGCCCGGCGACGACCAGCGCGATTCAATCGGGTTCAGAAAAGGGAAAAGCGGTGAAACTCTACTACAGCCCTCTCGCCTGCAGCCTGGCGGACCACATCGCTCTGGAAGAGGCCGGTGTTTCCTTCGAGCGCGAAAGTGTGAACCTCAAGACCAAACGGACAGGCTCCGGGGATGATTTCACTACCGTCACGCGCAAGGGCTACGTTCCAGCCCTCGTGCTGGATAGCGGCGAAACGCTGACGGAAAATATCGCCGTCCTCGACTGGATTGCGTCGCAATACCCGCCACTGGGAGTGGCGGGGCCGTTGGGCCGTACCCGCCTTCTCGAAGCGCTGACCTACGTCTCAACTGAAATACACCGAAGCTTCAAGCCGATGTGGCACCAAAGCAGCGATGCCGAAAAGGCCAAGGCGAGCGCGACGATTACGAGCCAACTCGAGTTCTTCGCTGACGGGCTCGAGACCGACTATCTGTTCGGCGACAAACCCAGCGTCGCGGATTTTTATCTTTTCGTGATGCTGCTTTGGGCGGCGCGCTTCCACGTCCCTGTTCCCGCGCCCTTGCAAGCCCTTCGCGCCCGAATGGCTGCCCGGCCGGCCGTGCGCATCGCAATGGATCGTGAGGGCCTCGTCTGAAGCTGAGGGCGACTTCGAGCATAAGATCAGATGCAACATATCCTCTCGCCCCAACAGAAGATCAGGAGTCATTCTCATGCTGCCGTTCCTGCGGATGCTACATCCAGCCGCTTCCAACCGCGGGGATGGCCTACGTCTCGAATTTCTCCGGAGGGAAATCGAGGAAACGCTGGACCTTACCGACATTCAGTCAGAGCTCGCCCCACTGCCTCCTGGCCGATTGGTTACAATCCTGGATTCGCCGCAGTCACCGTCGAAATAAGCGCAATGTTTCTTGTTGGCCGATGCGGCGGCCGGTCTAGTTGTTCCCGCTTGTTGGTCATCATAGAGGCTTCATCATGAATGCGAGTAAGGCTCCCGAGACGGTCGATTATCGCCGCCGGCGCATTGTCGGTGCGACAGCAATGACGTTCGCCGCCACCGAACTCGGCTTGAGCGCGCCGGCAGCCACTTGGATGGTCGAGGCGAGGGCGTCCGCGACGCAAGCCAGGCCGGAATCATTCGGCTCGCTCAGACAGGTCAATGCCGGAAAACTGAGCGTCGGATATGCGGAGCTGGGGCCTGCCGAAGGTGCTCCAGTGATCCTGCTTCATGGCTGGCCCTATGACATTCACACCTACACCGACGCCGCTCCTCTGCTTGCCGCAAAGGGGTACCGCGTGATTGTGCCCTACCTGCGCGGCTACGGCACCACACGATTCTTGTCGGACGAGACGATGCGCAATGGCCAGCAGTCGGCGCTCGCCGCGGATACGATCGCCCTGATGGATGCGCTGGGGATCGAAAAGGCCACGATCGCCGGCTGCGACTGGGGCGCCCGAACGGCCAATGTCGTTGCCGCGCTCTGGCCTGAGCGTTGCAAGGCGATCGTCTCGGTGAGCGGCTATCTCATCGGAAATCAGCAGGTCGGCATGGTGCCGCTGGCACCGGAGGCGGAGCTTCAATGGTGGTATCAGTATTACTTCGCCACGGATCGCGGCCGCGCCGGCTACGAGAAATACACGCGCGATTTCGCCAAACTCATCTGGCAACTCGCTTCGCCGCAGTGGAATTTCGACGATGACATCTTCCAGCGCAGCGCCGCAGCACTGGACAACCCGGATCACGTCAGCATCGTCATTCACAATTACCGCTGGAGGCTCGGCCTGGCACAGGGCGAGCCGGAATATGACGTTCTGGAAAACCGGCTGGCCGAAGCTCCCGTGATCACAGTGCCGACCTTTACCCTTGAGGGTGATGCCAATGGCGCACCCCATCCCGACAGCAGTTCCTACGCCAAGAAATTCTCGGGCAGATACACGCACCGGATCATCACCGGCGGTATCGGCCACAACTTGCCTCAAGAAGCCCCGCAAGCCTTTGCCCAGGCTGTCATCGACGTCGGCGAATACTGATCAAAATCCATGACGTGCCCCGACCGTAAGGAATAACACGGGAAGATTCCTGGTTCTCGGCACAGCCTCCCGTCCGCTTAGGCGAGAACAGCTCTCCCGCCGACCCAGACCGACGCGATGTTGGCCCTGGAAGCGGAGTAGACGATCTTCTGAAGGATGCCGTCGCCGTCGTCGAGTTCGTCCCACAGGTGAATTGTGCCTCTGGGCGCGGCGGTGTCGACCAGGATCGCATCGAAATGGTAGCCAGGCGAGAATCGCCCCACAGGCAAGCCGAGTGCCGCGCCACCGCCTGCCGTCGCCAGGTGGAAGGACTCGCGAAAGTCGACGCGTGCTGTTCCGGCCGTGCCGCGCGTCTCGGCCGCTAGCGCCGGGTCGGTGCCGGTTTCCAGCATGCGCGACGACATGACCGTCGCGCGCATCGCATCGAACATCGAGGCGCTCGGTCCCCCGGAAATGTCGGTGCCGAGCCCGACCTTGACACCCTTCTCGAGGGCCGCCCTCAATGGGAACACGGCGCCTGCGAAGTAGGCGTTGGAGACGGCGCAGTGCGCCACGGCCGCCTTGCGCACGCGGATCGTCTCCATGTCGGCAAGCGTAATGAAATTGGCGTGCGCGAGCACGCTGCCGGCGCGCAGCAGGCCAAAGCGATCAAGGCTAGACGTGTCGCTGATCCCGTGGCGCTGCAGCACGTAGCCATGCGCCCAGTCGCTCTCCGAGCAATGCGTCTGCACATGGCAGCCGCATTCCTGCGCAAGCGTGCCGAGCCCTTCGAGGGCGGCGTCGGTACAGGAGGGGATGAAGCGCGGCGTAATGACCGGCTTTACCCGTCCCGTGGCATTGTCCGGATGCCCATGCACGTAGTCGATCAGAGCGCGCGTGCCATCGATGGCCTCGTCCGCCGAGGTATCGCGATAATAGGTCGGGCACTCGTCGGGATTGTCCATCGCCACTTTGCCGACCAGCGCACGTTGCCCGCGTTCGAGGCAAATGTCGACGAGCAGCCTTGTCGCGTCCTGGTGGATGGTTGCGAAGTAGAGCGCTGTGGTCGTGCCGTTAGCGATCAGGTCGTCGACCAGCAGGCCGTAGCTGCGCCGCGCGAAGGCGAGATCGGCGTAGCGCGCCTCCAGGGGAAACGTGTGTTTGTGGAGCCAGGCCTCGAGCGGCACGTCCAGCGCCCGGCCGAGCTGCGGATATTGCGGCGCGTGCACGTGAAGATCGACGAAGCCGGGCAGCAGATAACTCTGCGCCGGCAAGGTCGCCAGCGAACCGGTCCGGCGCGCGGCCTCCAGCGCCTCGTCATAGCCGGCATCATGCGGATGCAGCACCGAGGCGATGATGCCTGATTGATCGATTGCGATCAGGGCATGGAGCAACTCTTCCACGAGCCCGCGCTCCGGAGCGTGAAAGCCGCTGGCCAGAAGCGTCTTGCCGCTCAGGTCGCTCACCTGTCCTCCGCCGAAGAACAGCTACGCACTGCCGTCGCGAAGCGCCAGAGCGCGATTGCCCGTCCGTCGATGCCGATGACAATATCGGAAGGGCTGCCGCTCATGCGGCTTGCGCCGTCGTGCCGTAGGTGATGCCCTTCTCCTTCAGCCAGCGGCGATAGGCGATCGACGAGCCGTCGGCCCGCGTCGGGATTTCCGCGCGCGGCTCGAGCGGCAAAAGAAGTGGCCGTTGGTTCTCCAGGATGATGCGGTCCTGCAGGAAGATGAGCTGCTGGAACTGCACAAGTTCGGTCGTGGTCGATACGTCGTCGATCAGGAACATGACGGGGTGCGCGCGGCAGCGGTCCGGATCGAGGGGCTGCACGAACAGACAGATCACGTCCCACCGGGTAGCCGCGTTGGGGCAGGTCTTGTAGAGCATCACCGCGAAAGGATTGGCGACCCGGTACATGTATTGGGTCATGATGCCGCCGGTCGCCGAGAGTGCTGCCTGCGGCTGGAAGAATTCGCAGTTGGTCGCCCACACCTCATCCACGTCGCGGCGGATTTCGGTTGTGTAATGCCGCACTTCCGTGTGCGGCTCGGCGCCCAATATGTCGGTATGGACGAAGGGGAAATGCGCCATGTCGAGGAAATTCTCGACGATGCGCAGGCCGGACGCCTTTACCGCGATCGCTCCGCAAACGACAGGCCGGCGATCGTCCTCATAGGCCTCCGGGATCGACAGCACATCGCCGGCCGGCATCCCGAGCGTGATCCATAGATAGCCGTAGCGTTCCTTGGCCGGGACTTGGCTGCCGTCGCCGGCACGCGACACATTGACCGCGCCTGCCGTATCGCGGGCTACCAACAGATCGATGCCCAGAAGCCGGTTCGGCATCGTGCCGACCGGAATCTCGTTCAGCGCGTCAATGCAATACCATTGGTCGAGGGCCGCCTGCTCCGCAGCTCGCTTAATGGTCATTGTTGCGTCCTTCCTGTGCTATCTCACTGCCGATAGATGCGGTCCATCACGGCCCGGTGGTCGGCCATCGCCGCCTCGACATCGAAAGAGGCGAAGTCGCCTCTCGCGATAATCTGCCGGCCGTTGATGTAGGAATAGTCGACCGTGAAGGGTCCGCAAAGCACCAGCGCGGCGAGCGGGTCGCGCTCGGTGCCGGAAAGGCCGAGTTGGCTGCGTTTGACCGCGATGAAGTCGGCGCACATGCCGGGCGCGAGATGGCCGATGTCATTGCGGCC
Organism: Mesorhizobium sp. M0040; assembly: GCF_040323505.1. Classification (NCBI taxonomy): domain Bacteria; kingdom Pseudomonadati; phylum Pseudomonadota; class Alphaproteobacteria; order Hyphomicrobiales; family Phyllobacteriaceae; genus Mesorhizobium; species Mesorhizobium sp. M0040. Next base: position 65,551 of record NZ_JAMYVA010000011.1, read on the forward strand.
GAGCAGGGCAGCGCCGCCGCGCGTCGCCATTTCGAGGGCCTCGCGCGCGGACAGCGCCGTCGGCGTGCCGCCGAAACCGCCGCGGCCGCCGGGCTTTTCGGAGAGGTAGTGGTGCGGCGCGACACGCTGAAGCATCAGCGCCAGCCGCGCTTCCATGAACAGGTTCGACGTGTCGTTCGAGGCCGAGCCGTCGACGCCAAGGCCGACGTTCACGCCCTTGTCGAGCATCTCGCGGATCTTCGCGATGCCCTGGCCGCAGCGCATGTTAGCCGACGGGCAATGGGCGACCCCGGTGCCGGTTTCGGCGAAGCGGTCGATCTCGTCGCTGGTCATGAAAATCGAGTGGGCGAACCAGACGTCGTCACCGAGCCAGCCGACGGATTCGGCGAACTCGACCGGCCGCTTGCCATAGATTTCGAGGCAGTACTTCTCCTCGAAAAGCTCTTCGGCAAGGTGCGAATGCAGGTTCACGCCCTTGTGGCTGCGCGCCAGCGATGCCGCATCGCGCATCAACTCCGGAGTCACCGAGAACGGCGAGCAAGGAGCCAGGATGATTCGGCTCATCGAATGCCGCGACGCGTCGTGATAGCCGCCGATCAGCCGTTCGGCATCCTTCAGGATATCCTCTTCCTTTTCGACGCAGCGATCCGGCGGCAAGCCGCCCTGGCTTTCGCCGCGCGACATGGCTCCACGCGCAGCGTGGAAACGCAGACCGATGTCGCGGGCCGCACCGATCGTCGCGTCGAGCGTGCAGTTGTTGGGCAAGATGTAGAGGTGATCGGAGCTGGTCGTGCAGCCCGAATGGATGAGCTCGGCCATCGCTACGCGCGCCGAGACGCCTATCGCATCGTCGTCGAGCTCGGCCCAGATCGGATAGAGCGTCTTCAGCCAGACAAGCAGCTCGTCGTTCTGAGCCATCACACGGGTGAGGTTCTGGTACATATGATGATGCGTGTTCACCATGCCCGGCATGACGACATGGCCCGATAGGTCGAGCACCTCGTCGGCACTGGAGGCACTGAGTTCCGCGGTGGTGCCGACCGCTTCGATGACGTTGTCGTCGATCAACAAGGCGCCGTCGGAAATCTCGCGGCGCGTACCATCGAAGGTGGCGAGCAGATCGATGTTCTTGACAAGCAGGCGGGGCATGATGGTGGTCTCAACGCATGTCGCGGAAATAGGGTTCGCCGAGAGCAGCCGGCGCGGCCATTACCCGGCGCATGCGCTGCCAGGCAAGCACCGGCATGATGATCAGGGCGATCGTGCCGAGATAGGGAAGCATCGACAGGATCGGCGCCGCGATCGGCCAGTTGCGTGCTTGGCCGACGAAGCCGAGAGAGGTGATGAGACCGAACAGCAGAGCGGCCAGCACGGCGTTGAGGGGCCGGTAGCCTGCGAAGATGACGAGAGAGACGGCAATCCAGCCGCGGCCGGCCACGACGCCTTCGGACCAGGAGGGAACGAAGGCAAGCGTGAGGTAAGCGCCGGCGCCGGCCGCCAGCGCCGAGCCCGCGGCGACATACCAGAAGCGGATGCTTTGCACCGAAATGCCGGCGGCGTCGGCTGCCGCGGGGTTTTCGCCCACCGCGCGCAAGTTCAGCCCGTGGCGCGTGCGGAACATGATGTAGTGCAGCACAACCGGCAGGACGATGAAGATCAGGTAGACAAGGATGTTCTGCGTGAAGATCGCGCGACCGAGCAGCGGGATGTCGCTAAGATAGGGAATAGCGATCGGCGCGAAGGTCGCCGGCGCCGGCATGCCGGAATAGGCGCGACCGATCGTTGCGGCCATGCCGGTGCCCATCAGCGTCAGCGCCAGGCCGCACAACACCTGGTTCGCTTTGACGACGACGGTGCCAAGAGCGAAGACGCAGCCAACGAGGAAACCGACGGCAAGTGCAAGGACGAAGCCGAGCATAGGGTGCGGCGTGGCGACGACGACCGCGATGCCAGTGATTGCACCGAGCGCCATAAGCCCTTCGACGCCGAGATTGACGACGCCGGCGCGCTCGGAGAGCGTCTCGCCCAGCGCCGCCAGCGCCAGCACGCCGCCGGCGAGAATGGAGGTCTGGATCAGTCCGGCGATCATGTCCATGGGTGTTTCCTCAGCTCGCGGCCGGTTCGGTCCGCGTGATGCGGTAGTGAGCGAGTTCGTTGCCGATCGCCGTGAAGAACAGGATCAGTCCGGTGATGGCGAGCACGGCCGAGACGGTGATGCCTTGCGTCTGCAGGATGATGCCCGAATTCAGGATGACGCCCATCAAAGCCGCGCCTGCGAGCACGCCAAGTGAGGAACCGCGCGCCAGCACCGCGACCATGATGCCGAGATAGCCGAAATTGTTGGAAATGCCGCCCTGCAGGCGATGCACCGTGCCAGCTACTTCCAGCATACCCGCGATGCCGGCGATCGCTCCCGACATCAGCAGGACGACGATCAGGCGGCGGCGGAACGGCATGCCCGCATAAAGCGCCGCGCTCGGGTTCGACCCAGCGATCCTTACCTCGTAGCCCCAGCGCGTGTAGTTGAGCAGTCCTGCGATGACAAAGGTGAGCAGGATCGCCAGCGGGAAACCGTAGTGCACGATACCCCAGAATTCAGGCACGTCATGCGGCAGACGTGCGGTGGTCGCGAGCGCATGGCCGCTCGGGTCGAGCCATGGGCCGGTGGCGACGTAATAAACCATCAGCGTCGCCACGAAATTCAGAAGCAGGGTGGTGATGAGTTCGCTGACATCGGCGTAGGCGCGCGCCAGCGTCGGCACCAGTATCCAGAGCAGCCCGCCGAGCGCGCCAGCGATGAACATAACAGGCAGGATCAGCCAGGTCGGGCCGGGAATGAACAGCGCGACCGCCGTGGCGCTGAAGGCGCCGGCATAGAATTGGCCCTCCGCGCCGATGTTCCAGGCGCCGATTCTCAGCGCTACCCAGACCGACAGCCCGGTCAGGATCAGGGGAGTGACCAGAAGTCCGACGTCTTCCAGCCCGAAGCTCGAGCCAAAAGTCGAGTTGAGCACCTCCCAGGCGAGTTCGACGGGAGCATTGCCGCGAGCGGCCAGAACCAGGCCGGCGACCCCCAGCGCCAGCACGATCGCCAGGGCACGTGCCGCAAAGGCAACGGAGGGCTGCGCGGATGGAACGCGCTGAAGCTTGATCGCCAAGGTCAGTGCTTCCCGGCAGCGGCCTGGGCGCCAGCACTGGACCGCATCTGCCCGCCCATCATCAGGCCGATTTCCTCGATGTCGGTGGAGGCAGTCTCCACCGCGCCCATGATCCTGCCATGGAACATCACGGCGATGCGATCCGACAGGTTGAACAGCTCTTCCAGCTCCTCGGAAATGAAGAGCACACCGACGCCGGCATCGCGCAATTCGACGAGGTAGTGCATCATCGTGTTGATCGCTCCGACATCGAGGCCGCGGCTCGGATAGGCGGCGATCAGAACCTTGCTTGCGATGCGCATCTCGCGGCGTGCGACGAGGCGCTGCTGATTACCGCCGGAAAGGTTGCGCATGGGCATGCCGAAATCGGGCACCGCAACGGATGCCGCTTCGGCGATCGTGCGCGCGAGAGCAGCCGCAAGGCGCGGTCGGAACGCGAAGCCCTTTGAAACAGGCGCCGACGCATATTCGCGGATTATGGCGTTGTCGGTGATTGAAAGCGCCGGCGCCAGGCCGCTGTGCAGCCGGTCTTCGGGAATGTGGCCGACGCCGAACTTCGCGTAATCGACCGCGCCGGCGGTCGTGACGTCCTTTCCGCCGAGCAGTATCTGGCCGGAGTGGATCGGCCGTAAGCCGGTGACGGCCTGGGTCAGCTCCTTCTGGCCGTTGCCGGCCACACCGGCGATGCCGAGAATCTCGCCGGCATGGATGTCGAGCGAAACCTCGTCGAGAAGGATGCCGCCCACGTCGTCACGCGCGACGACAGATTTGAGGCTGAGCACCGGCTCGGCGGAGATGCCGGCCGCGCCTGGCTGCCTGGCACGCAGATTGCTGAGCACGATCTCACGGCCAACCATCAGGCGCGCCAGCATCTTCTCGCCGCAGTCCGCGGTATTTTCGGTGGCCACCTTGCGGCCGCCGCGCAGCACGGTGATGCGGTCGGATATCTCCAGGACCTCGTCGAGCTTGTGGCTGATGAAGACCACCGCATTGCCCCGGGACACGAACTGCTTGAGCGCCTTGAAGAGCTCGCGCGCTTCCGCCGGAGTAAGCACTGCAGTCGGCTCGTCGAGGATCAGAACGCGAGCGTTGCGCGCGAGCACGCGTAGGATCTCCACGCGCTGCTGCTCGCCGGTCGAAAGATCGGCGATGCGCGCGGATGGCCGTACCGCGAGGTTCAGCTTCTCGGCCAGTGCGGCAGTCCGCGCCTCGAGCACCGACGAGCCAATACGCTTGGGCGTTTCGGACCAGCCGAGATGAATATTCTCGGCGACCGTGAAGGCGGTCACCAGCTTGAAATGCTGGTGGACCATACCAATACCGGCGGAGATCGCATCGACTGGAGATGCGAAACGTTTGGCATAGCCGTCGACGACGATCTCACCGGCATCCGGCTGATAGATGCCGGTGAGGATGTTCATCAAGGTCGACTTGCCGGCGCCATTCTCGCCGAGCAAGGCGTGGATCTCCCCCGGCATCACGTCCAGGTCGACATCCTGGTTGGCAACGACGCCGGGGAAATATTTGCTGATGCCCTTGAGCAGCACGAGCGGCGGCGCGCCGGAGCCAGGCTCGTAACGCCCCGGGGAGGTGGACGGCACCTCCATGCCGCCGTAGCGGTGCTCGCTCGAAGCATGATGAACTGGAACAAAATCATTCATCCCGCTTAGCTCTTTGCCTTCTGCCGCATAGTCTATCCGAAAACTCTGCAATCTTTCGGGATCACGCTTGGAGGCCGCTGACGCCTTCGATCGACCAATCCCAGTTGTAGAGTTCCTCTTCGGTCATGCGTTGGCCGGCAGCCACCTTGACGTTGCCCTTGGTGTCCTTGATCTCGCCCTCGAACGGGCTCCAGCCGCCGAGAATCTTGTCGCGCACGGCATCGGCCTGCTTTGCGACCTCGGTGGGCACCGTCTCGCCCCAGGCATCGCGGTCGATACCGCCGCCCATCGGCAGGATGGTCTGCGAGGGCGTCCACTTGCCTTCGAGGCGCAGGCGCACCTGGTCGACATAGAATTTCTTGAAGTCGATGGCGATCGAGGAGACGTAGGCCTTCGGCCCGTAGCGGCGGATGTCGGTATTCCACATGACGGCCTTCGCGCCGCGCTGCTCGGCCACCTGCAGATAGCCTGCTTCGTCCATGATGCCGAACAGAAGGTCGGCGCCGTTGTCGATGAGTGCGGTGCCGGCCTGGGTGGCAGCCTGCGGATCGAACCACGAGTTGATGACGATGGTCTGCACCGTGGCGTTGGGATTGACCGAACGGGCGCCCATCAGGAAGGCGTTGGTGCCGGAAAAGACCGACGGAACAGGGAAGGAGGCGACGTAGCCGAGCTTGCCGCTCTTGCTCATCAGGCCCGCGGCGACACCGGTGACGTAGGTCGGGTACCAATGGGCGAGGTAATAGGTCGAGAGATTTTCGAGCGGGTTGCGGCCATCGCATTCATAGAAGGCGACGTCCGGCGAACGCTTGGCCACGTCATAGAGGAAGTCGCCATAGTTGGAGGTGGCAAACACCATGTTGGCACCTTCCGAGACGAACTGGCGGAAGGTGCGGGTCGCGTCGGCCGAATAGGGGATGCTTTCGACGAACAGCGTCTTCAGCTTCGGGAACGCTTCCTGCACGGCCTTCATGCCCTGGTCGTGGCTCCAGGTCCAGCCTTCATCGGTCACCGGACCGGTGTGGCCGAAGGCGATGACAGCGTTTTCCTCGGCGACGGCGGCGAGCGGCGTCTGTGCATGGGCGGGCGTGATAAGGCCGGATTTCGGCAGGAGCAGCGAGGCGCCGGCTGCGGCGCCCATGTTGAGGAAGCCTCGGCGGGAGAGATTGCGCAGGTCGATCATGCGTCGGTCCTTTGTTCCGTGTTGTGTTCAGTTCGGGAGAGACAGTTCGGTTTCCATGAGGCGGTCGATTTCTGCCGACCAGTCGGCCAGCCATGCCTGCTTGATGTCGTCGTCGAGCCATGCGGCGGACAGGCCAGCCAGCGCGATCCGCTTCAGTGCCGGCGGCCCGAGCGCGAAATTCTCCGCGATCAGCGCGTATTCGCGGTCGAGCGTCGTGGCGAACATGGGCGGATCGTCGGAGTGGATCGTCACGGTAAGTCCGGCCTCGATCATGCGGCGGATCGCGTGGTCGGGCGCGGAAAGGTCGCGCCAGACAGTGGTGGCCAGCGTCGTGCTCGGACAGCAGGTGAAGACGATGCCCATTTCCCTGCACTGTTCCATCAGCGCCGGGTCGTCGACCACGTGGTAGCCGTGGTCGATCCGTCTCAGGCCGAGGACGTCGACGGTATCGCGGACGTAGCCCGCCGGGCCGTCCTCGCCCGCATGGTTGGTGACATTGAGCCCGGCCGCCCGCGCTCGCTCGACGATGCGCGCAAACATCGGCGCTGGGTTCGGGCGTTCGTCGTAATCGAAGCCGATGCCGATCACCTCTGCCGGGCGCTCGGCCAGAACCATGTCCAGGAAGCGCTCCCCACCGGCCGCGCCGAGCGGCTTCGCATGGGCCGGTATCAGCTTCGCCATAAGCCCATAGCGCTCCTTTGCGCGGTGAAAGCCGTCGAGGATGCCTTCGAGCATAGTCGAATAGGCCACGCTATGAGCCAGATGCGCATGCGGGCTGAAGAACAGTTCGACGTAGCGCGCACCGGCCTTCGCGCAGCGCTCCAGTGCCTCGAAGGTGATGCGAGAGAAATCGTCCGCAGTCCTGATCGAGGCGCAAACCAGATCGTAAATCTTCAGGAAGTCCAGCAGGTTGCCGTAGCTGTAGAGCTCCGATGTCGGTCTGCCGTCCGGCAGCGACACCGCGTTCAGCGCCGCCAGCTCGGCGAATGTCTCTGTGGAGACGGCACCCTCGAGGTGCAAGTGCAACTCGACCTTGGGTATAAGCTGAATGAAACTTGACAACGACATCGACGCTCACCCGCCCGGACCGGCAATCCCAAGCCGCACCTGGTTTTCTTGGGCGACGGACGGCTGCCGAGTTGTTCGATAATCGCGGCTTTTTCCAACTGTCCGATCACCTGATACGCAACAGATGTCAGGGAAACGGGGCTTGCACAAGCCAAAAAATGATGCCTAACTAGACACATTCTAAAACTGCTTAAAAAATGTGCAGGCCGGGAGAAATATAGGCATGAAGCACCTACCGGAAGCACAGAACCTTGCGCCTCCGCCTCAAACGACGCGCCTGCGCTTCGTCGGCCAACTGGTGTCGTCGAGCTTTAGCGAGTTCGCCGACAGGCGTGCCGCTCGGCTCAATCTCGATCTGCTGGTGCACGAAGCCGCGGACGATTTTTTTGTCGTCCAGGTTTCGGGCCAGCCCGATCTCATCGATGCCTTCGAGATGGCATGTAGCCTGGGACCAATCGACTGTCTGGTGATGGACTGCGAACGGGCCGAAATTCGGGGATATTCCAGAGAGGAAGACGCAGGATGACGATACAGGCTGGATGGCACCCAGTGGCGCTGTCGGGATCGATCGAGCCGGGCAGTTCGGCCGGGATCCGCCTTGGCGGAAACGAACTGGTGGTGTGGCGCGACAACAGCGGCGCAGCGCATGTGTGGGAGGATCGCTGCCCGCATCGCGGCATGAAGCTGAGCTTCGGTTTTGTCCGCGGCGACCATATCGCCTGCCTTTATCACGGCTGGCAGTACGACACGGCCGGCCAGTGCCGATACATTCCGGCCCACCCCGATCTCAGGGTGCCGGCGTCCATTACCGTGTCGGTCTACAGCACGGCCGAGGCGGCTGGCATGATCTGGACGACGCTGGACCCGGCAGCAGCATTGCCTGAACTGCCTGCCTTGCCAGAGGAGGTGGTGCCGGTCCGCAGCCTGTATCTCGACTGTTCCGCCGGGATGGTGATCGATGTCGTGCAGGCCATGCCGCCCACATCTTCCTCCGGCGGATCCGGGCTCGCTGATCTGAAGGCGCTGAGCGGGACGCTGTTCAGCCTGAAGGTCGGCGAAGAGACGCTGCTTCTTGGCCTGCAAGAGCTGACCGGCAAACGATCGGCCCTGCATGTCGTGATTGACGGACCGGCGGCAAAATATGCCGGCAAGGGACAGGAGCATTTCTTCGCTTGGACGAGTGAACTGCGCCACCACCTCGAGACCGGGCGTGCCGGCGCGACCTCGACGACGCGGGCCGCATGATGGCGAGGATCACGCTCTACAACTACGAGCTGGACGAAAACTGCTACAAGGTGCGGCTGGCGCTTTCCATGCTCAGCCTGGAATGGCAGACCGTTGCAGTCGATGCATTTCCGGGGGCGGAGCAGAAGACGCCGCCATTCCTGGCCATGAACCCGGCGGGCAGCCTGCCCATTCTCCGCGACGACGAGGTGACGATGTTCGGCGCCGAGTCCATCATCGCCCATCTGGCGCGCAGCCACGATTCAACGGGCGCATGGCTGCCGGCGGATGGTGCGGATTTCGCCAAGGTGATGCAGTGGCTTTTCTTCGCGGCCGGCGATCTCGGCGTTGCCGGCGCCGCGCGCCGCCATGCCATGTTCGGCGCCGCCGGCGACGAGGCTGCGCTGCGTGCCGGTGCCTCGCAAGCGCTCCGCGCCATGGACGACCATATGACCGCGCGGGGTTTCGAGAAAAAAGAATGGTTCGCTGCGCACCGCCCGACCATCGCCGACATCACGCTTTTTCCGGCTTTTGCGCTGAGCCGCGATTTCGGCGTCGACCATGACGAGTATCCGGCGCTGCGCCGCTGGGCGCGTCGCTTCCGCGCGCTTCCCGGCTTCATGACCATGCCGGGCATCCCCGATTACCATTGACGCCCAAAATTCAACGAGAATGAGGCTAGCAACAGAATGACCTCTCTCACGCGCTTTTCCGTCCAGCCGCTCTCGTCCATGACCCGGCGACTGGCCGGTGTCGCTTCCGGGCGAGCCGATCCAGATCTGGTCATTGCCGGCGCACGCGTGTTGTCGACCTATTCGGAGCGCATTCTTCCAGGCCGCGAGATCTGGCTATCGGGAGGACGGATCGCCGCCGTGAAGCCGGCCGGCACCTATAAGGGCGGCAGCGCCCGGATATATGACGCCAGGGGCGGCATCGTCGCGCCCGGCCTGGTCGATCCGCACATCCACATCGAATCCTCGATGGTGACGGCCTGCGCCTATGCCGAGGCGGCGCTGCTCAATGGCACCACGACCCTCTTCTGCGACAGCCACGAGATCGGCAACGTCATGGACGTTGCTGGCGTCGAGGCGATGCTGGAGGACGCGCGCCTGGCGCCGTTGTCCATTTTCCTGACGGTACCGAGCACCGTCCCGGCGACATCGTCGTTGCTGGAAACGGCCGGCGGCGACCTGACAGCCGAGAAGATCGGCGCATTGTTCGACAAATGGCCGGAAGCCGTGGCGCTCGGCGAGAAGATGGATTTCGTGCCAGTGGCTATGGGCGATGAACGCAGCCATGCCATCCTCGCTGCGGCGCTGAAACGCGGCCGCCCGGTATCGGGACACGTCTATGGACGCGAATTCGTGTCGGCCTATGCGGCGTCCGGCGTCACCGACACCCATGAGGCGATCGACCGCGAGATCGCCGACGACATGCTCGAAGCCGGCATCTGGCTGTTCCTGCGCGGCGGCCCGCCGACGACGCCGTGGCACAGCCTGCCCGCAGCGATCAAGACGATCACGGAACTCGGAGCCTCGCACAAGCGCATCGCGGTCTGCACCGACGACCGCGATGCTGACGACCTGATGCTCTTCGGCCTTGACTGGGTGACGCGCGAGGCGATGAAGGCCGGCATTACGCCGGAGCAGGCCTGGTCGATGGGCTCGCTGCATGGCGCGACGCGCTTTGCAATGGAAGGCGAAATCGGAGGCCTCGGTGGTGGCCGCCGTGCCGACCTGGTGCTGCTCGACGACGGCTTCGATCCCGTCAGCACGTGGTATGGCGGCGAGCTCGTCGTCGATGACGGCAAGATCACGCCGCTGCTCGACCAGGCCCTCTCGACCCGCTACCGCTATCCGGACACGGCCTACCACACAGTGAAGCTGCCGAAGCAGATCAAGCTGACGCCGGACCTGCCAACCGCCAAGGTGGTGGCGCATACCATCCGCACCGAACTGCCGGGGATCACGCTCGGCCACCAGAAGATCACGCTCCATCCGGCCAACGACTGGCAGAACCATTTCGACCGCCACGGCCTGTGCTTCGTCACCGTTGTCGAGCGCCATGGCAAGTCGGACGGCAATGTCGCCTACGGGCTGCTCAGCAATTTCACGCTCAAGCGCGGCGCCGTCGCGTCGTCCGTCGGCCATGACAGCCACAACATCATTATCGCCGGCGTCAGCGAGGCCGACATGCAGGTGGCGCTGCGGGCGATCGAGGAAACGCAAGGCGGCGTCTGTGTCGTCGTCGACGGCAAGGTGACCGCAATGGTCGAACTGCCGATCGCCGGGCTCCTGTCCGACAAGCGCGTCACTGAGGTCGCGGAGGAGGTGAAGGTCCTCAAGCGGGAATGGGAGGCGGCCGGCTGCTCCATCCCGTATATGGGCTTCAACCTCATCCCGCTCTCGGTCATCCCCGAAATCCGCATCACCGACAAGGGTCTCGTGCTGGTGCCGGAAATGGAGATCGTCCCGGCCTTCGAGGCCACCTGAGTGGATCCCTTCCGACTCGGCCTGGTCTCACCGCGCATCCACTATTTCCAACTGGTTGCGCGGCTGGGCTCGGTGCGCCAGACCGCGCAGGCGCTCAACGTTGCGCCGTCCTCCATCAGCCGCGTCATCAAGGGTCTGGAGGACGAATTGGGCACGCCGCTCTTCGAGCGTGTGCGCCAGCGACTGAAACTGACCAGCGCAGGCGAGCTTCTGCTCTACCACGCGCGTCAGAGCATCACCGAGTTGGCGCGCGCCTCGTCCGAGATCAATGATCTCAGTGGCCTCAACCGCGGCTCGTTGTCCGTGGCAATCGTGGAGAGCGCGGCGCGCGGGCTGGTGCCGAACGCGCTGAAGGAATTCTGGAAACGCCACCCGCAGATCTCGGTCGATGTGCATGTCGCCGGGTCGCAGCGGGCCTGCGATGCAGTTGCCGACGGCGAATGCGATCTGGCGCTTGCTTTCGACGTGCGCGTGCCGCGCAACGTGCGCAAGATCGCGAGCACGCCTCTGCCGCTCGGCGTCGTCGCTCATCCGGACAGCCGCCTTGCCGGCCGCAAGGAAGTGAAGCTGTTCGATCTTGCCGGCGAACAGGTCATCGTCTCGGACAACAGCCTTGCTTTGGGCATTTCGATCGACGATGCGATCGGGCGCTCCATGATCGACATCACGCGACGGTCGCGGACCAACTCGATCGGCCTGATGACCGAGATGGCGCGCCTCAACCTCGGCGTGGTGCTGCAGACAAAGCTCGGCATCGAACCGGAAGTGGCGGACGGATCGCTTGTTTTCGTGCCGCTCCGCGATTCTCGCATGAATCCGCACCGGCTGATGCTGCTCGCCAGGCCGGAACGCGAGATGTCCGATGCGGCCTCCGCGTTCGCGGCGATGCTGGTGCGCACGGTCGAGGCGCTACGTGAATAGTTGTTGCGTTTTTCGCATCACTGAAGACAGAAATCTATCCCTATCTCGAACAACTCTGCTTTGCGAGATTGGCCGGTCTGAAGGGGTGATGCCATGAAGCAGAGTGCGGTCGATGCGGTCATTCGAGGGTTGAAACGAGCCGGCGTGAGCATCGTCTGCTACTTGCCGGATTCGCTGTTCAAGGAGCTCTATCCGGCTCTCGATGCCGATCCGGATATCCGAACGATCCGCGTCACCAACGAAGGCGAGGGCGCCGCGATCTGCGGCGGGGTCTTCCTGTCCGGCAAGCGCGCGGCACTGGTCATGGAAAACTCCGGCTTGCGCGCCTCGGTCGAGCCGCTGGCCCGCATGGGCCTCGGGGCGGGCATCCCGGTCGTGATGCTGATGAGCTACCGCGGCGAGCTCGGCGAGAACAACTGGTGGGCAATCCCCCATGGCATCACCATGGAGCCGGTGCTGAACGCGCTGCGCGTGCCATACCGGATCATCACAGAGGAGGCGAAGATCGAGCGCGCCATCCTTGACGCCTATTCCTGGTCCTATGCGTCCTACTACCATTCGGCTGTGGCGCTCGGCGGCGAGGTAGTGCGATGAAACGCTTCGACTGCATGAAGGCGCTTGCCGTGCGACTGAAGGATGAGCTGGTGATCCTTTCGCTCGGCGGCAGCGTTGACGAGTGGTACAACGCCGCGCCGCATATGCGCGAGGCGAGCCTGTTCCAGCAGCAACTCGGCTGCGTCACGCCGCAGGCCTTCGGGCTCGCCGCCGGCCTGCCGCACCGCCGCGTCGTTTCGCTCGATACGGATGGCGGCCTGCTCTTCAATCTCGGCATCCTGGCCACGCTCGGAAACGAACAACCGAAAAACCTCTTCATCGTGGTCTGGGACAATGAGTGCTACCAGTCGATCGGCGGCCCGCCGACGCATACGGCGCTGGGCCGCGTCGACCTTGCCGCGATCGCGCGCGGCGCCGGCGTCGAGAACGCCCATACGGCGCGCACCGTGGAGGAGTTCGACGCGCATTGCGCGAGGGGGCTCGCCATGGACGCTCCCTATGTGGTGGTCGCCAAGGTCTCGGGAACGGTCCAGCCGGACATCAAGCGCAAACACAGCGACGGCCGCGAAGACAAGTATATCTTCGTGCGCCACGTCGAGGCGAGCGAAGGCATCGTCATCATGGGCCCGAGCGAGCACAACTGACGAGATCATGGGCACCCTCGGACCTGTCGTCCCCCGACGCGCGCTGAAACCCAGCTACAACTACATCGTGGTCGGCTCGGGTTCCGGTGGCTGTGCGGTGACGCGGCGGCTGGTCGATGCCGGCGCCGACGTCCTCCTGATCGAAGCCGGCACGACGGGTCTTGGGATTACGGAAATCGACGACCCCGGCAAGTGGGTGCCGCTTGGCCGCGGCACCTATGACTGGGGTTATGACTATGCTCCGACACTGAGCGTGAACGGCCGTACCATCGGCATCCCGCGCGGGCGCCTGCTTGGCGGCTCAAGCGCCATCAACGCGATGATGTGGTATCGCGGCCATCCGCATGATTACGATGCCTGGGAAGCCGGCGGCGCGAAGGGCTGGAGCTTCGCCGACGTGCTGCCCTATTTCCGGCGCTGCGAGGACTGGCGCGACGGTGCAAGCGAGTTTCGCGGAGCGGGCGGTCCGCTCCGTATCGAGCGGCCGGCAGCACTGCACCCGGTCGCGCAGGCGCTGATCGACGGCGCGGACGAGATCGGCATCCGGGTGATCGACGACCCTAATGGCGCCAGCAACGAGGGGGCTGCTGTCGCGAATTTCAACATCTGCGACGGTAAGCGCTGGAGTTCGGCGACGGGCTATCTCGTGCCGATCCTCGATCACCCGACGCTGACGGTGCTGACCGGTTCCGCGGCCATCGGCCTGACGGTCGAAGGCAGCCGATGCGTCGCGGTCAAGCACCTCGTCGGTGGCGAAATCCGCGAAACACGCGCTCGCGAGAGCGTGGTGCTCGCGGCCGGGGCCATCGACACTCCGCGCATGCTGATGCTGTCGGGCATCGGCGATCCGGTCGAGCTGAAGCGTCTTGGCATCGCAGTCGTTTGCGCTCTGCCGGGCGTCGGCCGGAACCTTCAGGACCATCCGCTGGCGCAGGCCTGCGTCTTCCGCGCGAAACGACCGATCGGACCAATGGTGGGCAATGGCGGCGGCTCGATGGTCAACTGGAAGTCGCGGCTGGATCTGCCGCAGTCCGACCTCCACGCCTTCCCGGTCCAGGGCAACAGCGCCGAACCTGCGATACGCGCGCGCTACGATGTATCCGGCGATGTCTTTTCCTTCGGTGCGGGTCTCATGCGCTCGAAGAGCGTCGGGCACCTGAAGTTGCTCAATGGCAAGCCCGGCGGGCCGCTCGAAATCCAGCCGAACTTTCTGGCGGAACCGGAAGACCTCGACGCCATGGTCGCCGCGGTCGAGATGGTGATGGAGATGGCGGCTGCAAAGGCGAACGCCGATCTCTTCAGCAGCTTTGCCGCACCCGATCGCCGACTGACCCGCACCGAAACCATCGCCTTCATCCGCGATGCGTGCTCGACCTTCTTCCACGTCTGCGGAACCGCCAAGATGGGCGAGGACGCGATGGCTGTTGTCGACAGCCGCCTCGCCGTGCACGGCCTTGATGGGCTGCATATCGCCGACGCTTCGGTGATCCCAACGATCCCGACCTGCAACACCCACGCGCCCGCCACTATGATCGGCGAGCGCGCCGCCGATTTCCTGCTCGGCGGCAGCTTGAGGATGTCATGAGCGACAGAACGCACACGGAGCACTGGCGATGACACGAAGCCTCATCCTTGCGGCCGACACGCTGCTCACTATGGATGAAAATAACCATGTGTTGCCTGACGGCGCCGTGCTGGTCGAGGATGGCCGTATCGCCGCGGTCAGTGCGCTCGCTGCACTGCGTGCGGCGCATCCGGCCGTGGCCGTGAAGAAGCTCGACGATGCCGTGCTCATGCCCGGGCTGGTCAATGCGCATGCACATTCCGGTTTCCTGCGCGGCACGGCGGAGCATCTGCCGGTGTGGGACTGGCTGACGCTCCACATCAATCCGATGCATCGCGTGCTGCAGCCGCACGAGGCCGAGGCGGCGTCACGGCTCTGCTATGCGGAATCCGTGCTCGGCGGCACGACGACCGTCGTCGACATGTGGCGTTTCATGGAGGGCAGCGCCAGGGCGGCCGAGGCGATCGGCAACCGCCTCATCGCCGTGCCTTATGTCGGCGAGCATCCGGACTACGACTACTTTGACACGCTCGACATGAACGAGGCGATGATCGAAGGCTGGCACCGCAAGGCGGGCGGGCGCATCAATGTGTGGGTCGGGCTGGAGCATCTGTTCTATGCGGACGAGGCCGGCCAGCGCCGGGCGATCGACCTCGCAAGGAAATACGAGACCGGCTTCCACACCCATTGCAGCGAGGCTGAGATCGAGATCGCGGAATTTGAGCGGCGTTACGGCAAACGCCCGATGTTCGCGCTGGATGACCTTGGCTTCTTCGAAACCCCGCGCGCCATGATCGCCCACGCCGTCTGGCTCGACCGGGACGAGATCGAGCTTATTTCGAAGCGCCGCGTCTCGGTCGCCCACAACCCCGTTTCCAACATGAAGCTGGCGAGCGGCATCGCGCTGGTGGCCGAGATGCTGAAGGCCGGCGTGTCGGTTGGCATCGGCACGGACGGCGAGAAGGAGAACAACAATTTCGACATGTTCGAAGAGATGAAGGTGGCTTCGTTGCTAGGCAAGCTGAAGGACCTCGACGCCGCCGCAATGGATAGCTGGCAGGTGCTGCGCATGGCCACGATCCTTGGTGCAAAGGCGATCGGCCTCGATCATGAGATCGGCTCGATCGAGGTCGGCAAGCGTGCCGACATCATCGCGGTCCGCACCGATACGCCGCGCATGACGCCGGTCTTCCGCGACGGACCCTATTTCAATCTCCACCACAATCTCGTCCACGCCGTGCGCGGCAGCGACGTGTCCCTGACGATGGTCGATGGCGAGATCCTCGTCGAGCACGGCGTGCTGCGCACCGACGACCTGCGCGAGATCATTGCCGAAATCCATCGCGTCGCACCTGGCCTGTTCGCCCGGCGCGCCGCCTTCCTCGCCGAGAATTCCGGCGGCAGCCTGCAGTGGACCCAATAAGGCGAGTCCCGGTCATGAAGACGACGGACAAGGCGGCACTGGACGACTGGTACGCGGTGGAGACGGCGGCCGATCTAGGTGGCGCGCCAAGCCGCACGCGGCTGCTCGGACAGGACATCGAACTGGTCCGTGACGCCGCGGGCGCAATTACCGTCCGGGAGGTCCTGGACGACGGCGGCCGCGGCCCCGCGCTGCCCGTCCGGCAGCGCTACGGCTGCGTCTGGACCACGCTGGGCGGGCCCGGGAAGGAAATCTTCGAGATCGCCGAGGCATCGGAGCCCGACCGGCGCTACGTGCCCTGCGGCTGGGTGATGATGCGGGCTTCGGGTTTGCGTGTCGTGGAGAACTTCCTCGACATGGCGCATTTCCCCTTCGTGCATACCGACATTCTCGGCTCGGAGCCGCACACGGAGGTGCCGGCCTATCTGAGCGAGATCCGTCGCGACGTGGACGAGGTCTGGGCGACCAACTGCACGTTCTTCCAGCCGCGCATCGCCGCCACGGAAAGCTCCGGCGCGTTCGTGCATCTGACCTTTCGCGTGCCGAGCCCATTCGTGGTGATGCTCTATCGCGTGTGCCCCGTGGCGCCGGACCGGCTCGACGCGATCGCGCTGTTCATTCAGCCCATCGAGGAAGACCTCTGCCGCGCCCAGCCGGTCATGTATCTGGTCGACTCCGCTTCGACGCAGACGGCGCTGCTCAACTTCGAACAGGTCATCTTCCTGCAGGACCGGATCATCGTGGAGAACCAGCGGCCGCTGCGCCTTCCGCTCGAGCCGCGGATGGAAATCCCGACCCGCGCCGACGGGTCCTCCATCGCCTACCGCCGCTGGCTGAAGGAAAGGGGCATCCGTTTCGGCACGGCCGCCGGAGCCACATGACCGAGCCGGGTCTCCAGGTGCTTCGCCCGATCTCCGTTGCCGAGGCGCTGTCATTGGCAGGCGAGGGCGCGTCGCAACTGGTCGCCGGGGGCACGGCGCTGCAACTCGGCTGGGCGAAGGGCCTGCCAAAGCCGCGGCGCCTTGTCAGTATCGGCCGTATCGCTGGCCTGAAGGGCATCCAGCCGGCCGGCGACGGCTTCCGCATCGGCGCACTGACGTCCCTGGGTGCCTTGGAGCGTGACCGGGCGATAGGCGAGACTTTGCCGCTGCTCGCAGCCGCCGTCCGCGCCACGGCGGGACCCGCCGTCCGCAATCTCGGAACGCTGGGCGGCAACGTCGCGGGGCGCACGGGTTGCCTTCTGCCGGCCCTGCTCGCGATCGACGCGAAGCTGGAGATCGTCTCACCGGCTGGGCGCGCCGTCGTGCCGCTCGCGCAATGGTTGGCCGACGCATCGTCAGCGGGCCTCATTGAGACGGTCATTGTTCCACAGCAGCCAACCGCCGCTCGCTGGACCCATCGCAAAGTCGGCCTGCGCGCCGCCTTCACCCCAAGCGTGGCCGGTGTCGCCGGGTTGATCGAAACGGCGGACGATCGTGTCACGATCGCGCGGCTCGCGGCCAGCGGCGGCGGGGAAGCAGCCCGTCTCGGCCACGCCGAAGCGCTGCTCATCGGCCGGCGCCTCCAAGAGATCGATTGGGCCGAGCTGCACGCCGCAATTCTCGAAGGGGCGCCGGCGATCGACGATTCGTGGCGGTCCGGCCGTTATCGGCGCAGTGTCGCGGCGAATGCGCTGGTCTTCGGGCTCGGCGGCAAGTTGTCCCAAGGAGCACATTCGCCGCGCCGGCGGACCGTGCCGTCCGGAAAGCCGCCTGCCGAGGTTCTTGTGTCCCGGTCGCAAACCGGCTCGCGCTGGTACCAGCGGCCGGACGGCGCGCCGAAAATCGCCGGCCGGCTCGAATACCTGACCGACCATCGCGAGCCCGGTATGCTGGTCGGGCGCATTCGGCGCGCTGGCATTCCCCATGCAAGGATCGTTTCCATCGATACGAGCGCGGCCGAGGCGCTGCCCGGCGTCGCGGCGGTTGTCACGCACCGCGACATTGCCGGCAGCAATGCCTTCGGTATTGTCGTGCAAGATCAGCCGGCACTGTGCTTCGACAAGGTCCGCTATGTCGGCGACGCGGTTGCTGCTGTTGCCGCCGTTGACACGCAGACGGCCGAACTCGCGCTTGCTCTCATCAGGGTCGAATACGAGCCTCTGCCAGCCGTGGACGATCCTGAACAGGCGCTCGCCGCTGGAGCGGAGCCGGTCCACGCCTCCGGCAATCTGCAGTGCAGGTTCGAGTTCACGCGTGGCGATGCCGCCGCGGCTTTCGCCAAGGCGGCTCATATCGTCGAGGCTGTCTACGAAACGCCACGCCAGATGCACGGCTTTATGGAGACGGAGGGCGGGTATGCTTTCCTCGGTGCGGATGGCACGCTGAACGTCTTTGCCGGTGGGCAGCATGGCCGGCGCGACCGTATGCAACTCTCGCGCATCCTCGGTCTGCCGGAAGAGCAGATACGGGTGGTCACCAGCCCGACTGGCGGTGCTTTCGGCGGCAAGGATGAGCTGACCGTGCAGCCGGCCTTGGCGCTGCTGGCGCTGAAGACCGGACGCGCCGTGCGGCTGCATCTCGACCGAGCGGAATCCGTCATCGCGGGCACCAAGCGCAATGCCATGCGCATCCACATGCGCACCGCCAGCGACGCCGAGGGTCGGCTGCTCGCCCAGCAGGTGGACGTGATCGCGGATGCCGGCGCCTATGCGTCGCTCGGCCCGGGCGTCCTTGAGACGGCGCTCGAACACGCCTGCGGGCCTTATGTCGTCGGCAACGTCCTCAGCTCAGGCCGGCTCGCCTATACCAACAACGGCGTCGGCGGCGCGTTTCGCGGCTTCGGCGCCAACCAGATGGCTTTCGCGGTCGAGTGCCAGCTCGACCGGCTGGCCGAAGCCGCCAGCATTGACATTGTGGAGATACGGCACCGCAATCTGCGCGAGCCTGGCACGCCGGGCTATCTCGGCCAGGAGGTCGCGCCGTCTGAACGCCTGGCCGAGATGCTGCAAGCCGCCGCCGCCGATCCGATCTGGGCTAAGCCGCGCGGTCCGTCGTTCGACGGCTATGAGACGATCGGCGTCGGGATGGCGATGAACTATCAAGGCAACGGACTAGGCACGCTGCCGCCGGACCCGGCCGGAGGCGCGTTGCGCCTGGCTCCGGACGGTATGATCGAAGCTCTCTATGGCTTGGACGAGATGGGGCAGGGCCTGCTCACCTCGGTGACGGCCGCGGTCGCCAGTGCGCTCGGCTGCGGCCGCGACGATGTCCGGCCGATCACGGGCGATACGGCCGCGACGCCCGAATCCGGTTCCTCTACCGCCTCGCGGGGCACCTACGTGGTCTGGCGGGTCGCGGCAGTCGCGGCGCCACCTTTTGCGCGCGATCTGCTGGCCGCAGCCGGCCAGTTGCTTGGGCGCGATGCCGGCACGCTGGCACTGGCACCCGGCGGCATCGTCGAGCGACATTCCAACAGCAGCGCACTGTTGATGAGTTTCGCCGAGCTTGCCGAGGCGCTGCCTCCGGAAAACCTGCCCTCTGCCGCAGCCAGCTTCGAGTTTCCGAAATCGGACTATCTGGAGCGCAATGCACGCCTGATCTTCGCCTTCGGCGCGACACTGGCGCGCGTTGCCGTCAGCCGCATCACCGGACAGGTACGCGTGCTCGATCTCCACCAGCACACCGCAGCCGGACCGATGCTCGATCCCGCCGCCTATCTCGGCCAGATCGAAGGCGGCAGCGTCCAGGGGCTGGGCTTCACCCTCACCGAGGACGCGGCCATGCGGGATGGCCGGTATCTTGCCGGCAACCTCGATTTCTACATGCTGCCAAGCATTGCCGACGCGCCGGAAAGCCTCACGACCTTCGCGTTGGAGGATCTCGACAAGTGCGACCCGTTCGGGCCTCGCGGGGCAGGCGAGCTTGGCATCGGCGCCGTGACCCCAGCCATCGTCAACGCGATTGCGGACGCCATAGGCGTTTGGCCCGAGCGCATCCCGGTCGATCCTGAATGGGTGCTCGACGCCTTGCAGGGGATTGCGGCGTGAGCGCCGACATCGAGATCGCCTTTGACCTCAACGGCTGCCGCCAGGCGCTGGCCGTGCCCGCCGAGTTGCGCCTGATCGACCTGCTGAGCGATCATCTCGGCATGACCGCCGCCAAGAAGGCTTGCGGCATCGGTCGCTGCGGCGCCTGTTCCGTGCTGATGGACGATCGCGCCGTCAATGCTTGCTTGCTCATGTCGTGGCAACTCGACGGCGCCACCATCATCACCCCGGAAGGTTTCGACGACCTTCCCGAAGCCGCCGTCCTGCGCGAGATTCTTGCGGCCGAAAACGCCTTCCAGTGCGGCTACTGCGCACCCGGCTTCACTGTCGCGCTGACCGCGCTGCTGCGCGAGAACCCGGCTCCCGACGAGTCCCAGATCCGCGCCGCGCTCGAAGGCAACATCTGTCGCTGCACGGGCTATCATTCCATCATCCGCGGTGCTCTCGCCGCGGTCGAGGCACTCGGTCGCGGGATGCGGACATGACGATCACCATTCGAAACGGCGAACCCAGGCACGAAGGCGTCAAGGCGTTCCTGGCCAAACCTAGAATGCAGCACCTGATCGGCGGCGGCTGGTGCGACGCCAGCGATGGCGGAACCTTGCCTGCGACCGATCCTGCGAGCGGCGGCACGCTCGCGCTGCTGGCGCAAGGCACAGCCGATGACGCCGGGCGCGCCGTTGCTGCGGCGCGTGCTGCTTTCGAGGGCGAGAGCTGGCGCGACATGACGCCGTCGGCGCGCGGCAAGCTGCTGTGGCGCATCGCCGACCTGATCGAGCGCCATGCCGATGAGCTTGCGGAGATCGAGACGCTCGACCAGGGAAAGTCGCTGAAGACTTCGCGCTTCGCGGAGGTTCCGGCTTCGGCCGAGCAGTTCCGCTATTTTGCCGGTTTTGCCACGAAAATCCTCGGCACGACAATTCCCACCTCCATCGGCCATCAGCCGGCAGGCAGGAAGATTTTCGCCTATACGGCGCGCGAGCCGATCGGTGTTGTGGCGGCCATAACGCCATGGAATTCGCCGCTGCTCATGGCCTCGATGAAGCTCGCCCCGGCGCTTGCGGCCGGCTGTGCGATCGTGCTCAAGCCGGCTGAGGAAACGTCGCTCAGCGCGCTGCGGCTTGGTGAACTGATGATCGAAGCCGGCTTGCCGGACGGCGTCGTCAACATCGTGACCGGTCTCGGTGAAACTGTGGGCGCGGCGCTAACCGCACACCCCGATGTCGATAAAGTCGCCTTCACCGGTTCGACGGAAGTCGGAAAGATGATCGTCTCCGCAGCGCGCGGCAATCTGAAGAAACTGACGCTCGAACTGGGCGGCAAGTCGCCGGCCATCGTCATGCCGGATGCGGAAATGGAGCTCGCAATCCCCGGAATCGCGCGGGGGATCTTCGCCAATGCAGGCCAGGTCTGCGTCGCCGGCTCGCGTGTCTATGCGCATCGCTCGATCTACGACCGTCTGGTGGAGGGCCTGGCAGCGGAGGCGCGAAAGCTGCGTCTCGGACACGGGCTTGACCCGGATACCGACCTTGGTCCGCTGGTCAACGGGACCCAGGCCGCGCGCGTCGCCTTCTATGTCGACGATGGCGCTTCTGGTGGCGCCGAGATCGTCGCCGGCGGCCGGCGCTTCGACAATTTCTTCGAGCCGACCGTCGTCACCGGCGTGCGTCCGGACATGCGCATGATGCGCGAGGAAATCTTCGGCCCCGTCGTTGCTGTGATGCCGTTCGACGATGTCGAGGAGGCGATCAGCCATGCGAACGACTCGCCCTACGGCCTCGCCGCAAGCGTCTGGACCCGCGACCTTTCCACTGCGCATCGCCTTGCAGCACATATTCGATCGGGCACCGTCTGGATCAATTGCCATTCCTACTTCTCGCCGGAATTGCCGAAGGGCGGCCACAAGCAATCCGGTTGGGGCTATGAGAACGGCGCACCAGGCCTGGAGAACTATCTCGAGACGAAAACGGTCTGCGCGGTGATTTAGCCGCGCCTTTTCCGCGATGTTCGCGGATCGGAGGCTGACAGCCCTTCCATCGGCGGACAAGGATTGATCGAAAATTGCTCGGATCCTCCTGAGGACCAGTTCCTTGACGGCCTTGGTCGACATCGACGTTGCGCTTGACTCGTCCATATTATCCATAATAAATCATACATATTGCCATCGAAAAAAGGCGGCAGGTCTGGGAGGAGCAATGAAAATCACGGCCATCAAGGCGCGCGTCTGCAATGCGGAAATGCGCAACTGGGTCTTCGTCCGGGTCGAAACCGACGAGCCCGGTCTGTTTGGCTGGGGTGAGGCAACGCTGGAATGGAAGACCCGAGCCGTCGTTGGGGCGCTTCAGGACCTTGAGGCCCTGCTCATCGGGCAGGATCCGCGCAACGTGGAGCAGTGCTACCAGATACTTACGCGCCACGGATTTTGGCGTCTTGGCGTCGAGGGAATGTCTGCCGTCAGCGGCATTGAGATCGCGCTCTGGGACATCCTGGGCAAATCATTGGGAGTCCCCGTCTGGCGCCTTCTGGGCGGACAGGTTCGCGACTATCTGCGCACCTACACGCATCTCGGCCTCGGAGACATGAAGGCGGTCTATGAGACCGGATCCGCGGACGCGATCGTGGAACGCGGACGCATCGTGACGCAGGCAGGCTACGATGCTGTCAAGGTCGTCTGCATTCCCTACACCCACTACCTATCGCCTGCGAAAGCCGTTGATTCTGTCGCCAACATGGTTGGCTCACTTCGCGAGGCCATAGGTCCGGACATTGACATCATGGTCGATTTCCATGGACGCCCTGCATCCGTTAACGCTGCGATGGATTACCTCAGAGCAATCGAGCCGGCCCGCATCATGTTCGCGGAAGAACCCGTGCCGCCCGAAGATGTTGCCGGACTGGCGCATATCACGGCGCGATCGGCCGTGCCGATCGCTTCCGGCGAGCGGCTGATCGGACGTCGCGAATTCACGCACTCGATCGCAGCCCGTGCCTTCAACATTGCCCAGCCTGATATCTGCCACACTGGCGGTCTGCTGGAGACAAAGAAGATCGCGGCCATGGCGGAAACCGCAGGCATCGGCCTTGCGCCGCACAACCCGCTCGGTCCGATCGCTGGCGTCGCTGCTCTTCACTTCGGCATATCGACGCCAAACGTCGTCATTCAGGAGGAGATGTCCGGTGCCGTCGCCTGGTACGACGAGGTCGTTACCTGGCCAATTCGGCGCAAACCAGGCCGCTGGGACCTGCCCGAACTGCCGGGCCTTGGCGTCACCGTCAATGAGGACGTCATCGCACGTCACCACTTTAAGCAGGAAGTGCTGCATGCCCGCAATGCCGTCATGCCGGACGGCACCGTGGTTGACTGGTGAATGCAATGGCAGGCCGGCTGCAAGGAAAGATCGCAATCGTCACGGGCGCCGGCCAAGGCATAGGTGCCGCCACCGCCCGGGCTTTTGCGATGCATGGGCAAAGACCGTCATTGCCGAACTGAATGCGGCAAGCGGCAAAGCGATCGACGACGAACTGCGTGCCGGAGGCGCCGACGTATTGTTCGTCGAGACGGATGTCACGGACGCATCCGCGGTCGCGGACATGGTCGCCCGCACGATCACGAGCTATGGCGGCGTCGACGTTCTCGTCAACAATGCAGGTGCCAACGTCTTCTACGAACCATTGATGATGCCGGATGAGGAATGGGAGCGCTGCCTCAAGCTCGACCTCCAGGCCGCGTGGTTCTGCGCCAAGGCGGTTTTGCCGACGATGCTGGCGAAGGGCTCGGGGTCCATCGTCAACATAGCGAGCTGTCACGCATTCCAGATCATTCCCCATACGTTTCCGTATCCGGTCGCCAAGCATGCACTTTTGGGCCTGACCCGTTCGCTGGCCATCGAATATGCCGCACGCGGTATCCGGGTGAACGCGATCGCCCCCGGCTATATCGAGACGCCAATCGCGGAAGCCTACTGGAACACATTCCCGAACCCCGCCGAGGAGAAGCGGCGAGCCTACGACCTCCATCCGCCCAAGCGAATTGGCCGGCCGGACGAGGTTGCAATGACGGCGGTTTTCCTCGCTTCGGACGAAGCGCCGTTCATAAATGCCGAGACGATCACCATCGATGGTGGGCGCTCGGTTCTCTACCACGACTAGCAACCACCATAGAGCTCTCAGGGAGGACATTCATGAAAACCACAACAAAGGCTTTGGCGACATTTGCGGTATTGGCTGCCGGACTGATAAGTGGCGCAGCAAGCGCAGACGACATCAAGATCGGCTACATCAACAAGATGGGAGACCACCCATGGTTCGTCGCCGAAGTCGGCGGCGCCAAGAAAGCGGCTGAGGCGGCAGGGGCCGCATTCGTGTCGCAGGACGTTCAGTTCGACGCCAATTTGACGATCACGACCTTCGATACAATGGTCGGCGACGGTGTGAAGGGAATCGCCATCGTCGTCCCCGACAAGGCGCTGGGACCGGTCATCGCGGAGAAAGCAAAGGCCGCAAAAATTCCCTTGGTGGCGGTGGACGACGATATTTATTACCAGGATGGCACCCAGGTCCCCTATGTCGGCATGAATGCTTACAATATCGGTGCGCGGGTGGGCGAAGAGCTTGCCAAGCTCTACAAGGCTGAAGGCTGGGCGGGCAAAGAGGTGCGCATCGCCTCGATCGAGGACCGCAAGGCCGATACCTGCATGCAGCGCAACAAGGGCGCGGAAGAAGCGTTCCTGAAGGCGGTGCCCGATTTCAAGCCGGGCAACATCGTTCGCGTCCCCTACGACAACACGATGGTGAACGCCATCGACGTGATGACCACCACACTGACGGCCAATCCCAGCGTCACGAACTGGATATTCTATTCATGCAACGATGACGGCGTGCTGGGTGGTGCGCGAGCCCTGGAAAACGCCGGCTACACCGCGGACCAGGGCATGGGGATCGGCATCGACGGGAGCCGCGCCTGCGATGCCTTCGGATCCGGAAAGCCCTCGGCGTTCCGTGGTACGATGTGGCTCAATTCGGAAAATCATGGCGCGCTGGCGGTGAAGATTCTCTTGGCCTCCATCAAGGACGGAACGAAGCTTCCCGTTCAATCCTTCACTGACCCGGAATACATCACCGCCGACAATTTTGCGTCGGACTACAAAGCCAAGCTCTGCCACTGAACCAGATATGCGTCATGCGCCGCAGTGCGCATGACGCTCTTTGGGCCGGCAGTTCGTCGGCGGGCACACGGGATCGATCCTCGGGAGTGAGCTTTTGATGCAATCGGATTTCTTCTCGCTCGACAGGATATCGAAGCGCTTCGGCGTCGTGCAGGCGCTCGACAATGTCTCTATTGCCTTTCGGCCAGGAGAGGTGCTTGCCCTGGTTGGCGAGAATGGCGCCGGCAAGTCGACAATGATGCGAATTCTCGAGGGCGTGTTCGCACCGGACACCGGCACCGTGCTGCATGGCTCCACGCCGATCGTTTTCAGCGAACCGCGCGACAGCCACAGAGCCGGAATACGTGTCATCCATCAGGAGCCGGAGATCGTTCCGAACCTGACCGTGGCCGAGAACATTTTCGTCGGCGAACTGCCGCGGCTGGCAGGCGTCCTGCTCGACTGGCACAGGCTCGAGGACCAGACTGATAAGGTGCTTGCGACCTTCGGCATGCAGCGGGATATGCTGGCGCGTCAACTCTGCAGCACACTCGGTCCGGCACAGCGCCAGATGATCGAAATCATGCGCGCCATACGTGCCGGCGGCCGGCTGATCGCATTCGATGAGCCGACCTCGTCACTGACCGACGACGAAGCGCGCCGTCTGTTTTCAGTAATTCGCCGGCTGCGCGGCGAGGGCACTTCGATCGTCTACATCTCTCACAGGCTGAACGAGGTCATCGACCTTGCGGATCGCATTGTCGTTTTGCGGGACGGCCGGCTGGTCGATGATTCCCCCGCTGCCGGTGCCAGCGAGCAGACCATAGCCAAGCTCATGGTGGGCCGCGACATAGCCGATCTGTTTACGCGCGAGACGTGGCAATCGGGGCAACCGTTGCTGGAGGTGACGGGCCTGACCACCGACCACGTCACCGATGTGAGCCTCAAGGTCCGCCGTGGCGAGGTGCTCGGCATTGCCGGCCTTATGGGTGCGGGTCGATCCGAACTGGCAAAGGCGATTGTCGGCTATGATAGGCGCGTCGACGGAACCATAACGATGAATGGTGTGCCCGTTGGCCCTAACAGCCCGCATGCAGCGATCGTGGCGGGCATCGGCTTTGCCCCGGAAGACCGCAAGCACGAGGCGCTGCTGTTGTTCCGAAGCATTCTTGATAACGCATCGCTTTGCGTGCCCGACAGAACGTCGACCTTCGGCTTCTTCAACCGGCGCAAGGCACTGGAGATCGTCTCACCGCTTGCAGCAAAGATGTCGATCAAGGCGCCCAACCTCGACGAACAGGTTTCGAAATTATCGGGTGGCAACCAACAGAAGGTCGTTCTCGCGCGCTGGCTTGCGCGGCAGCCGATGCTTCTCATCCTCGACGAGCCGACCCGCGGCATCGACATCGGCGCCAAGGCGGAAATCTATCGCCTGATCGACGAACTCGCCGCCAGCGGCATCGGCATAATCCTGATTTCCTCGGAAATGCCGGAACTGATCGGGCTCGCCGACAGGGTGCTTGTCATGGCTGGAGGCAGGATCACGGCCGAACTTTCCCGCCCTGACATCGACGAGGCCACGATCCTGAAACACGCCATGCCGCAATCTGGACCATCGCTCGGAGGACAAATTCAGTGAACAGCCTTGAGCTCAGGACAGCAACAACACAAACCGACAACAGGCGCGCTTCCTTGCGCATCGCAGAGCGCATCGGCATTCACAACATAAGCCTTCTTATTGCTCTCGCCATTCTCGTGCTCATTTTCGGCACCCTGAGAGGCGACGTGTTCTTCTCCAGCCGAAATCTGCTGAACATCGGTCTAGGCATTACCATCCTGGGCGTTCTGGCGATGAGCCAGACCGTGGTTATTGTCGCCGGAGGGCTCGATATTGCCGTCGGCGCAATTGTCGGTCTGACCACAGTATCGACGGCAATGGCCATCCAGGCCACCGGATCACCCGCCGCGGGCATTCTTGCCGGCCTGGTCCTGGGCGGTCTTGCCGGCCTCGTGAACGGCATCATCATCACCTATGGGCGGGTCAACGCTGTCATCGCGACTCTCGGTACGATGGCGATCTTCCGCGGCATCGCGTTCATCATGTCCGATGGGCAATCGATCGCGATTTTCAGCGACACTTTCCGCTTCATCGGGATCGGACGAATCCTCGGCCTGCCTCTGCTGATCTGGATTCTCTTGCTGACCGCGATCGTGTTCCATCTCTTCCTTGCCCGCTCGATCGTTGGCCGCAACATCTATGCCCTGGGCGGCAATCCCGTTGTCGCACGCTTCTCCGGCATCAACATCAACCGCTACCGCGTCGGCATCTACATCATGAGTGGAGTGGCGGCCGGATTGGCCGGGATTCTGTTGGCTGCCCGTACCGGCTCCGGGCAGCCCGTATCCGGATCCCAAGGCCTGGAACTCGAGGCCATCACAGCGGCCGTTCTTGGGGGCTGCGCCTTGCAGGGCGGCAAGGGCACGATCGTCGGCGCACTGCTGGGCGTCGCCATCATTGGCGTCCTCAACAACGGAATGATACTGACGTCCGTGCCAACCTTCTATCAGTTGCTTGCCAAGGGCTCGCTGCTGATACTTGCTGTGGTAATTGCCGAGTACCACTTGAACAGGACATGACGATGGACGCGGCGATCGCTTCGACTGGCCAAGGCAAGCAGGACATTCCTGCCGCAGATGGCACCACGTCATCGCTCAAGGATCGCATCGCACGCGATCTCGGACAGCGCATCCTCGCCGGCTCCTACGCCCAGCACTCCGTCCTGCCGACGGAAGCCGAGCTTTGCGTTATCTACGGGGCGAGCCGCACCGCGCTTCGCGATGCTCTTCTGACGCTTTCGGCGAAAGGCTTGATCGAGGCGCGCAAGCGGGCCGGGACGCGTGTGCGCGTGTCGAGCGAATGGAACAGGCTGGATGCACAGGTTCTGGAATGGATGCGCGATATCGAGCCCGATCTCGATTTCGTCCGCGGATTGATCGAGGCGCGGCTGGTCATTGAACCCGCTGCCGCCCAACTTGCGGCCAAGATGGCGACGTCAGGCGATCTCGCAGTCATCGAAGCGGCCTATGAAGCCATGCGCATTGCTCCGCAGGACGATCTCGCTGCGTGTCTCGATGCCGACGTCAGGTTTCATACCGCCATCCTTCGTGCCAGCCGCAACCCGGTGTTCGCCAATCTCGGCAATATGCTTGCGGCCGCCCTCAGCTTCTCCTTCCGCTTGACCACATCGGCCACCGCTAATTACCAGCAGACGCTGAGCGCGCATGGCGACGTGCTGGAGGCAATCAGGATGCGGAGGGCCGACGATGCACACGATCAGATGAAGGCGCTCATCGGGATCGCGTCGAACGACCTTCTTGCAGTGGCTCGCAAAGGCCGCCATCAACAGCCGATCGCCGCTGCCAAGGCCGATACCGTCTGAAGCGGATGGTCGGGACGATCAAGATCAGAAGCGGAGACCTGTCTGCTGAAATCGTCCCATCGCTTGGGGCAGGTCTTGCGAGGTTCGACTATGGGCGCGTGCCGCTCTTCAGGCCTTGGCCAAACGGCGGGAGCAGCAAACCGCTCGACCTTGCCTGCAACCTGCTTTTGCCATGGTCAAATCGCATCTCGGGCGGCGGGTTCACATTCGACTCCAAATTCCTCGAACTGCCTGCCAATGTTGCAGGCGAGCCCTTTCCCATTCACGGCAATGGATTTTCGAGCGAGTGGGACGTCGACAGCGTAACGCAGGACAACGCAAAGCTGTCGCTCATCAGCAACGGGCCCGGCCCATACCGATATCGCGCCGACGTGAGCTACGCGCTGGCCGGACAGGGGCTCGAGCTGAAACTTCGCATCGTCAATCGGGCCTCGATCAGATTGCCGTTCGGGCTTGGCATCCATCCATGGTTCCCGAGAACGGCACGAACCGCGCTTCATGCGCCGGCCTCGCAGGTTTGTCTCGAACTGCCCAACCACCTCCCTGAACGGTTTGTGGATGTCAAAACCCATCCCGATTGGAATTTCGGCGCCCCAGTCGTATTGCCGAGTGGATGGATAAACAATCTGTTTGCCGGTTGGAACGGCGTCGCTACCATATCGTGGCCGGAGCACAGTTGCAGCCTGCGGATTGAAGCTTCATCGCCCTTGAATTTCTACCTGGTCTATTCGCCATCGGACGAGAGCGACTTCTTCTGTTTTGAACCGGTCAGTCATGCTGTCGATGCTCACAATCGTGGTTCGATCGACAAATGGAATGGACTGTCGGTGCTTGGGCCCGGCGAGAGCCTGGCAGCCCGTTGCAGCTTTGCCGTCAGTTAGGCGGACCGCTGCGGCGCCCTCGAATTGGCGGATGTCGGCCAGCATGTCCGGTGAGAATGAAGCCGGCTTTTCGTCCAAACGGAGCTTGGGAAGAGGGAACTCCGGCGACCGGGAACCCGTGAGCCAGTTCGACGTTTGCCGGATGTCGCTGCGCAGCTCGTCTGCTTGACGGCCCACCAAATGTGTCTGGCAGGATTGGATCAATGACGGATGTTGAACCAAAAGAATTCGTGCTCGCAGGCATCGTCATGAAGCGACTGGTCTCCGGCGAACAGACGGGAGGCTTGTTGAGTCTCTTCGAAAACAGAAGCGACGGGCACACGAAAACGCCAATCCATGTTCATGCGAATGACGACGAGACGGTCTACGTCATCGAAGGGCAGTTGACCGCGGTTGTGGCCGGCGAGGTCCGAACGCTCTCGCCGGCGAGAGCATGTTTTTGAAGCGCGGGATCCCGCACCAGCTCATGAATCCCGGCAACCAGCCCGTTCGCTACATCCTGATAGACACGCCAAGTGTGTTCGAGCAGTTTCTCGCCGAAGGTGGCCATGAACGCAGCAAGGGAGAGGTGGTCGGGCCGCCGACGCCTGCCGATATCGAGCGGCTCAAAGTAGCCGCGCCGAAGTTTGGGATTACGCTTCTGCAGGACTGGCCGGCAAGAGAGTAGATGGCTTCGTGATGGCGGCTTGGATCGCCGCTAAAGCCGGCCCTTGCCCGAGGAACCGGTATTGGCTAGCCGCCGGCAATCCAATCCGAGAGGCTGCGGGCAAAACTTCGCGGCACGATGAGTTCGCACGCGGTCTCGCCGGTGCGCAGGAAGAGCACGGGCACGTGATGGAAGGATGTTTGCACGGCGCGGCCCGGAGCGGCGGTCGGCGCGTGCCAGTTGACGGCAATGCAGCCGGACAGAAGCCTTGCGATACCAGGGCCGGCCATTTTCAAACGAACACGACCTTCCCCGAGGGGCACGGAACAGCCGAGATCGGGGTCGACGACAAGGGCTGGCGCTTCTGTGCCTTCGTCGAGAGCCAGCCAAAGGCGGCGAGGTGCAACGCGGATGGTTAAAAGGCCCTTGTGGCGAACCGTCTCTCCGACCGAAGCGGGAAGTTTCGTGTTGAGCGACGCCGAGACGCTCTTTTCGAATTGTCTCAGTGTCGCGTCCCAGCCCTCGATCTGGATAAGCGGACAATCCGCCACGGACAGGCTGAAATCCCGAGAAGAGGTCAAGCTAGCCATGCAGCCGTTCTCCCTGCGGATCGATGAATACCGGCGAGACAACGCGGGCGCGAACCGTTTCGGCCTTCATCGGATAGACCGCCACGACCTCGCTTCCTTCTGCCGCGACATCACCGGCAAGCAGGGCCAACCCGACATAATGGCCGCGTTCGGGGCTGAAAGTGACGGAGGTGACACGACCGCGCCCATGGCCATGGGGTTTCTCATCCGGCAGGAACAGGATGGCGCCGCCGCGCAGGCGTTTTCCCTCTTCGATGCATTCCAGCCCGACCAGACGCTGCCGGTTGGGCGCCCGGAGGGCAGGGCGCCGTCGCAGGACGTCGCCGACGAAGCCGCTGCGCTTGCCGGCCATGCGGCCGAGGCCGAGATCGTCGAGCGTCGTGCGCCCATCGATCTCCGGTCCGGCGACATGGCCCTTTTCGACCCGCAGCGCGCCAAGCGCCTCGACACCGTAAGGCTTCAGGTCGAAGGGTCTGCCGGCTTCGAGCAAGCGGCTCCAGAGCTGTTCACCGGCAGTGGCGCCGACATAGACTTCGTAAGCGCGCTCGCCGGAATAACTGAGACGCAGGATGCGGAGCGCACGGCCCTCCCATTCGCTTTCGAGTAGTCCCATGTGCGAAAGCGCCTCCTCGGAAACGTCGAGAGCGGGAAACGCTGCATTCAGGATCGCGCGGCTGTTAGGCCCAGCAACCGACATCGCCGCCCATTCATCGCTGACCGAGGTAACGGCCACGCGCAAATCCGGCCAGGCCGTGTCGAGCAGGAATTCGAGACGCGACAGCACATCGGCGGCCTTGGCGGTCGAAGTGGTCATGAAGAACCGGTTTTCCGCTAGCCGCGTCGTGGTGCCGTCGTCGAAGACGATGCCGTCGTCGCGCAGCATGACGCCGTAGCGGGCGCGGCCTATCGCCAGTTTGGCAAAGCCGTTGGCATAGACGCGGTCGAGGAAGATTGCCGCATCCGGGCCCTGGACATCGATCTTGCCGAGCGTGGAGATGTCCATCAGGCCCGCCGCCTGACGTACGGTCCGCATTTCGGCGACGTAGGCCTCGTTCACGTTACGCCCCGACTGCCGGTAGAAATAGGGCCGCATCCAGAGCCCGACCTCGAGCATCTCGGCGCCGTTCGCCATGTGCCAGTCATGCATCGGCGTGCGGCGGATCGGCTTGAAATGATGGCCGATGGCGCGCCCGGCAAGCGCGCCGATCGCCACGGGCGTATAGGGCGGCCGAAAGGTCGTAGCGCCGGTCTCGGGGATTGTTACCTTGCGCAGGGCGGCCATCGCGGCAAGT
Source organism: Mesorhizobium sp. M0040 (assembly GCF_040323505.1). NCBI lineage: Bacteria > Pseudomonadati > Pseudomonadota > Alphaproteobacteria > Hyphomicrobiales > Phyllobacteriaceae > Mesorhizobium > Mesorhizobium sp. M0040. The sequence continues at coordinate 97,464 of NZ_JAMYVA010000011.1, forward strand.
GCGGCAAAATTGCTGGTCTTGCCCTGGTCGGTGCCCATGCCGAGCGTGGTGTAGCGCTTCAGGTGCTCGACCGATTCATAGCCCTCACGATGGGCGAGCTCGATATCCCCGGTCGTCACGTCCATCTGGAAATCGACGAAGGCCTTTCCACGTCCAACGGAAGGGATCTCGCGAAGTGAACTCGTGGCGGTCTCGTCCAGATCGAGTTTCGACGGAGCGGGCACCGGCGCCGACTTGCCGCAGGAGGCTGCGGCCTCGCTACCGGCGCGATGACCGTCGTCGATGGCATCGGCCGTCGCATAGGTTCCCATCATCGCGCCGGCGCCGAACCGGCCGGCCGGAAACGAACCCGGCACGAAGCCGTCGATGTCGTCGCGGTAGGTGGGCTTGCTCCCCAGGTGCGAGGTGAGATGCACAGTTGGCGACCAGCCGCCGGAGATGCAGACCAGGTCACAGGCGGCCGAGGACTGGCCCTCCGGCCCGTTGAGCGTTACTTGCCTGACGGCATGGCCGCCGTGCAGGTCGACGATGCGCGTTGCGGCCCGCACCACCACGCCGAGCCGTGCGGCTTCCGCGGCAAGTGCTGCGGGCGGGACGGCGCGCAGATCGGCAACCGTCACCTCCGCGCCGGCTGCGGCATAGTCGAAGGCGGTGCGCCAGGCACCGTCATTGGTGGTGGCGACAATGATTTTCTTGCCCGGCAGGACGGCGAAACGGTTGAGATAGGTCCGGGCGGCCGAGGCAAGCATCACGCCGGGCCGGTCATTATTCGAGAACACGATCGGCCGCTCGATGGCGCCGGTGGCGAAAACAATCGAGCGGGCGCGCAGCATAGTGACCGTTTGGCGGGCCTCGCCATTCGGCTTCGGATCGGTTGGATCGCGCTGTTTGACCAGTCCAAGGACATTGCCGTCATAGCTGCCGAAAGCGGTCGTCCGCTTCATCAGCGCGACGGTTTCGAAGCCCTCCAACTCGGCCTCGGCCTGCCTCAACCATCCAGCCGCTGCGCTGTCGGACGGTTCCGCCAGAAGCTGGCCGCCAAGCAGGAAATCCTGCTCGATCAGCGCAACCCGCGCCCCGGCCGCGGCCGCTGCCCGCGCCGCCGACAATCCCGCCGGGCCGCCGCCGACAATGGCGACATCGGCGAAGGCATGACGAACCTCATAGCGGTCGGGATCCGAGCCGGTGCCGGCTCTACCCAGGCCGGCCGCCTTGCGGATGAAATGTTCGTAGAACATCCAGGCGCGGCGCGTCGGGCCCATGAAGGTCTTGTAGTAGAAGCCGGCGGACAGAAACGGTGCCAACAGCCCGTTGACGCTTTGCACGTCGAAGGCAAGCGATGGCCAGCGGTTCTGACTCTCCACGACCATGCCGTGGGCGAGTTCCAGTGTCGCCGCCGGCAGGTTCGGCTCGCGCCTGCCGGCGCTCCCGAGCGTAACCAGCGCATTCGGCTCTTCGGGCCCGGCGGAAAAAATGCCGCGCGGGCGATGATATTTAAAGCTGCGACCGACCAGCGTGACGCCATTGGCGAGCAGCGCAGAGGCAAGCGTGTCACCGCGATATCCAGCCAGCTTGCGGGCGTCGAAGGTAAACTCGACCGGCTGCTCGCGGTCGATGCGGCCACCTAACGACAGCCGTTTGCGGTTCGAACTCATGCCGGGGATTTCCTTAGAGTTGATTTCCTGGCCCGCAATTTTCTGGCGAAGTCGACGGATGCGACGGCATGGTTGCGGGTGTCGCGTTCGACCACCAGCCATTGCCGGCAACCGGTCACGTGCTGCCAGAATTCACGGTGCGGGCCGGCCGGGTTTGTCCTGATATAGACGTAGCGGTACCAGGCCTCCGGATCGGGATCGTCATGGGCCGGACGCGTGACCGAGGCATCGCCGCCATAGCGGAACTCGTCATGGTCGCGCGGGCCGCAGCAGGGGCATTTGATGCGCAGCATTTTGTCCCGCCTCCTATTGCAGCCAGGCGGAAGGGCCGACACCGGCCTCATCGAGCGTGTGGCCGGTGCGGAAACGATCGAGCCCGTAGGCCGCGACCAAGGGATGCGGCTTGCCGGTGGCGATCGTGTGGGCGAAGCACCAGCCGGACGCCGGCGTCGCCTTGAAGCCGCCATAGCACCAGCCGCCGTTGAGATAGAGGCCGTCGATCGGCGTCGGGCAGATGATCGGGCTGGCATCGGGAGTCATGTCCATGACGCCGCCCCAGTGGCGCAGCAGCCGGACGCGCGAAATGCACGGCATCAATGCAATCGCCGCCTCCGCCACCTCGCGCACGACGCCGAGATTGCCGCGCTGGGCGTATGAATTGTAGCCGTCGAGATTGCCGCCGAAGACCAGTCCGCCCTTGTCGGACTGGCTGACGTAGAAATGGTCGGCGCCGTAAGCGACGACGTGATCTACCAACGGCTTCAGCGGCTCGGTGACGAAAGCTTGCAGCACATGGCTTTCGATCGGCAGTTCAAGCCCGGCCTTGGCGCCGAGCACGGACGTGTGGCCAGCGACCGCGAGGCCGACCTTGCCGGCGCCGATCCGGCCTTTCGTCGTTTCGACGCCGACGATACTGTCGCCGTCGCGGACAAAGCCTGTCAGTTCGCAGTTCTGGATGATGTCGACGCCATGGCCGTCGGCAGCGCGCGCATACCCCCAGGCGACGGCGTCGTGGCGCGCCGTGCCCGCCCGGCCCTGGAAGATGGCGCCATGGATCGGGAAGCGGGCGGTGTCGGAAAAGTCGAGATAGGGCACGAGACGGCGCACCTCGTCGCGGTCGAGGATATCGGCATCAATGCCGTTCAGCCGCATGACATTGGCGCGGTGGCTGAAGCCGTCGAGCTGATCGGCCGAATGCGCCGTGACGAGCTGGCCGCGCTGCGAGAACATGACATTGAAGTTCAGCGCCCGCGACATGCCCTCCCAGAGCTTCATCGAGAATTCGTAGAACTGGGTGTTGCCGTCGAGCAGGTAGTTGGAGCGGATGACGGTGGTGTTGCGGCCGACATTGCCGCCGCCGACATAACCCTTTTCGAGCACGGCGACGTTACGGATGCCGTGGTTCTCGGCGAGGTAGAAGGCGGTGGCGAGGCCGTGTCCGCCGCCGCCAATAACGATCACGTCATAGGACGATTTTGGCTCCGCTGCCCGCCAGGCGCGCTGCCAATTCTTCTGGCCGGACAGCGCGTTGCGCAAGATCGAAAATGCCGAGTAGCGCGCCATGTGTGCAGGCCTATCGAACGATCGGGCCGGCCGGCGTGCGGGTGAGCACTTCAGCGCCCGCATCGGTCAACAGCACCGTGTTGGAAACGAAGTCATCGCCGCGACCGGTGCCCATCAGCCACGACAGGATGTGGAAGCTCATCCCGGTCTCGATCTCGAGGTCGGAATCGTGCCTCAAGCCGGTCACCGAATTGCCGCCGGTCCATGATGGCGGCTGGCCGGCGCCGACAAGATAACCGCAGTGATGGCGGCGATAGTGGGAAAGACCCGCCTCGTCAGCGACAGCCTGCCAGGCGGCGTAGACATCGCGCGCCTTGGCGCCCGGCCGCAACGCCTCGACGACAGCGTTGAACGCCTTGGCGGTCACTTCCGCCATTGCGGCGTCTTCGTCGCTGATGTGGCCGATGCGAACGAGCCGGCCGAGCGGGGCGTGGTAGCGTGAGATGCACCCGGACAATTCGACAAAGACCGGCTCGCCCTTGCGGTAGATCCCGTCGCCCCAGGTCGTGTGTTCTTCACCCAGGCGCGCGGCCGGGCGGATGAACGGTCCGAAGCCCGGCGCATGACCGCCGGCGCGGATCATTGCCGCAACACATTGGGCGGCGACCTCCTGTTCGGAAGCGCCATCCGAGATCGCGGCGATCGCGGCATCGGCACCGGCGTCCGTCACCTTTGCGGCCCGCCGCATCAGCACTTGTTCGTCGGCGCTCTTCACCCGCCGCATCTTGTCGATCAGACCGGAGACATCGCTCCACTTGGCATCGGCTTGCATCTGGAGTGCCACGGCAAGTCCATGGCTAAGGCCGGCCGTCCAGTATTCGAGACCGATCCGCTTGCCGGACAGGCCGAGCTCCGCAAGCACCCGCGCGGCAAGGTCGGCCGCCGTTTCGCTGTCGGAGTGACCACGGAATTCCGCTGCCTTTACCTGCTTCTCGATCGTCACCATTTCCATCGAGCGGGTGACCAGGACAGGTTTTCCCTGGAGCGGGACGATCAGCAGGTGAGGGGCAAAATACCCCCAGTGATCGAGCCCGGTGAGATAGAAGACGTTCTCCGGCGAGGCAAAGACCGCCCCGTCGAGCTCGCGCTCAACCAGTGCAGTACGGACCTTGGCAAGGCGGCCGGCGATTTCGGCTTCGGAAAACGGATTGCGGTCCATCGGGCGTCCTCGTGCTTGTTGCCGGCTTGCTGGCGGGCATGGTCTTTTCGGCAGCCGGTTTCCCGGCCGCCATGTCAGTCGATGACGACGAGTTCGGGCGCCACGTCGCAGAGGCGTTCGCCGCCGCGTTCCGTGACGACGAACGATTCCGAGATGGCGATGCCGAAATCGTCGAGCCAGACGCCGGCCATGAAATGGAAGCACATCCCAGGCTGCATCTCGGTGGTGTCGCCGGCACGAAGGCTTGCGGTGCGTTCACCCCAATCGGGCGGATAGGCGAGCCCGACCGGATAGCCGACGCGGCTTTCCTTCTTCAGCCCGTTCTTCCTCAACACTGCCTGCCAGGCGGCTTCCACCTCCTCGGCGGTGTAGCCGGGGCGCGCCTTCTCGAGGCCAGCGTCGACGCCCTCGACGATCGCCTTGGCCATGTCGAGGATGGCTTGCGGCGGCTGGCCAAAATGCACCGTCCGGGTCAGGGCCGCATGGTAGCGGCGCCGCACGCCGGCGATCTCCAGAATGGCGAGGCCGCTGTCCGGCAGCGGCGCGTCGGACCACGTCAGATGCGGCGTGCTGGTGCCCTCGCCAACGGGCATCAGCGGACAGATCGCGGCATAGTCGCCGCCCGCTCCGGGCACGCCTATGATCTGTGCGTGATAGATTTCCGCAATGACATGGTTCTGAGGCACACCGGGCCGCATTTTCTCGATGGCGCGGTTCATGGCATGCGTGCAGATCGCACCCGCCTCGCGGATCAGCACCAGCTCGGCCTCGGATTTGACCAGCCGCGCCCAGTTGACGAGATCGTGGTTGTTGGCGAAGTGCGCGTCGGGCAGCCCTTGGACCAGATGGGCGTGGCAGCGCGCCGTATAATAATGCGCGTCCATCTCGACGCCGATGCGGGCCTTTCCCCAACCACGCGACCGGATCAGTTGGGCGAGTTCGTCATAAGGGTGTTCGAGGGGCTGCTGCACCAGCCGTTCCGAGAACGGCACGATGTTTTTCTCCGGCAGGCCGGTGGTCAGGCGTGCGCTCTTGGCATCCTGTGCCCTGCCGAACCAGATCGGCCGGTCTTCCTCCAGATGGACGAGCACGCACTGCGGAACGTAGAACGACCATCCATCATAGCCGGTCAGCCAGCACATGTTGGCGGGATCCTGACAAACGATGAGATCGAAGCCGGCTTTTTGCATGCGTGTCTTCACGCCGGCGAGGCGCTGCCCATACTCCGCTTGCCTGAATGTCCCGAAGCCGTTCGCGGTCGCCACCGAAATCCTGCCTTCCAGGTACGCCGTTTGCCTTTTGTAAGTGGCAACTAGGCCAAATTGTGCACAACTCGACGTCAATTTGCTGGCTAACTGCGAATTATCGCCGAATTTTCATGGTTTCTATATCTCTGCTTGCGAAATGTCTAGGGCAGTTGTATACGTCTGATCAAGCAGGCGTCGACCTCGAAGAAGGCCGCGCCCTGGGAACCATCCACAGTTGTCCAATGGGAGAAAAGCATGCTCAAATCATCGATATCGCGCCGTATGGTCGTGAAGGCGGCTGCCTGCATCGCGCTCGCCGCGACGTCATTGACGTCGTTGTCCGCTCACGCGGAAACCACCCTCGAACGGGCCAAGAAGGACGGCTACATCCGCGTCGGTTTCGCCAACGAGGCGCCGTTCGGTTACGCCACGCCAGACGGCAAGCTGACCGGCGAGGCCCCTGAAGTCGCCAAGGCGGTGCTCGCCAAGATGGGCATACCGCAGGTCGACGGTGTTTTGACCGAATTCGGCTCGCTCATTCCGGGTCTCAAGGCCGGCCGCTTCGACATCATCGCCGCCGGCATGTTCATCACTCCGAAGCGCTGCGCCGAGATCAACTACTCCGAGCCGTCCTACGGCATCGGCGAGGCTATGCTGGTGGCAAAAGGCAATCCGAAAGGCATCAAGGATTTTTCCAGCATCAAGGACAATCCGGATCTCAAGCTCGCCGTGATGGCCGGCGCCGTTGAAGGCGGCTTCGCCAAGGAAGCGGGCGTTGCCGATGGGCAGATCGTCTCCTTGCCTGACCAGTCCAGCCTGGTCGCCGCCGTCCAGTCGGGCCGCGCCGACGCTGCCGCGCTGACTGCTCTTTCGATCGCCGACATGGCCAAGAAAGCCGACGGTGTCGAATCGACCAAGCCCTTCGGCGAGGTTGCCGGCAAGTCGGTGAAAGGCCATGGCGGCTTCGGCTTCCGCAAGGAAGACACCGACCTGCAGGAGGCGTTCAACGCCGAACTGAAGAAGTTCCTCGGTTCGCCGGAGCATATCGCGCTGGTCGAGCCACTCGGCTTCGGCAAGGACTATCTCCCCAACAAGACCACCGCAGAGCTCTGCGCGGGCAAATAGGTTCCCAACTGCTGGCGGCGCGAAAGCGCCGCCCTTTTTCCTTGGGGGAATCGCATGGGTATCCGTACGCTCGTTGCCATGCTGGTCATCGCGCTTGTCGTGATCGGTGCCTTGGCAACACAGGAATCATATCAAGTGTTTATGCCGGGGCTGCTGCAAGGCGCGGTCCTGACGGTCGAGATCGCCGTCCTCGGCAGCCTGCTCGCAATTATCATGGGCGTGCTTGCAGCACTTGCAAGGATGTATGGCCCGACGCCGCTCAGATGGCTGGCCACGGTTTACGTCGAGATCTTCCGCGGAACGTCGGCACTGGTGCAATTGTTCTGGCTGTTTTTCGTGCTCCCGCAATTCGGCGTCACGATCAACGCATTCGTTGTGGCGGTGCTCGCGCTCGGCCTGAATGTCGGCGCCTACGGATCGGAGTGCGTGCGCGGCGCGATCCTGTCCGTCGCCCGCGGGCAGTGGGAAGCGTGTACGGCATTGAACATGAGCCGCCCGCAGATGTTGCGCCGGATCATTCTGCCGCAGGCCTTTGTCGCGATGATCCCGCCCTGGGGCAATCTGTTCATCGAGCTTCTGAAATCGACGGCGCTGGTCTCGCTGATCACGCTTTCGGATCTCGCCTTCAAGGCGCAGCAAATGAACCAGAACACGTTCAAGACCATTCCGATCTTCACCCTCGTCCTTCTGATGTACCTGGCAATGTCGCTGGTTGTGACCATCGGCATGCGGCTTCTCGAAAGGCGGGCGTCGCTCGGACTGGCGCGGGGGAAGGCGGCATGATCTGGGATTGGGGATTTGCCCTGGAAATCCTGCCGGTGCTTGCCCGCGCCGCCGTCATTTCCATTGAAGCGACGCTGATCGGCTTTGCGCTTGCCGCCTCGCTCGGTCTGGTGCTGGCGGTCGTCCGCATCGCCGTGCCGTGGACCAGCTGGACGATTTCGGTGCTGGTCGAGCTGATCCGCTCGACCCCGCTGCTCATCCAGATATTCTTTCTCTATTTCGTCTTTCCGAAATTCGGTGTCGTGCTCGACGCTTTCACCGCCGGGGTGCTGGCCATCGGCATCCACTACGCCGCCTATTGCTCCGAGGTCTATCGCGCCGGTTTCGACAACATCCATCGCGGCCAGTGGGAAGCTTCGATCGCGCTCAATCTCTCGTCCTGGACGACGTTCCGCGACATCATCATTCCGCAGGCGATCCCGCCGATCGTTCCGGCGCTCGGCAATTATCTGGTGGCCTTGTTCAAGGAAACGCCGTTGCTTTCCGCAATCGCCGTGATGGAACTGATGCAGACCGCCAAGATCATCGGCTCCGAAACGTTCCGCTACACCGAGCCGATCACGCTGGTCGGCCTGTTTTTCCTTGCCATGAGCCTGGTTTCGGCGGCGCTCATCCGCTCCCTCGAAGGGCTGCTCAACCGGAGGACCACCCGATGACTGAACAACCGATGGTCCGCTTCGACAATGTATCGAAACGCTACGGCACGTTAACCGTTCTCGACGGGCTCAATCTCGAAATAGCGCGCGGCGAAAAAGTCTCGGTCATCGGTCCGTCGGGTTCGGGCAAGACGACGGTGCTGCGCATGCTGATGACGCTGGAGACGATCAATGACGGCGTCATCTGGGTCGAAGGCGAGCCGCTGACTCATATGGAGAGGAACGGCAAGCTTGTTCCCGCCGATCTCGCCCACATCCGCAAGATCCGCGCCAAGATCGGCATGGTGTTCCAGTCGTTCAACCTGTTTCCGCATATGACGGCGATGCAGAACTGCATCGAGGCGCCGATAACGGTGCTCGGAATGAAGCGGGCGGACGCCGAGGCAAGGGCGGCCGAGCTGCTGGAGCTGGTCGGTCTGGCCCAGAAGAAGGACCACTATCCGTCACAGCTTTCCGGCGGCCAGCAGCAGCGCGTCGCCATCGCCAGGGCGCTGGCCATGCGGCCCAAGATCATGCTGTTCGACGAGGTGACGTCGGCGCTCGACCCGGAGCTTGTCGGCGAAGTGCTGCAGGTGATAAGGCAGATCGGACGCGAGCATGATCTAACCATGCTTATGGTCACCCACCAGATGGGCTTCGCCAAGGAGTTTTCCGACCGCGTTTGTTTCTTCTATCAAGGCAAGATCTGCGAGCAGGGACCGCCAAGCGAACTGTTTGGTGCTCCCAAGAACGAGCGGACACGGCAATTCCTGCACGCTGTCCTGGAGGCTGGGTGACGATCGAGACAGAGGCCAAGCCGCCCACGACGGTGACCGCCGCGCCGCCGCGCCCGCTCTCCGCGCGGGAGCGGTTCGAGCGCATCTACCGGATATTGCGCGACCGCATCTGCCTGCTCGATTATGCGCCGGGAAGCCACCTGTCCGAGGAAGAACTTGCCCAGGAATTCGAGATCAGCCGCACGCCGGTCCGGCGTGTGCTGGCGCGCCTCGAATCCGAGGGTCTGGTTCAATCCGTCCACGGCGTCGGCACGATCGTCACCGACGTCGACATCGAGGAATTGCAGCAGGTCTATCATCTTCGCCTGGAGCTGGCGCTCCTCGTCGGCAAGCTTTCGCCGATCCCGCGCACGGCGGACGACCTCGACCGGATACGGGCGCTCATCGCGCGCTGCGATTCCGACATACTCAATCCCGACCAGCGCGCTTTCCTGCGCCTCAACATGGATTTTTTCTACGAACTCACAGCCATGACCGGCAACCAGCCGCTGCGCGAGATCAGTGAGCGCCTGTATTTTCAGGTCGCGCGCGTCGTCCTGAAGCTGATGCCGCAATTGGGCCTTGTCGAGGAATTCACCGCGTTCCGCCGCGAAATGGAAGAGGTCCTTGCCGCCGCCGAGATCGGCGACTGGGAGTCCATCGGGCACATAAGGCGGGCGCATATCTCAATGAGCTTCCGCCGCATGATGCGTCACGCAGGCGAGGCGAATCTGGATAGAGCTACATAATCAGCCCCCCGTAAGATTGTGCTGGTGGACTGCCGTCGAACTGGCTTCGTTTGCCAGGGAAAGCAGGCCGCCCGCCCCGATCCCGACAGAATTTGCCAGCACCGGGAATGACCAGAACGGCCCGATCCTGCAGGCCCGTACCTGCCCTCAGAGAGCGTCCTCATTCGGTATGTTGGCGGGGTTCCAGACGACCTCCCACAGGTGTCCGTTCGGATCGCGGAAGTATCCGGCATACCCGCCAAAGAATGTGTCCCGGGCAGGCTTGATGATCTCGGCTCTGGCGCGAGCGGCCTCATCCATCACTTGATCGACTTCTTCGCGGCGCACAACGTTGTGTCCGACTGTGAACGAGGTCGAGCTGATCGGCGCCTTGGGCAGGCCGGTGTCGTAGGCGAGGTCGTCCTGCGCCCAGATCGCGAGCTTCAACCCGCCGGACAGCGTGAAGAACGCGACGGCGCCATGCTCGAACTCGCGGCCGATGATCCCTTCCGTCGGCAAGCCGAGACCGTCGCGGTAGAACGCGATAGAACTCTCGAGGTCGGCGACAGCGATGGTCAAAACCGAAATGCGCGGTTTCATGGCAGTCTCCTCTGGTTGTCGGAGAGATAAAGTCGGGCGATAGTGAAGACTTGAACAAAACGGCCAAAAGCGTGCCGCCATGTCGAAGAACGCGCCGAGAGGTTTCACCCGTTCTGCAGCAGACGATGAATTTGTCGCGGGGTGCTTCCTGTCAGGCGTCGGCTCTCGCGGACAAGATGCGCCTGGTCGGAATAGCCCGCCTCGGCTGCCAGGATGGCCGTAGCGCTGTTCGATTGGCTCCAAAGCCGCAGAAAGCGCTGGTAGCGGAGGATACGGTCAAGCGTCTTGGGGCCATAGCCGAAGCTCTCGTCGAAGCGCCGGCGCAACGTCCTTTCGCTCATCTCGAGTGCGCGCATCAACCAAGGGACGAGCGGCGCGTCGGGTGGCGGCCCGCGCTCGATCAAGCGATATGCCGCCTGCATGGGAACGTCTGGCGCGCGGGAGGCCGCCTCCTCGGCGACGACCTGTTGGAGCGAGCAGGCCAGATCCTTGAGATTGTCGCTGGCGCGCACGCGGCTGCCGAGGCGGCGAGCGCGCGCGCCCCACAAATCGTCGAGCGACAGCCTCTTGCCGACCAGTTCGATTTGCGGCACGCCGAGCCATGCCGCCGCCGTGGCAGGATGGAAGCGCAAGCCGATCACGACCTCGTCCGCCGCTAGAACCTCGGTCTGCGGCTCCTTGTCAGGGCCGGCAATTCGGCAGCTGCCTCCGATCCATTGCAAATCGATCGTCGCGTCGGGCATGATCACGATCGGCGGTGAGCCCGCCGGGTCCATTCGATGCACCCACACCAAAGCAAAGCTCCCGTGAAGCCGCGCCGACGCTGGACGTTGCTGAAATGAACCCGTTGCCTGTGCTGGGACGGGATCGCTCATCTCGCTCCTCTTCGGACTAGCGGCGGTGACCCTACGGCGCAGCGGCTGCGCCCGGCCGTCGCTCGAGGCAACAATCTGCACAACCGACAACGTCTGCCAATCGAGAACGGTTGCAAGAATCGGTGGTTTTCTTCCGGCCGGAATGAAGAGGGCAGGTGAGGGGTGATGCCACGCGCATCGCCATCGGTAGCGCCGTGTGCGGCGCATACGTCGATGGCCGTTTTGTTCAATCCGGCAAGCGAGATGCGTGCTTATCTTTCGGCGTCGTACATCACACGAGAGGTTTGCGTCATGAGCAACAACAACGACCAACGGATCGACTACGTCGAATTCAACGTGAAAGACATTCAGCGGTCACGCGACTTCTACGGAAAGGCATTCGGCTGGACCTTCACCGACTACGGCCCGCAATATTGCGAGTTCAACGACGGGCGCTTGTCAGGTGGCTTCGCCGCTGGCCCAGCGAGGTCGGGAGGAGGCCCGCTCGTCATTCTCTATGCCGATGATTTGCCGGGAACGGTCAAACGTGTCGAGCAGGCGGGAGGCAAGATCGTCAGACCGATCTATGGCTTCCCCGGTGGCCGGCGCTTCCATTTCGCTGACCCGGATGGTTACGAGCTTGCGGTTTACACCGAGGACGGCAGCAAGGAATGATCGCGTTCTTCCACCACCTCGGATTGGTTTTGCTCGGCGGCGGCTTTATCTGGGCGGGCGCCGAGCATGTCCTCAGGTTCCGGGCGGTTGCAGCGTCCCTGGCCGAGCGGGGCTTTCCTGCTCCCAGGCCTCTTCTCGCGGCCGGATCGGTGCTGGAGATTGCAGGCGGCTTTTGCCTAGCAACGGGCCTTGGTGGACCGTTTCCCGCCGCGGCCTTGGCCGTATTCACCATTGCGGCGTCTTTCATGGCGCTCAACTTCTGGCGCTACAGCGGTGATGAACGCGAAGCGCTTCGTAGCTTCACCATCAATGTTGCCGTCTTGGGCGGGTTGATTGTCGCCGCGACCACTAGCCTGTGATCATCGTTTCGAGGCGGCGGGCCACTGGACCACGTCAGAGCCATTCCATGACGCTGCGCTGCTTGAGCAGTTCATTGATGGCTTCCGCAAGGCCGGTCTTCCGGCGTGACCTCCCAAACGGCCAGCATTGAACGCGGCGCTCTGTACAAGGCCTACTTCAAGATCGCGGCGACGATGAATCCCATCCCCTGCGGTCCTCGTCTAAAAGGTAACGGCGCCTTGGCTGTCACGGGTCGCCTTAGGCGCTCACGAATGCCTTGGGCAATGTGGATGAAGGCAGCGCACCTCGTAAACATGCAAGTTCACATTTTAGCGGCGTGAGCAGGCGGTCCCTGAAAATCCGTGTTCTGATGTCGTTGCCTCCTCGGCACCGTTCGTGCGACCTATTCCTCAAAGCGACCCGTGGCGTCACGATCGCGCTCGTATCGTCTGGTGAGCGGAAACGGCGGCAACCAGGACTCGCGTCGGATGATCCAGCTTTCGTAGGTTGGCATCAGTTGGTCAGGCGCATCAAGGGACCCCAGGCTTACTTCGATTTCGTCGGCGGTGCGTGCGAAAATGGAGGAGCCGCAGCGGGGACAGAAAAACCGCCCGGCGAAGTCGCGTGTTTCGCCGTCGATCGTCACCGCATCCTGAGGAAATATCGCCGAAGCGTGAAAAAGGGCGCCATGATGCTTGCGGCAGTCAAGACAGTGACAAAGGCCGACCCGGTATGGGCGCCCCGACGCGATAATTCGGACGTTGCCACACAGGCACCCGCCGGTGAATTGGTCCATGCTGCGTCTCCTCCAAAATCAAGCGGCCGGAATGGTTACAACGACCGACACTGTTGTTGCAATCGCCGCGCCGCGGGCGGGGACACGTCGTTCTTCCGTGGCGATGACATTGCAGCCGCCTCTCTATGCCTTGCGCGAGCCTGCCCGCCGAAAACACGCTTCGGTTTGCCACGACGACGAACGGAGTCATATGGAACGAAACGGCGCGTTCCATTGAGCCGCCAACTCGGCGGCCGAGGCGATCTTGACGCCGCAGTCGGCGAGTATGCGTGCGACGGTCGCTACCAGTTCGGCGTTGGACGAGGCTATGCTGCCGTCCGGAAGGAAAAGATTGTTTTCGAACCCGACCCGGACGTGACCGCTGAGCAGCGCCGCGGCGGTCACGCACGCCGCTTCGTTGCGGCCGAAGGCGCAGACGCTCCAATGGTCGAAGCGCGGCATGTTCGCCGCAAGGAATGGCAAGAGATCGGCAGGAACGGACGTCTGTCCCGGCGTGTAGCGGCCCAGCACGTAGAGAACCGGTATGCTTGCCCAGGGGATCAGTCCGCGCTGCTGCATGTCCGAAAGCCTGACGGCCTCCTCGGGCGAATAGAGGATGATCTGCGGCGCAACCCCCTCGGTGTGCAGCCAGGCCATGAAGCGCACAAAGGCGAGTTCCGATCCGGCATCAGGAACGATTTCGCGAAGCGCCAGCGAGACAGCTTGCGGCTTCACATCTTGTACGACGGCCATCTGTTGGGCCGGCGAATAGATACCGAGCGCTTCGGAGGTGATCTGAATTATCAAGCGGTCGCCGGCAGCACCGCGGATGGCGGCGATCGTCTGGCGGTAGGCGTCGGCGTCGAGCAGATGATTGCCGCTTCTGTCGCGGACATGGACGTGGATCATAGCCGCACCGGCATCGGCGCATTCCGCGGCCGTCCTCGCAAGTTCGGCTGGTGTCAGCGGAATCGCCGGATGGTCGGCCTTGCTGCGACGTCCCCCGTTCGGGGCGACGGCTATGGCGATGCGGTCGAGACCATGGGCCGGCTTCATGGGGACGTTCTGTGAGTGACAAGATTCATATGAATCAACCTTTGATCACACTGAAACAGACGTTGCAATCGCTGGTCTGGCGAGCTAGCAATATCCATGGACCAGGGAGAGCTTGCTGGACAGATCGTCACTGCCTTCGACGGCATGTCGGCGCAGCTTCGGTCCGCTGCGCGCTATGTCCTTGATAAGCCGTATGATGTCGCGCTGTTGTCTATGCGCGAGCAGGCCCGGCACGCAGGAGTGCAGCCGGCGACGATGACGCGGCTGGCCCAGCATCTCGGCCTTGATGGCTACGAGGCGGTACGCGATATCTACGCCGCCGCGATCCGGGACGGCGAAATCGGTTTCGCCGGCAAGGCGGGCCTTCAGGTGGCCAGCCAGAAGCTCAAGGGCGACCACGCGCTGGCGGCCGATATTCTGGATTCGATTTCCAGCCAGCTTTCCCATCTCGCCGAAGGCAGGTCGATCGACCGTCTGGTCGAGACGGCCAGGGCGCTGAGTGCGGCAAGGCGCGTCTATTGCCTCGGCCTGCGCTCGAGCCACGCAGTCGCCTGGCATCTGCATTACATCCTGTCGCTGATCGGCGAGAAGTCGGTGCTGCTGCACGGCATCGGCGGAACCGATGGCGACGCTCTGGCCCATGCGACCAAGGACGACGTGCTGATCGCCGCCAGCGTCCTGCCCTACACGCGCTTCACCATCGAGCTTGTCGAGTACGCTGCCGGCCGCGGCGTACCGGTCATTGCGATCACCGACAGCGGGGTAGCGCCCTTGGCGCTGCTTGCCGATCACCTAGTCGTCGTGCCGACCGGCAGCCCGTCCTTTTTCCACACCATGACGCCAGCTTTCATCGTTGCTGAGATCCTCGGTGCTCTTGTCGCAGGGCAGGCAGGCGAGGGCGCTGTTGAGTCGCTGCGACGTTTCGATGAGCAGGGCGCCGCTCTCAAGACCCATCTGAACCAACGTCCGCCGAAGAAAATGCCCATGAGGGACCGTCGATGACACACATTCTTCATCGAACCATCCACGCGACGCTGCCGGTCGCCATTCGCGGCCAAGGCATCGAACTGTTCGATGCCGAGGGCAAGTCCTATATCGACGCGTCGGGCGGCGCGGCGGTGTCCTGTCTCGGCCACGGCCATCCCGACGTGATCGCTGCACTGCACACCCAGCTTGACCGCATCGCCTACGCCCACACCAGCTTCTTCACCACCGAGGTGGCGGAGCGCTTGGCGGATCGGCTGGTCGAGGACGCGCCGAAAGGCTTGGACCACGTCTATCTAGTCAGCGGCGGCTCGGAGGCGGTCGAGGCCGCGCTCAAGATGGCCAGGCAATATTTTGTCGAGAAAGGCGAGCCGCAACGGCGCCATCTCATCGCACGCCGGCAGAGCTATCACGGCAATACGCTCGGCGCTCTCGCCACTGGCGGCAACGAATGGCGGCGCGCCCAGTTCAGGCCGTTGCTGATCGAGACCCACCATATCGACCCCTGTTACGCCTATCGCTATCAAAAGCATGGCGAAAGCGACGAAGCCTATGCGGCGCGCGCCGCCCAGCAGCTCGAAGACAAGATCCTCGAACTCGGCCCGGACGAGGTCATCGCCTTTGTCGCCGAGCCGGTGGTGGGTGCCACGCTCGGCGCGGTGCCGCCGGTCGCGGATTACTTCAAGCACATTCGCGCGATTTGCGACCGCTACGGCGTGCTGCTCATTCTCGACGAGGTGATGTGCGGCATGGGCCGTACCGGCGCGCTGCATGCGTGCGAGCAGGACGGCATCGCTCCCGACCTGCTGACCATCGCCAAGGGACTCGGCGGTGGCTACCAGCCGATTGGCGCGGTGCTGCTCGGCCGGCATATCTTCGATGCCTTTGCCCAAGGCTCGGGCTTCTTCCAGCATGGGCATACCTATATGGGCCATCCAATGGCAGCGGCGGCCGGCCTTGCCGTGCAGGAGGTCATCCGGCGTGACGGTCTGCTCGACAACGTCACCGCAATGGGCGCGCAGCTGGACGAACGCCTGCACCAACGCTTCGATAACCACCATCACGTGGGCGACATTCGCGGGCGGGGTCTATTTAGGGGAATCGAGCTGGTGATTGATCGCGCCAGCAAGGAACCATTCGACCAGAGGCTTGAACTCAACGCCCGCATCAAGCGCGAAGCAATGGCCCGCGGCCTGATGATTTATCCGATGGCCGGGACGCTTGATGGTGTGCGGGGCGTTCATGTGCTTGTGGCGCCGCCATTCATCATTTCCAAACAGGATATCGATCGGATCGTCGAACGGCTCGGTGAGGCGATCGACGCTGCGATCGCTTCAGCGGCCTGACCCGCACGACGCGGACCGCCTCAACCAGTTCCAACGCGTCATCGGCGACGGGCCGGGACACCCACCAGAGAGGTAGCAACCATGTACAGTTCAATAAAAACCCTGATCGGCGCGGCGGCCTGCATGCTGCTGGCGCTGCCATCCGTCGGAGCCGAGCAGCGCTTCGTCACGGTCGGCACCGGCGGGGTCACCGGCGTCTACTACGCCGTCGGCGGCGCCATTTGCCGACTGATGAACAAGGACCGGCAGAAAACCGGCATCCGATGCTCGACGGAGTCGACCGGCGGTTCGGTCTTCAACGTCAACTCCATCCAGACCGGCGACCTCGATTTCGGCTTGACCCAATCGGACGTCCAGTACCAGGCCTATGAGGGGACCGGAAATTTCGACGGCAAGCCGTTCAAGGATCTGCGGGCCGTGTTTTCCGTCCATCCCGAGCCGTTTACCGTGCTAGCGCGGCCGGACGCCGGCGTCACCAAATTCGAGGATTTCAAAGGCAAACGCTTCAACGTCGGCAATCCCGGGTCAGGCACCCGCTCGTCCATGGAGGAGTTGCTCAAGCAGATGGACTGGACGCTCGGCGATTTCTCGCTTGCCGCGGAGCTGAAGGCGGACGAGCAGGGCAGCGCGCTGTGCGACAACAAGATCGACGGTTTCTTCTACGGCGTCGGTCATCCTTCCGCCGCGATCCAGGATCCGACCACGGCCTGTGGCGCCAAACTCATCCCGCTGACCGGTCCGGCAGTGGACGCGCTGTTGGCAGCTCATCCGTACTATTCAGTCGCCACCATCAAGGGCGGCATGTACGCCAACAATCCGGACGACGTGACGACATTCGGCGTCCGCGCGACAGTGGTAACGAATGCCAGCACGCCCGATGAGGTGGTCTACGAACTGGTGAAGTCGGTCTTCGAAAATTTCGACGACTTCAAGAAACTGCATCCGGCTTTCGCCAATCTCGATCCCAAGGAGATGATCAAGACCGGTCTGTCGGCGCCAATGCATCCGGGCGCAGAGCGCTATTACAAGGAGAAGGGCTGGCTCTGAGGCCTTCAATGCGAGGCGCCACAGGCGCCTCGCATCGCAAATAATTGTGGGGAACGATGACAGATCAAAGCCAGCGGGCGGCAGGGCCTGACCAACCCGTTATCGACATTGACAAGCTTAGCGAGATCGTCGCCGAAGCCGACACCGGTGGGCGCAAGCCGACCGGCCGCACCGCGAAGCTGATCCTCGGCGTATCGCTGGCATGGTCGCTGTTCCAGCTCTGGTATGCCTCGCCCCTTCCGTTCATGCTCAATTTTGGTGTCGTCAGCGACGGCATCGCCCGCTCCATCCATCTGGCCTTCGCCCTGTTTCTGGCGATGCTGACGTTTCCGGCCTTCAAGGCCTCGTCGCGCAGCCGGGTGCCGCTGCCCGACTGGGTGCTAGGCATCGCCGGGGCGGCGTCCGCCCTCTATCTGTTGGTCTTTTACAGCGATATCGCCCATCGGCCGGGCCCTCCTACTACGGCTGACCTGGTCGTCTCGATCGCCGGCGTCCTCATCCTGCTCGAGGCCGCCCGTCGCGCCGTCGGGCCTGCCATCACCGTCATCGCGGCGATCATGCTGATCTATATCTTCGCCGGGCCTCACCTACCTGGCCTGCTCGGCCACAAGGGCGCGACGTTATCGCGCGCAGCCTCGCAGATGTGGCTGACGTCGGAGGGGGTCTTCGGTGTTGCCCTCGGTGTGTCCACCAACGTCGTCTTCATGTTCGTTCTGTTCGGAACATTGCTGGAGCGCGCCGGCGCCGGCGGCTTTTTCATCCAGCTTGCCTTCTCGCTGCTCGGCAAATACCGCGGCGGTCCGGCCAAGGCCGGTGTCGTGGCTTCCGGCCTGACCGGCATGATTTCCGGCTCGTCGATCGCCAATGTCGTGACCACCGGAACCTTCACCATTCCGCTGATGCGCCGGGTCGGATATTCTGCGGTGAAGGCGGGCGCCATCGAATGCGCGGCCGGCGTCAATGGTCAGCTGATGCCTCCGGTGATGGGCGCCGCCGCGTTCCTGATCGCGGAATATGTCGGCATCTCCTATGCCGAGGTGGTCAAGCACGCCTTCTATCCGGCGCTGCTGACCTACGGTTCGTTGTTCTACATCGTCGATATCGAGGCAATGAAGACGGGGATGAAGGGCTTGCCGTCACGCAGCACGCACTCCGCATTTCAGGGTGCGCTGCGCGGGCTGATGGGCATATGCGGCTTCATCGTCCTCGCAGGGCTTGTCTATTACGGCATTGGCTGGACGAAGATCGTTTTCGGCGCGGCCGCGACCTGGATGATCACTGCTGCGCTGATCGCCGTTTATATCGGCCTTGTCGCCTACCGGGCGCGCTATCCCGACCTGCCGCTGGAGGATCTGGAGGGCGAGATCGTCAGGATTCCGCACTTCGGCGAAACGGCGCGCACCGGATTGCATTTTCTGCTGCCGGTGATCTTGCTGATCTGGTGCCTGATGGTGGAGGAGCTGTCGCCCGGTCTTTCGGCATTCTGGGGCGCTGTCGCCCTGATGGCGCTGATCGTGACGCAACGGCCGCTCACCGCCTTTTTCCGCAAGGACCGCGCGCTGGCACGGCATTGGCTTCACGGTTTCGACGATCTGGTCGGTGGCCTGTCCGCTGCCGCACGCAACATGACGACGGTCGGCATTGCCACTGCGACGGCCGGCATCATCGTCGGCACGGTTCTGCTCACCGGCATCGGGCTGGTGATGACCGAACTGGTCGAATTCATCTCGGGCGGCAGCTTCATCGTCATGCTTTTGTTCACCGCAGTGATCTGCATTATTCTCGGGATGGGCATGCCGACCACTGCAAGCTATGTCGTTGTCGCCACCTTGATGGCGCCGGTCATCGTCGATTTGGCGGCGCAGAACGATCTTGCCGTGCCGCTGGTCGCCGTCCACATGTTCGTTTTCTACTTCGGGCTGATGGCGGACGTGACGCCGCCAGTGGGGCTGGCGGCCTATGCCGCTGCCGCGATTTCCGGCGCCGATCCGGTGAAGACCGGGATTCAGGGCTTCAAGTACGAGATCCGTACCGGCCTGCTGCCGTTCATCTTCATCTTTAACACCGGCCTGCTGATGATCGATCTCGAAGGTCCGTTCGATTTCGTCGCGATGGTGGTGACATCGGCGCTGGCCATGGTCTCGTTTGTAGCCGCGACGCAGAATTGGTTGCTCGTGCGCAATCGGTGGTACGAGACGATTGCGTTGCTTCTGGCCTGTTTCATCTTGTTCAGGCCGGGATTGTTGCTCGATCAGGTGAGCGAGCCCTATCGGGCAGTGCCCGCCTCCGAACTCAGCCGTATCGTCGACGAGACGGCCGAGGGAGGCGCGGTTCGCTTGCGCCTGACGACACTGAACCTCAACGGCGATGAGATATCGAAGCTGGTTCGGCTACAGCTCGGGCCCGGGAATTCATCGGCCGAACGCCTGAAGGCTGCGGGCCTCGACGTCAGTGCCCTTGGCGACAGCGTGACGGTCGGCGTCGTGCGACTTGGCAGCCAGGCGGCCAAATTCGGCCTGCAGCCCGGCGACGAAATCAACCAGGTGCTCGTCCCTGCGGACCGGCCATCGCGTTATTGGTTCGCGGTCCCAGCCTTGCTATTGCTCGGTCTCGTCTTTTGGGTTCAAAAGCGGCGAAGGCGGACAGTCGGTCTGTAAGCGCCTTATCAGCGGAAGAGTCTTGGCCAGCATGTCCGTAACAAGAGAACGAAACGGCGCCGCGGAACCGGCTAACGCGGAAATGGGCATGACGACGCGCGACCGCCCCTTCGAAGCCGTCGACTACGGGCTTTACGCGCTGACGGTCATTGCCTGGAGCGCATCGTGGTTCGCGATCGAACTTCAGGTCGGCAGCGGCGTGTCGAACGAGGTCAATCTGGTCTGGCGCTTCGCCATCGCCACGCTGCTGATGTTTGCCTGGGCGGGGTTCTCCGGCCGGCAGCTCCGCTTTCCGATCAGCGATCATTTGCGCTTTGCTGTGCTCGGCATCCTCATCTTCTCGTCGAACTTCCTGTTTTTCTATTATGGCGCCGGCTATCTCGTCAGCGGCTTGCTCTCGGTCGTCTTCTCGCTCGCCTCGGTCATCAACATGCTGCTCGGTGCCTTGGTCATCGGCGAGCGCCCGGCACCGCGCATTCTCGCCGGCGGCATCATCGGCTTCGCCGGAATAGCGCTGATGTTCTTTCCCGAAATCGCCGCGAACGGGCTTTCCGGCGGCACGTTGATGGGCCTTCTTCTGTGCCTCTGCGGCACCCTGAGCTTCTGCGCCGGTAATCTCGTCTCCGTCGCAAACCAGCGCCGCGGCCTGCCGCTCGTTTCAACGAGCGCCTGGGGCATGCTTTATGGCACTCTGTGGTCGGCGTTCATGGCCTTCCTGCTTGGTGAGCCGTTCGTGTTCGCGACGACCGCCTCTTATATCGGCTCGCTGGTCTTCCTCGCCGTCATATCGACCGTCATGGCTTTCGCCGCCTACCTGACACTGCTCGGACGCATTGGCGGCGCCCGCGCCGGCTATGCGACCGTCATATTTCCCGTCTTTGCGCTTTTGATCTCCACGGCGCTGGAAGGCTATGCCTGGACCGCTTACGCAATCATCGGGCTCGTCCTCGTCGCCGCAGGAAACGTCCTGGTCATTCGCGGAGGACGGCGCTGACGCTTGCAGCACTTCGCAATGCACCACCTTCCGCTGCGCCCGCCCCGGTGAGTGATCTGAGACATAGGTGGGCAGGCCGCCTCATCTGCCTTGTTATCCAGCTTGACTCCCTTTCTCGTCTGTATAGGCTGTGGTCAATGGGTCAGACCAATGTACCAGGGGGTGGCCCGGGAGGAAGCAAACGCCGATGCCGATCCAGGCCGTTGAACCACGCCGGCTTTACCGACAGGTCGCCGATCAGCTCAGGCAGCTGATCGATGCCGGCGAGTTTTCCGTCGGCGACCGTCTGCCGACCGAGCGAGATCTGGCCGACCAGCTCGGAATTTCCCGCCCGACGGTCCGTGAAGCGCTGATAGCCCTGGAGGTCGAAGGCCGCATACGCATCCGCGTCGGCTCGGGTATCTACGTCACCGATCCGCCGAGCGCCGCCGCCTCCGAACCCGAAATGGAGGAAGGCCCGTTCGAGCTGTTGCGCGCGCGCGAATTCGTCGAAGGCGCGATCGCCGCGGAAGCGGCTCTCCATGTCCGGCCTGCAGATGTCGAACGGCTCGACGACGTGCTGCGCCGGATGGAGGCCATGCGTCACCCCAACAAGATGACCATTGCGCTCGACCGGGAATTCCATACTGCAGTCGCCGGCATTCTCGAGAACGCGGTGCTGGTGCGCTTCATCGGCGAGCTTTTCGACCAGCGCATGAACCCGTACTTCGAACGCCTGTCGATCTATTTCGAGACCAGCGATTCCTGGCAGGTCGCGGCAAAGGAACATCGTGCCGTGCGCGATGCAATTGCCGCGCGCGACCCCGAGCGGGCCAAGGCCGCCATGCAGCAGCATCTGCGCCAGTCGCAAATCAGATTCTCACGCAATTTCGATGAGAGAGCCGCAGCCAAGGAGGTTGCGGAATAGCAGTTGGCCGGGGGGAGATCCGGCCGTCAAGTTCAACCAGGGAGGAATTAGATGTTGAGAAAATATGCAGTTCTGCTCGGTGCGATCGCCGCGATTGCCATACCCATGGCGTCGGCCTCGGCTGAAACAGTCCTGAAATGGGCACATGTCTACGAGACGACGGAGCCCTTCCACACCGAATCCGTGTGGGCTGCCGACGAGATCAAGAAGCGCACCCAGGGCCGCTATGCCATCGACGTCTATCCGGCCTCGCAGCTTGGCAAGGAAGCAGACATCAACCAGGGCCTGATGCTCGGCACCGTGGACATCATCATTTCCGGATCGAGCTTCGCGGCGCGCGAATATCCACCGATCGGCGTCACCTATTTCCCATACACTTTCCGCGATGCCGACCATTTGCTGAAATACACCAAAAGCGACGTCTACAAGGCCTTGACCAAGGGCTATGAGGACAAGACCGGCAATCATATCGCAGCCACCACCTATTACGGGACGCGGCAGACCACCTCGAACCGGCCGATCGCCAAGTGCTCCGACATGCAGGGCCTGAAGATGCGCGTTCCCGACGTGCCGGCCTATCTGGCCATGCCGCGTGCCTGCGGCGCCAACACGGCGCCGATTGCCTTCGCCGAGGTCTATCTGGCCCTGCAGAACGGCACCGTGGAGGCCCAGGAGAACCCGCTGACCACCATCGAGGCGAAGAAATTCTACGAGGTGCAGAAGAACATCGTGCTCACTGGCCATATCGTCGATCATCTCAACACCATCATATCGGCGTCGCGCTGGGCCTCGCTTTCCGACGAGGACAAGAAGATCTTCACCGAGGTGATGCAGGAGGCTGCCGCCCGCGCCACGGCAAAGATCGTCGCCCGCGAAAAGGAACTGGTGCAGGTATTTAAGGACCGCGGCATCACCGTAACAGATGTCGACCGCGCCGATTTCGAGAAGAATGTCCTGGAGAAGGTCACCTTCGAGGAGTTCGGCTACAACAAGTCCGATTGGGAAGCGATCCGCGCCATCAAGTAGGCCATCCGGAAATCGGGTGCTTAATCAAGAAGACAGAGCGGCAATCGGATTTGCTGCTTTAACCTGCCCTTCCGTCCGGCTCCAAATTGCGCCGGACGGCCTTTTCAATCCTTGACGACCCACCAGCTTCGGGAGCCCGCGCCGATGGCCGAGGAACACCACACCGAGATCACCGTCGAAGAGATCGCGCACGCCTTCGAGGAGGTGCCGGTGCACGTCGACCTGTCGGACCACGGCATCGAGGACTGGATTACGCTTGCCGTTTTCTGGGGCATGGTCGTCTGTGTCTTCCTGCAGTTCTTCACCCGCTATGCGCTGAACAACAGCCTTGCCTGGACCGAGGAGATCGCCATCAACGCGCTCGTGGTCGTCGTTTTTCTGGGCGCCGCCATGTGCGTGCGCCTTTCGCGTCATATCCATGTCGACGTGCTTTACCACTATCTGCCGGAGCGCGTCGGCCGCTGGCTGGCGCTCGCCGTCGATGTTATCCGCATCGCATTCTTCGCCTACGGATCGTGGCTGATGTGGCGCTACGTCACGATCGTGGCGCATGAGCGCATGGTCACCGTCAACCTGCCGCGCCGCTGGTTCTTCTACGCCGTACTGGCCGGGTTCGTGCTGATGCTTCTGCGCTCGATCCAGGTCTTCATCGGCAATTACCGGCGCGGCTATTCGGTACTCGAGCGTCCCGGTGCGTTCGAGACGGCGGGGGTCTGAGCGATGCTGCTTCTGGTCGGGGGCTTTCTTGTCCTGATGCTCATCGGCGTGCCGGTCGCCGTTTCGATGGCGGCCGCGTCGATCCTTTACCTCGTCATCTACGGCGTCGCGCCCGATATCATCGCGGCCCAGCGCATGATCGCCGGGGTGGAGAGCTTTCCGCTGCTCGCCGTTCCGTTCTTCATCCTGGCCGGCAACCTCATGAACATCGCCGGGGTCACCGGGCGCATCTATTCCTTCGCCCTTGCCCTGGTCGGCTGGATGAAAGGCGGCCTGGCACAGGTCAACATCATCGGATCGGTGATCTTTTCCGGCATGTCGGGCACCGCGCTCGCCGACGCCGCCGGCATCGGCACAATCGAGATCAAGGCGATGAAGGATCACGGCTATCCTATCGACGCCGCGGTCGGGGTTACCGCCGCTTCAGCCACGCTCGGACCGATCTTCCCGCCTTCGCTGCCCTTCGTCATCTACGGCATGATGGCCAATGTCTCTATTGGCGCGCTGTTCATGGCCGGCATCCTGCCCGGCGTGGTCATGACCGTGCTGATGATGATCACGGTCGCCATCTTCGCCTACAGACGCGGCTGGGGCTCCGACACATCCTTCGAGCTTCGGCGGCTGGCCGAAGCGGCGGGCGAGGTGCTGGTGGTGGCTGCCTTTCCGATTGGCTGCTATGTGCTGGTGCAACTTGGCCTGTCGATCAATATCGCGGTCGGCATAGCGCTGCTGGTGCTGATCGTGGCGGACTGGTATTTCGATTTCTCTGCGGTCATGGCCCTGATGACGCCGGTCATCCTGATCGGTGGCATGACGATGGGCTGGTTCACGCCGACCGAAGCGGCGATGGCGGCTGTGATCTGGTCGCTTTTCCTCGGGCTGGTGCGCTACCGCACGATGACGCTGCGTTTGCTTGCCAAGGCCAGCTTCGACACGATCGAAACGACCGCCTCGGTGCTCTTCATCGTTACCGCAGCATCGATCTTCGCCTGGCTGCTCACCGTCAGCCAGGCAGCACAGCTGTTTTCGAACTTCATCTTCGCGCTCACCGAAAACAAGTGGGTCTTCCTGATCCTGGTCAACATCCTGATGCTGGTGGTCGGCTGCTTCCTCGATACGATCGCCGCGATCACGATTCTGGTGCCGATCCTGCTGCCGGTCGCTGCCGTCTACGGCATCAACCCTGTGCATTTCGGGCTGATCATGACGCTCAATCTGATGATCGGGCTTTTGCACCCGCCGCTCGGCATGGTGCTCTTTGTGCTGTCGCGCGTCGCCAAGCTCTCGGTCGAGCGCACCACCATGGCGATCCTGCCGTGGCTGGTGCCGCTTATCGTGGCGCTGCTTCTGATCACCTTCATACCCGCCATCACGCTTTGGCTGCCGACCGAGATGGGCTTGATCCGGTGAGTGGCCAGGTGATTGCCGCGACGCTGTTCGGCCCGCAGGACCTGCGCGTCGTGGAGCGTCCGCTCGAACCGCTAGCACCAGGTATGGTGCGGGTGCGCTTTGGGGCAGGGGGCATCTGCGGCTCCGACCTGCATTATTTCCGCCATGCCCGTACCGGCGACTTCGTCGTCACTTCGCCGCTTGTCCTCGGCCACGAGATCTCGGGCGAAATCGTCGAGATCAACGGCGCCGCGCCCGGCCTGGGCGTCGGCGACCATGTCGCGGTCAATCCGTCACGCTGGTGCGGGCATTGCGCGCGATGCCTGGAAGAGCGCGCCAATCTCTGCGAAAACATCTACTTCATGGGTTCGGCATCGAAGACGCCACATATGCAGGGCGGCTTCGCCAGTCTGTTCGACGCCACGCCCGCGCAATGTTTCAAGGTTCCATTTGATGTGGCCTACCAGGCGGCCGCACTTGCCGAGCCGCTGGCGGTCAGCCTGCACGCCATCGCGCGGGCGGGCGACATCAGGGGCCGCAACGTCATCCTGTTTGGTGCCGGCCCCATCGGTCTCTTGGCCATGCTTGCGGCCAGGCTTGCCGGCTGCGCTGAGCTTACGGTCGCCGATATCGCCGCCGCTCCGCTCGCCTTCGCCCGCAGTTTGGGCGCCGACAGGACGATCGACCTTTCCGGCGGCGACGCCGAACTCCAGGCGCTTGCTGCCGGCGGTTCGCTTGATGTGGCGTTCGAGATTTCGGGCACCACGGCCGGCCTTGCCGCAGCAATCGCAAGCGTCCGGCGTGGCGGCACGGTGGTCCAGGTCGGCAATCTTCCCGGCGGCCAGATTCCGCTGCCTGCCAATGCAGTGATGGCCAAGGAGATCGACCTCAAAGGCACCTTCCGCTTCGGTACGGAGTTCGGCCGGGCGGTCGATCTCATCGTGTCGGGGGAGGTGGACGTCCTCAAGCTCGTGACGGCGGAGCGCACGCTTTCCTCCGCCCCAGACGCGTTCCGTCTTGCCGCCGACCGTTCACAGAGTGTCAAGGTCGTGCTCACTGCGGACTGATCGAGAAACGCCCCAAACGCATTGAGCCGCGCGAGAACGTTGGCAGTCAAACTCAATCACTTGTTCTGTGCTGACGTTTCGTGGAACGGGTCGCTCAGATGGAACGCCTGCTCAGGGAAGAGGGAAATCACGCCGTGTGCAGTCCGCCAAAGATAGTCCTGGCTTTGAACTGCAGAACCAAGTTGTTATGGGCGGCTGGAAGCGACTAAGTGCCGTGTCCATTTCGGACAACATGTTCGCATCTGTCTGCTTGCAGTTGTCTGGGCTGTCGTTACAGACGAGGATAGCGCCCGCGGCACGTTTCGACTGCTGGCCGGTCATCGTGCCGAACGCCGTTGAGAATTGCATTGCGCGTGCGACCGCGCTTTTCCACAAATATATCGGCTCAATCGCGATTGCATGTGTGTCGTTTACACAGTCGGCTATGGTTTTGTCGCTCAGCCGCATCTGCGTCACCATTCCAGCACAGAATTGCGACTGTAGTTCCGCTTGCTCATCTCCGATTGCGAGCCCTGCAATCTCTGACCTTGCGCGGTCGGAAAGTGACACGATGTAAGGGGGCCGCGGGCCGTACCGGTCAACATAAGAAAATTCACAGGTATTCATACCCGTAGCTGAATCGTGTTCTTGAGAACCAGTAAGCTTTCCGAAAGTGATGATCGACTGTCCGGCGTCCAAGGTTGGAAAAAACTTCCTCTGGGATTGAATGTCATAGAAGTCGAAATAATAATCCATGCCGGCTCCGTCGGAGGTCTGCAATGCGCAGCGAAAATTCGATCTGATCGAGGCGGTAGAATAGCCGGTATTCTTTCCGCCGACGCGGATCAAAGAGATGTATTGCGTCACCCTGTCCGTTTGGTCGCTCACTCCGCGATCGTCTAAACCTACATTGACAATGTCGGGATTAAATAGCTCGGCCGTCACATAGGCTCTGTCTTGGTCGAACCAACTCAGCATGGCAGCGACCGTCGGGGTGAAGAATGCAGTTAATAGTGCAGCCACTGCCGCAGGAAACCCGATCCAGTCGCGTACGAGTTTTGCACCAAGTGTCACCTTTTGCCATCTGGTTGCCCCTCTACCGAGATCTGCCAGGCAGTGAGGGCATCGAATGGCTTTTAAGGAGATCGGCTCGTCACATTTCGGACATTGCCTCCCAGAGCCGGGGAATACAGATCTCGGGTCGGCCGTTGCCGTTGCCTTCTCTGTGCCGTCTTCCATGCTTGCCTCCAAATAATCGCGACTTACAGTCGTGCCTTCATGGTTTGTTTGGCACGACGTCGCTGATCTGGACGTAAGGGGGTGGCTGGTCTCCCTTATTAAGTTTCGAGCGCGACGAGCCTGATGAGGTAAGCACCAGTTCAGCTGGACGTTTGCTCAGCAGCAGCTCGCGCAATTGGCTGCCGGAGTGTCGTTTGCTGCTGTCGGCAAGTGCCTTCGCTTGAATCAACGAAGCCAGACCTGCAATCAGCGCCGATGCGGCCGAGGTTCCGCCGAAGCGGGTATAGAGAAGCCCGGTCGGCAGGGGTGTTGTTTCGTCGATGACGTCCGCATCGCCGGCCAGGCGGGAAGGTACGTCAATCGCCAGAACACTGAAGGGTGAATATTCGGCTCCGGCCTTCGCACGTGCTGGCCCAACCGACCTGGCAATTGCGCTGCCCATCTCAGCGGCGAGGTCAATTCGTACGACCTGGTCGGTGATCATAGCCTCGTCGTCACTCGGGCCGTAGATCGTGACGCCTGAAGCGTAGGTGCCGCTCGAGTAGGCGGAACGCCACCCCAGCTGATTGCCCGCGCCAACAACGATCAGAGATGTCGCTCCGAAGGGTGCGTCCGTCGCAGTCGCCAATGCCGCGGGATAGGCCGGTTCGGCCATTCCGTCATTCCCGGCCGCGAGAATGACCGGACGATCCGCTGCGATCGCTGCCAGGAGATGCTCAAAGATCTTCTTGTCGGTGGCCAACGCCTCGTCGTCGTCGAACCGCGTCATGCGAACACCCGTCCCAGACGCGTTCTTCCCTCTGGCCAACCTGCCGAGATCGTTCACCGATCGCGGCAGCAGAATGACATCGGCGCGACAGGCGACTGCGTGCAGAAGCGCGGTGACAAGTGGAGCGATTTCATGGCTGTAGGGGGTGGCGACCGGAATAATTGTCGCAAACGGATTCACGCCAAAGTACGGCAAAACGGCGCCATCGAGCGCAGGCACCGACCCCGCCGGCGGCTCCTTCAGTGTCCGGCCTGCTATAAGACCGGCGCAAGAGGTGCCGTGTCCGGCAAAACGCTCTGCCGGATCGGCAGCGTTGACAAGCCGGGGCTCCCCTTCGGACATCACCTTGATGCGCCGGGCAATATCATCGCGAATGGCGTCGTCGGCGATCGTTTTCAATATCGGAGCCATCGTCGCTTCAAGGTTCTGCCAGCCATCCCGGGCGGCGCGCCGGTCCTCCTCGCGATAGACTACTCCATCGGTCGACACCGCCACGTCCAGCCGGGCTTCGATGCAGCCAGCTGGCAGATTTGGATGCCTCGATGTGCAGCCACTGTCGATAATGGCGACCCGGCTCTCAGGCAGGCCCTTTGACCAGATTGGCGGCACAACGCCTGGTCTTTGCGCGTCGAGCAAGCCGATGCTGGCAAGATGCCAGAGATAGAAAAGAGGGGACTCGGTCCGCTCCTGTCCTGGTGCAGTGTCCGGTTCCATAGCTCCCCTCCCTCAGTGCCATTCCAGGAGAGCTTGACGCATCTCGCGGCTGCACAAATTGATGAAAAACGGTGCGAACTGCCTGGCCAGAGCCTGGCCGGCCTCCGTATCCGAACGGTAATGTAGCCCCGCGTGCTCACGGTTTTCGGCGACGCGCTCGGCAACGAAGAACAGTTCGGTTGTGCCGGGATGTTCCGGTATCAGGCGCGTGAGAACCTCGGCGATGCAGAACATTTGAAACGAATGGTTGCTTGGAAATGCCGCATGAGGCGGAACGGGGATGAATGGCCTCAACCGGGAGTCCACCTGGTTCGGTCGCTGGCGATTGAAGACGGCCTTGTAAAAGTAGCCAACGCGCTCGGCGACCTGCAGGATCAGTTCGATCATCCTCTCAGTACTGTCGAAGCCGCCGCTTTCGATGCCGAGAGGGGCAAAGATGTCCGACAGATTGGATGTGTCGGCCTGCGACAGGATCTCTTCCTGCCTGGCGCGATCGTTGACAAGGCTCAGTTGGTGAACGTGAAGCGCTGCAATTTCGGCGGCAGCTTCCGACGGACCCGGCGGCGGTTTTATCTGCAGGGCCTCGAAAGGGTAAGTCCCGTCCAACATCCCCGCAGCGTAAAGCCGCCTCACGACGTCCCAGGACGCGAGAACCTCGCCGACTGCGCCGCCGCCGCGCTCCACCTGCGCAGTTGATCTTGAACGTGATCGCGATCGCGATCTTGACCGCGAGCGGGACCGTGAGCGCGAAAGGACTTCGAAGCTGCTGCGGGAACGCGATAGGGATCCCGCAAAGGCCGCAGCAAACTTGTTCGCATTGGGCAGATCTTTAAAAAATTCCGTGAAGAGAGCGTTGTCTGTTTGAAGAAAGCCGATTTCGCCGCGTCTTGTCAGGACGATATTCGAACTTATCCTAAAATCCAGTTGGTCAACAGGTTGAAGTCCCATCTCTTTGTCCCCCATTTGCCCGGCAGCCTTCTTCGAAAAGGCTGCCCCGTGTTATAATTTCTGCAAGCGGTCGTCATGCCGGCTTCTGGAACATCGCCTTCAGTTGGTTGGCCGCGTATGGAAGAAAGAGCGATGCGCCGTAGAAAAGAAAATTCCCGACACTGGTGACGATTCCAGAAACCTGATCGGGCCGCACGATCGCAAAGTAGAGGACGACGTTGCTCGCGCCCCAGAATAGCGTAACCATCAAAGATGCCCCAAGCATGCCGGCTACACGACTGTAGCTCTCGACAGGAGCTACGCCATTGTCGTCCTGGATATTCTTCTCCAACATAATCGATTTGTAGTCAATGCTTGTGAATACCGAGCGCAGAAGAAATATAGTCGCTCCGTTGAAAGCGATCAAAAGTCCCCATACCGGATAATTGTCCATGTTATTTCTCCCACAGAGTGATCACGTTTCGGGTGTGGACGCCACCGCAACCGATGGCGTCCATTGATTTGGGGAATGTCAGGCGGAAGACGACTGCAGGGCGTCGAATATCCACCCGCCGCAGTTCAGGCGTCCGTTTCCGTCATCGGTGCCGTAGGCTCGCAATCGGCGAATCCCGTCGGCCCCGATGCTTAGGCGGCAGTCATGCGGCCGGCCTGCAAGGACTAGAAACGGCTTGGCGTCCGGCTGATCGATTTTTTCCAGCATTTCGAACACGGTGTTGTCGCCGTCCTGTTTGACCTTGCGTGCGTGAATGCGGTTATTGGCGGCAAATAGCCCATGCTTGCTGTTCGGGAAGTCGAACAGATGCGTGTCGCTGATCGAGAGCGTGTCGTCCTTGAGCTCGACGATTAACGTCTCTGACGAGGCCGGCGCGATCGGCCGAGCCGGATCTTCACAGCGGCTATGACTAAGTTGGTTCGCCATACGCGTGCGAAAGTTGTTAATCACATCATCTCCTTTGCTTTGGCGGCGAGTTCAGGCTCGAAAGGATCGTCGGGGATGATCGCGTGCAGAGGCCCAACGGGGTTGGACTTCATGACGTCGATCAGGTTGCGGCCAAGACGCACACCTTCGACAGCGTCCATCTGCCAATGCACACCGAGATACAGACGGCTGACGGCATTCTCATGGATTGCCTGGGCAAGCGTCATCTGGCGGACATGGTGGGGACGCACGGAACCGTCCGGGTCGATGGCGCGGCCATCATACTCATCGGATACGAAGGCAAAGACGAGATCTTTGCCGCCGCCCAGAGCTTCAAGCAGCTCGCTTGCGAGCCCGAAGCAGGTTGAACCGAAGGTCGCATGCCCCGATGGATAGGCCGGAAACTGCGGCGTTCGTGACTTCGGACCATCGCCGCCACGCGGGACGGAATTCGTCTGTGGTGCCCCGAGGGGGGCCCAATGCGCATCCGATTCGACCAGCGAAGGTGTGTCGGGTGGCAATTCGAGCCATGCCTTGATGGAGGTATAGTCCGGTTTGCCGGCCTCTCCGGCGGGCATTGAGAGCCTGGCCTGATCGAAGGTCGGCACGGACGCGGTACCCTCCCTGAATCCGGCCTCGTTGGTGCGAAGCAAGGTTGCCGGCCGTGCGACATGATAGGTGAATTTTTCGCGCCACGCGGCAATGCCGGCATCGGCCATTCCCAGGTTGCAGATGGCCAGCAGAACGGCCAACGCCTCCGTCGAGAAGTTCGCCTGCTCCGCGATCGCGTGAAGACATTGATTGTAGAGGCGCGGCGGCAAGCCGATCCCGCGAACCCCGTCATAGGCCCAGAAGGTTCCGATGAGCGTTTCCTCGGCTGTTCGTGTCAACCGGTCGGTCCCTGGAGCAGCGCCTTTGCCGGCGACCAGGTCGCGATCCGCCGGCCAGTTCATTGCTTCGAGAAACGACCCCAGGGGCTCTGTCTGGCCCGGCTGCGGCGGCCGCTCTCCAAGGGCCTCGCTTGGCCCGACAAACTCTATCGCGCCGGCAGGGTAGGTGACGAAGGGCCTAACGTCGAAACCCCATGTCGCACCCAGCACGGCGGCGCCCAGGGGCGAATAGGGGTCAAGGCTGAAGGTTCCTGGTAGGCCGAAGGCGCGGTATTGCCTATCCCGTGTTCCCGAACCGTCGGCGGACCGAGCGTCCGCGAGCATCCGGCCGATGGCAGCGCCATACTCGAGCCCGTTTTCGATCGCCTGCGCCGACTGGCCCTTTTCATACAGATGCAGTCGGTATTCCGTAACGAGCTGCTCAACGAAGGCGTCTTCGAACAACAGCCGGATCGTGACCGACGCCGCTCCGGCGACAGCGGCTTCACGGCTGATCACGGCAGGCGCGGCAGGGAGCATGGGCTGATATGCGGCCAGCCGAGCAAACCGATGATGGTTGTTGTGGAATGAAGCCGGATCGGCCATCAGCAGGGCGTCGTACATGGCGATATGCACGATTGCCAGCGCGCGGGACGCACGCGTCGGCCCGCCCACTTTCGGTTCAAGCTTTGTTCGGCCTTTTCCGGCTTCGTCGATGCCCGTTCCATCGCCGAACGTATAGTCCTGGCGTTGCGCTTCGAGTGAAGCCCTGCTCCAGAACAAGATCGGATCAAATTGATCTAACATTTTTTAGCCTCCATCTTGGCAGCGCAAGCAAGGTTTGATTTCAGTGCGCTGCCGACGCGGGAAATGACCATGCCCGCGTTCCAAAACCGTCCGAATTTCCGTCGTTGTTGCGTGAAAAATGCGTGAAAAGACCATCACTGAACGCGCGATCGAGTGAGATTGTGTATTCTTTTGCGGTCTATGCTATAGAGATGGCCGGGGTTTCGAGGGTAGGCTGGAAATGGCCATGCAACTCATCGCGCGGCTTACGCTGCGGGGCATCTTTCGACTTGAGGATATGCACGGCCGTCAGATTGCCGTGCCGAGCAAGAAGGCACGTGCCTTGCTTGCGATTCTTGCGTTTTCCCGGAACGGGGAGCGTTCCCGAGCCTCGCTGCAGGACATGCTATGGGGGCGATGCGAGAAGACGGAGTCTCAAAACAGCCTTCGACGCGAGCTGTCATCGTTGCGCGCGCTGCTCGCGGGGGACTTGGCCGATCTGCTTCATATCGATCGCGAAACCGTCTGCCTTCGGCTCGACCGGTGTGACGTCGACGCATTGGGCGAGGGTGAAAGCGCTCAGACGAACGGAACGCTTCTTGAAGGCCTCGACATTGCTGGAGAGGAAGGGTTCGAGGAATGGCTGCGCGAGAGGCGAAGCCAGCGGCAAACGGCGGCGCCGAGAGTGACCAGTCCGGGGGCCGACGACACTCGACGCAGTGGCGCGCAGCCCGACAGGCGTCTGGTCGTGAGCATCGGCTTGGATGCTTGGCACAATGGTGCGGTCGGCGCCATGATTTTGCCTGAACTCTTTCGGCAGGCCGTCATCTCCGGCCTTGAGGAAACGGGCTGCTTTCGGGTTTCCGTCCCGGATCCCGCTCGCAACGGGCCGCGAAGTGCTGCCGACGCGCAGGACTTGGATCTGCTGATCAAGACGGAGAGCGCCTACGATACTCTGGCGGTTGCCATTATGTGCGTCGGTTCGACCAACCGGGACGTTATGGTCAGCATGAGTACGGTGGTAAAGCTTGGCGGAAAGACGCTGGCACTGGAGCGGGATCTTCAGGCCTTCGCAACCAACTGTGTTGACCGTCTCCTGCACCGGAACATTCTCTCGCTCGATGCGCTGGACGATTCCCATCTCAGCCGAAAACGGCTTCTGACTGCTACAGCGCAGATGTTCAGCCTTAGCCCGTCCGACGTCAGAACCAGCCGTGCGACGCTGACCGAAGCAAATGGACTCAGCCGCCAGGGCATCTTTCATGCTTGGCGCGCGTATCAGGCTGTATTTCTTTACGACCGTTCGCATGCCTACGACTATCGCCTTACGATCGAAGAGTGCAAGGACGACATGCGCGTGGCTATGGACCTTGATCCATTTAATGGCGCAGCCCTGTCTCTATGCGCCCACGTACACGCGTTCCTCCTTCAAGATTTCACTACTGCCGGAGAATATTTGGAAAAAGCAAGGCAGACGGGTACACAAAATGTCATGTACTACGACGCATTCTCTATGCTAAACTTCTATACTGGACGTTATTCAGAGGCTAGGGCAGCGGCTAAGAAGGCAGAGATACTTGGAAAGAACTTGACGTTTCGATATTGCTTCGCGACGTCACTGTGCATGATTGAGGCGATGTCGGGTGATTTCGAAGCGGCCGCCCGCGAGGGGCGTCGCGCTCTCGCGCTTGAACCGGGGGGGCGCGAGATTTCGTATCCCCCGACACTCCGCTATTATGGGGCTGCGTTGGCGCATCTCGGCCTCAAGGACGAGGCCCGCGAACTGTTCGGCCAGCTTCGGACGAAGGACCCTGATATCGCCAGCCAGAAAATCAGAAACAATTTCGGGCCATTTCCCAACCCGAGAAGCGTTGAATTGATAGGTTCGGCTCTGGCTAGCGTCGGTCTTTAGGCGGCATTTCATCGACGACGTATCGAGATCGAACTCGGTCGTTCGGATTGATTGGGCCTCGGCCGTTAGAGCGGTGCAGCCTCCTGCCGATATGTCCGGAACGGACCCTTGAGCGACCCGAGACACACCCTGTCGCCAGCGTTGTCGACATAGTAGTGTCGTTGCCGCCATAGCCGACCATCGTATCGGCGCCGCCACGGCCGGCGGCTTCGCCAGTCTGTTCGACGCCACGCCCGCGCAATGTTTCAAGGTTCCATTTGATGTGGCCTACCAGGCGGCCGCACTTGTCGAGCCGCTGGCGGTCAGCCTGCACGCCATCGCGCGGGCGGGCGACATCAGGGGCCGCAACGTCATCCTGTTCGGTGCCGGCCCCATCGGTCTCTTGACCATGCTCGCGGCCAGGCTTGCCCGCTGCGCTGAACTGACCGTCGCCGACATCGCCGCCGCGCCGCTCGCCTTCGCCCGCAGTTTGGGCGCCGACAGGACGATCGACCTTTCCGGCGGCGACGCCGAGCTCCAGGGGCTTGCTGCCGGCGGTTCGCTTGATGTGGCGTTCGAGATTTCTGGCAGCGCGGCCGGCCTTGCCGCGGCGATCGCCAGTGTCCGGCGCGGCGGCACGGTGGTCCAGGTCGGCAATCTTCCCGGTGGCCAGATCCCGCTGCCTGCCAATGCAGTGATGGCCAAGGAGATCGACCTCAAAGGCACATTCCGCTTCGGCACGGAGTTCGGCCGGGCGGTCGATCTCATCGTGTCGGGGGAGGTGGACGTCCTGAAGCTGATGACAGCGGAGCGCACGCTTTCTTGCGCCCCCGATGCCTTCCGACTTGCCGCCGACCGTTCACAGAGTGTCAAGGTCGTGCTGACCGCGGACTGAATCGTGGTTTTGCCAGATCGTTAGTAGCCATAACTCATTGCGAACGGACGAAACTCAGAACGTGCTCGACGTATATGCTCCCACCCAGGTCTCCGGTTAAACTCGGGAGCAATACCGGCAGCTTGCTGTCAAAATTGTTGGCAGCAAATCCGCTCGCGATTAAAGCCCCTTCGTCGCGAGATTTCGCTCAGCTCGGCCATTCCTCGTCCTGCCAATCGCGCGCTGCGTGGATCACCCGCAAAATTGAAATGCTTTCCCGGCCGCCCTTGGCGGTCACGGCATAAGCGATGATGTAGGGCAGGCGACTCAAAGGCTTTTCATAGGTGCCGGATAGACGGCCGGGTCGCCCGGTTGCCATTTCCCCAAGCGCGGCCCCTGCGTCCAGAATCCGGTCTGCGACCAGGCGCGCAGCGCGCGGATTATCCTGCGAGATATAGGCGATCTGTTCCTTGATGTCGTCCAGCGCACCGCGAGACCACTGAACGGCTCGCGTCACACCTTGCGGCCCATGCCGGCATCAATCGCGGCATAAATTTCTGCCATGGCCTTATCATGAGACACGATGCGCCCAGCTTCGACATCAGCAAGGCCGCGCTTGATACCTTCAATGATTTCAAGCTCGCGATCGACATACGCTGCGACGGCTTCACCTGCGAGGAACGACTTGCTACGCCGGGTGTCGGTTGCGATCCGGTCGAGCTTTTCCTTTACATCGGGACTGACGCGAATTGTCATAGTGGTGCTAGCGGCCATAGCGGTGTCTTGTGTTGATCTGTGTACACCTTAGCACAGAGCGTCGCGCTGGTCCATTATCCCTTGACCGCCGAGCCGACGATCGAATCCACGAAGAAGCGCTGCAGGAAGGCGAAGAGCATCAATGGCGGCAGCACGGCGAGCGTGGCGCCGGCCATGACCAGTCCTGTATTGAGGGCGCCTCTGTTGTAGCTGAGCAGGCGGCTGAGGCTAATGACGATCGGATAATCCTCTGCATTGCCCCTGCAAAACTGTCAGCGGCCACAGATAGCTGTTCCAATGATAGACGAAGGCAAACAGCGCCAGTGCCGCGATCGCGGGCGCCAGACTGAATCGAGGATGCGCAAAGTCCCTATTTTGCGAGGCAATCGGCGCTTCACTGTGCGGGTACAAATAGAATGTGCGACCGTGCTGACTTCCCAGCATCAGGATAGAGCATACGCCTGTAACCTTCATAGCCCGATGCCGCGCTTCTTTCCCAGGTTCCAATCCACGCCCCCCGTATCCGAGCACACGACCCCGATGACTTGATTACCCAATCGCTTTTCGAGCGACGGCGACCAGGGCACGAGCTTGAATTCGAGCCCATTGTCGATCATCGCGAGCCGGCCTGAAGCCAGCGAGAAACGCCGCCGGTAAATCCCAGCCACATGATCGCCGTTGGCAGCCTTCGTGAATGAGAGGCCCGTCTCGGCGGCGAGGCGGGCACCGAGCGATTCCACCTCATGATCGTGTAGAGTATCGATCAGATTGCGCACAAGAATGACGCGCTGTCCCTCGCGCCTGGCCAGATCGCGGCTGACAAGGTGGTCGACCCGATCTTGCAGTGCCTGTCTTACGTCCCTGCCAAAGCCGCCGTCACCGAATTCGGCAGGCTCGCGTGCAACGAGTTGGCGATCGAGCCAAGTCGCGCCGGAAGCATGGACCTGCTGTTCGATTGAGAGGTCGGAGCGGACCGCGAGCGTGACCCGGCCACCGCCATTTGCACTCGCATCGCGGCACAACTCCACGACCGAGCCCGGGTCGGAGTCTCCGGCCGCATCAGGGTCATGGAAGCGAATGTGGTGCGTGCGTCCATCAATGCCATCGACGATGGCATAGGCCGCGCCGCGCCGTTCGTCATCAAGGCCGCGTTCGAGCAGTCGGCCGATCACGGGCGCATCAATCTTTTCGGCGGCCAGCACATAGTCGGCCGTCCCTTTTTCTAGCCCATGCACAGTGAGGCTGCGGTGCATGCGCTTGATGGTGTCGCCGCGTTCACCGAGGGCGCGCAAAGTGGCCTCGGCCTCTTCGACCACCATCCACTGGCCGGGACCGATCTCGTTCGCGAGGCCCAGGCTTTCCAGTTGCCGCAGCCGGCCGACTTTGAGCCCCAGGAACTCGTCGGGCCGGCGATCAGGGTGTGGCGCGAGATCAATGATACCATGACGGTCGGCGTCACGAACAAGCTGGCGATCGAGCTGCGTCCAGCGCTCAGTGTCGACCTGGTGCTCGATGGCCTGGCGGATGTCGAGGTCCGTGCGGAGCCCAAGCGTCTGGGTGAGAATGTCGCTCGCCCGATCGCGCATGCCCTGGCGGATGTAGTCGCGCGAGATGACAAGGCTCTCGCCATCGTCGGCAACGCCGCGAACGAGGATGTGAACGTGCGGATGTTCGGTGTTCCAGTGATCGACGGCTATCCAGTCGAGCCTCGTGCCGAGATCGCGCTCCATGTCGACCATCAGGTCACAAGCGAAGTTCTTGAGGTCGCCGAGCTCCATTGCATCCTCCGGCGAAACGATGAAACGGAAGTGATGCCGATCATCCTTGCAGCGGTCGCAGAAGGCGTCATGATCTGCATCTTTGGTGTCGGGACCGAACATCCTCGCCTTCTCACCATCACGTGTAACACCTTCGCGGCGAAGATATTTGAGATGGGTGGCGAGTGGCGCAGACCCTCTGAACTGCCGTACCACACGGGTCTTGACGACGGCGCCGCGTGAGCTGTCAGAGATGAGGCGACTGGCGCGGATGCTCGCTGACCTGCCGCGGCCAAACGTTGAAGCTCGCGGGGAGGTGATCCGACCCTCGCGTGTAAGGTGCCCGCCGGCGCGCTGTGTGGCCGCAAGAGCCTGGAAGATGAAGGGTCGTGCGCGCTGGCCGGCGCGGGAGCGGATGCGACCGGGGCGGACGCGAAAGCTATCGTCACGCTTCATGCTAGACGGCCACGAGGTGCGGTTTCCATTGAAAGACTGAAAAATTGGGAATAGCGCACATCGCTGATTGTGCCAGCACATTGCGAAATGAGACGAAAATCGTAAGGAAAACAATCGGCCGAACCGAGCCGGACCTCGCGGCCCTTTATCCTGCCAATCTCTCTGTTCTCATCCACAGCCAACCCTTCCGCCGCAATTTCCGCGACGGAACAGGCCGGAATGCAATTGAGGAGGAACGTGGCGATCATCGCGATATGGCTAAAGAGGGCTGAGCGAATAGGCCGGAAACAGCGTGGTTCGATTGGAAATCGGTTTCACCCGGCCGTGGCTCGATCGCGGTCAGGTCCGCAACAGGATTGCCCATTGGCGACCGCATTGCGGACGAATGAATCGCCGCAAAGATCGTCTCGCCATAACCATAGCCATCCGATGCAGTGGCGTTCCGAATGTCATGGGGATGCGCAAAGATCGTTGCACGGAGCGAGCTGGCTCTGCCCCTTCCCTGCCGCGCGCGCCGCGGACTGAGAACTGCACCATCGAGCAGCGGCGCGAGTTTCCTGACGTAGTCGACCGTCTCGCGTGGCAGCGGACGGCCGGTTATGAGATGTTCCGTGTACCGACCAGGACCGGCATTGTAAGCGGCAAGAAAGCCGCTGCGCCCGAAGCTGTCGAGCATTTCGCGAAGATATGCTGCACCTGCAAGAATGTTGTCACGCGGTTGATAGGGATCGTCACCGAGACGGTATTTGATGCGCAGTTCTTCCCAGGTCGCCGGCATGATCTGCATCAAGCCCATTGCGCCCTTGCTTGAAAGCGCACGAACATCGCCGACGCTCTCAACATGCATGACGCCGCGCAGCAACCGCTCTGGAATGGCGAAGCGTTTTGACGCTTCCCGGATATGCCGCGACCACGGGCCAGCCGACAAGATCGTCGACTCGGAGTGCGCCGGCCGTTCACCAGCAGAGGAAGCCGCTGCACCAGTTTCGGGCGCCACGAAGCCGAGCATGACACATGCGGCAAACGTCGTCATGCCTCTGTGGGCTGCATCCCGCAGACCGCAGAACCGATGCGCTGCCAGCCTGCGACGGTGTTCGCTTCCGTTAAGGGCAGGGGCTCGCCGATCGAACCGGCTTTGCCAAAACTGTGATGAAATCGGCGTCCGCGGCCACAAGCAAGTGTCCGGCCCCCTCTGGGCTGCCTCGCGGGCGGTCGGGTCGAAGGGTTTGACCGGCGCGCAATGGATCAAAAGGGTTGGCGAGAAAGATTCGTCAAAGGGCTCCAGAAGCATCTGTTCAGCCTCGCCCGTCGCGCTTCGATGATCGGTTCCAGTGCAGGCTCCAGACGCTGTTCTCTGCATCGGACCGGAACAGCTTGGCGCGGATCGGCTGCGTAAAGGACGGGTCGTCAATTGAGACGGAGAGGTAATCCCCAGCCTTGTCTCCGGCGCGGTCCCAAGCCGCACCGACCGCCATCCCTTCGCAATAGATCAGATGGTCGGGCGCGTTTTCGGTTTTGGATTTCTCGGCAGGCAGGATGGCAATCTTCGCCTCGATTGTTAGCGTGGAGAGATTGCCGAAGAAGCCGTCATCATTGCGCGTGAAGGTTCCGATCTGGGTCATTGCAGTGCTCCTTTCTGAGTGTTAGTGCGCGTCGAGCCGAGCCGTCACGGCTCGCTAGCGAGGGGATCGTTGGTGATATCCAGCACCGGAGTGGTGCGCTCCGTGGTCCAGACGGGAACCGCACGGCCAACGATCGATGAGAGCGGGAGCGGGCCGAAATAGCGGCTGTCAAAACTGTCGGCTGCACCCGGGTTCATAAGGAAGACGTCGGCCTCGGCAATGTCGCGGCAGCCCTGCCAGATGGGCAGGGGTTGACCGCGACTGTCACGCTCGCGCGCATGTCCATACGTCTTGCCGTTGACGATGATGGCTGTGCCTTGGCGACAGACGGTTGCGCCCCCGAGTGCCAAAATACGCTTCAGGAGCGGCACATTTTTCGGCAGATACCCGCGTCTTGCCATGAAGGCCGCCAATGGCTCGGGCGGCATGATGACGGCGATATTGGCAATACCGATTTTGTCGGCCGGCTGGACGCGATAGAGCCCGACGGGGATGCTCGCCGATGCGTTCCAGATGGATATCGGCGGATGGCTAATCCATGCCGGCGCCGCGGCGAGCACTGCGCCGCCAACCATGGTGGCGATGATCTTTGTGCGCTTGCTCATGACTCGATCCCGGGGCGCAGCAGGCAAGCTTTAAGACGCTTGCCCGTGTATGGACTCGGCTGCTCGCGTGCGGCTATCCGGCTGTGGACGTGCCGTCGTTGACGCGGCGACATGAAGGTCAGGGTTTGCTGCTGTTTCGCCGCTACCAGGCAGCGCGGTTGCAATCTCCTGGCTTGCGCGTGGATGTTTTGCGACACAGCCCAGACCAGGATGGCAGCGTTCCAAATCGTTGCCATGCCGTGCACACCTGCCGCCTCAACGCAGGTCGATTCTCCGCCCGTAGGAGAGTGGATCGGTGTCAGGCGGCGGGATTTCACCAATAAGACGAGCTGCCACGCCACGACGTCCCGCGTGCTGCGTGGAGGGAAGTCGGATGAGGGGACATGAGGCAGCGCAAATTGCTGCTGAACGGTCTCGCGATACTGCATTTTCGGTGCGCCACAGATCAGGAGCTGCGGTCGCGCCTGCCGACATAGGCGGGCGCGCGGGCTGCATGGGGTTTTGCCGGCGGAACATAGGTCGCGTTGGCATCGCTGGTGGAAGTGCGTGCGCCCAACTCTATCCAGGCGTGCAGGTCGTTGATGTCGTAGAGAACGCGCCCGCCGACCTTTCGGTATTTTGGGCCGGTGCCGTAGGTCCGGTGCTTTTCGAGTGTGCGGGCGCAGAGCCCGACGATGGGTGCTGCCTCCTTCGTGCGCAAATACTTTTGGGGCGCGTCCGCGGGACCCTTCGACATCGCTCGATCTCCATTCGGTTCTGCTGTCGTCCTGGCCTGCCGGGACGCGCGAAGTGGACCATGATCGAAATGAGGAAAGGCGAGGGAGGGCAAAGATTGGGGGGCGCGTTTTTGCTACCCCGAAGAAGGACTTCGGCGGCCGGACTTTTCGCTGCGGTTGTGGGGGTAGAAGAGAAGATCGCGATAGCCGCCGGCGACTAAAAAAGCTGCACGGCGTAAGATAGCTCGGACCTTGTGGCGGAGATGATGATCACGCCAATCTCGCGGCACAATCGGCTCCTGCGAAAACAGCACCTCCGCGAGCTGACGATAGGTTGCACCCGTGCGGTGACCATCATGTGCGCGTAAATTGAGGATATGCCTGGTCTTGGTCTGTTGCGGCAGCGCGCCGTAAGATGGACTGCCTGCCCGGCCGTTCAGTGCGCGCCAGAACCGGCGCGCTGCATCGAGCCGCGTCTCGAATGCAGCATCGAGCGGCAGAAGGATAGCGTTGAATTCACCGGCGCGGTCGTCAGCGACGAGACGACTTTTCCCAATTAAGGTAGACCAAATAATGTGAAGGCCTTCGTCCTGCGGCCAAACGCTGGCTCCGCCAAGGCTGGAAGGTCGAACTGTCTGATGGGATGCAGATACCCGCATGACCCTGAGCACGCGCGGCGAGGCCTGTTCTGTCCAGATGATATTGTCAGCTTTCGGAAGTCCGGCACCGGCAGTTTTGAAATCGCGCGCCCCAACGGGCGGCGAGATCGGGCTGACCGGCAGGTTCTCCAGAACCAGCGAAT
This sequence comes from Mesorhizobium sp. M0040, assembly GCF_040323505.1. NCBI lineage: Bacteria > Pseudomonadati > Pseudomonadota > Alphaproteobacteria > Hyphomicrobiales > Phyllobacteriaceae > Mesorhizobium > Mesorhizobium sp. M0040. The sequence continues at coordinate 139,270 of NZ_JAMYVA010000011.1, forward strand.
TGCGATGCAAGCTGGCTGCACTCTGCCACGAATTCGTCATTCCGGATCAGATACTCGGCAGCGAACTCCGTAGCCTGGTAGCTGCACATGTGTGAATACGCCGCCGGATCGGTCCAATCGCCTTGCACTGTTCCTGTCCTCTCCGCGTACCCGGATGTGAGGCGTCGGCGTCAACATTCAGGGGGATAAGGAAGTTGGATAGTTTGAGAGTCGGCAAACCACTATGCCGATTCAGCAAAATGGAGCGCCGGCCGCGTCAGTGCGGAGCGCCGCCAGCGAGAAGATATCGGTAGCCGCTGGTCGTCATCCATCGCGCGCGGGCAAGATGGGTCTCCCAGGACCGGAACGCTCGTTCCGGCTCCTGCTCCGGGTCTATATGCAAGACGATCCTGGCCACCTCTCGCCAATCGGCATCTTCCGCTGCCGCGTCAAGCAGGCGAATGTAGGTGAGCAGACGCTCCTCGTCATAGCCGGTCAGGACCGGGGCATCCGGCGCAATGTCGGCGACATCAGGATCGAGCAGCGGTTTAAGCATTGTATTTGACCGTTCATATTTCGATCGCGATCTCGAAGGAGCCGTCCTTTAGATCGAGCACCAATCATAGCGAATAGGAACGATCATTCCTAGAACGATAGTTCCCTTTCTGGTCCCTAATCCGTCATGAATCTCAAGGAGATCATGGCGGCCAACATGCGTCGTCTGCGCCATGACCAGAACGTGACGCAGGAGGAACTGGCCGCCCGCTCTGGACTGAGCATGCGTTACGTCGGATCGATCGAGCGCGCTCGGGTCTCGGCCAGCATCAGTGTTCTTGGGAGGATCGCAACTGCGCTGAATGTGGACCCATGCGAGTTGATCAGAAAATCGGCACCGTGAGTTGACGCGGGAAACACCGCGAATTTTCGATTATCGGCGAGGCGACATGCAGGAATGAAGTCTCCAGTCGCGAACACGACAGGTAGTCGCCCCAAAGTCCGACGGAGCTCGTTGCGCAGCGACTGCGCTCATCTTGTCGTGAAAAGACGGCCCCGCCCTGTTCGTCCGGGCGGAGCCTTGGTCGGGGCCTTACTCCGCGTTGCGGCGGCCGTTGGGGCGCGACCAGATGAGGCTGTAGCCTTCGCCTTCCTCATCGTTGAAGAGGTTGGCGTAGATCGGAGCAGTGAAGCTCGGATCGTCCAGCTTCACGCCGAGATAGTCGCGGCCGTCATTGGAGCGCTTGGACCATGCGGCGCCGATCTCGACCCGCCCGACGAAGACACGGTGGCTGGGGGCGCTGTCGCCAGAGCGGTTGGTCTCGGGCACGACGCGGACGTTCTTGGTCTGGAGCGAGAGAGTGACGATTTCGCCGGTGAACTCGTTGTTGCCGGTCCTCTTGAAGATTCCGATTATCGCCATGAGTTTTCTCCTTGAACTCTGTTTCGAGCCCGCACCATTGCGGCCTCGATGGCGATCGGCGGGCCGGAGGCGATCGACGCCGCATCGCTTGCGACCGCAGCGCCAGCGGAGGATGGCAGCCAAGCGACTTTGTTGTTTGGCGAGGAATGACGGCGCAGCCGGCAGGGGAAGAAAGTCGATCGGCGCCATTGCGGCTTAGGCGATCGAGGCGCAGCCGACCTTCGGCCAGATCAGCCCATTAAAGAGGCCGTTTGGAGCGGCCCACCAGATAGAGACATCAACGGAGAACCTGGCGATACCGTCGCTGGCGAAATCCCGGCTACGACGATCACCGGCGTCGATGCTCCTCTGTACAGGCATCGCGAAGTCGCAAGCTGTGTCAGCAACGCGCATAAGACACGCACGTGATGGTTCAAGTCACGGCTGACGTGCACCACCGGATATGCGCTATCTTTGGAACGAGACGGCACGCCGTGGTGGATTCGAACTGTGCGTCGCGCGATGCCGAGTCAGCGACGACGCTAACAATGCGACGGCCGAAAAAAGCATCCTGCCCACGCCGGTTGTTCGGTGAGTTCGCCCAGATCCAGGCCCTGTTCGGTTAAACAGGCGTCGTTATTCGCAGCTGTGATGCCAGCTGCGACGCAGCTGAAACGTTGACGGCAAGCGTGACGGCGTCGCGCGCCTTTGCTAGGGCGCGGACTTGAGTATCGCAAAAAGACGGGCGGCGCTGGGAGCCTGAGATCCGGCATCCCGGGCCAAGCACTCCAGCGAGCTGCAAATACAGTACGCGCTGCCCGATCGCGGCCGTATCGTACAATCGAAAAAAGGGTAGGGGCGGGCAGCGCTTACGCGCCGCCTCCCTTGGGGCGGAAGTCGAGGACTGGGATGCCGAGCTTCTTTGCCTTGTCTGCAAGATTGTCCTGAATTCCGGTCCCGGGAAAGACGATGACGCCTATCGGCAGTACCTCCAGCATTGCGTCATTGCGCTTGAACGGGGCGGCTTTGGCATGCTTTGTCCAATCAGGGGCAAAGCCGATTTGGGGTACCTTGCGGTGGTCTGCCCAACAGGAGGCGATCTTTTCGCCACCCTTCGGCGATTTCCCATGCATCAAGACCATGTCGGGATGCCTGGCGTGGACCTGGTCGAGCTTGGCCCAGATCAGCTGGTGGTCATTGAAGTCGAGCCCAGCGGTGAAGGCGATTTTCGGGCCAGGTGGCAGAAGGACTTCCTGCGAGGCGCGTTTCTTGGCGCTGAGAAAGTCGCGGCTGTCGATCAGCGCAGAGGTCATGTTGCGGTGGTTGACCATCGATCCGCTGCGCGGTCGCCAACTCGATCCGGTGTGGCGCTCGTAGTGATCCGCGGCCTGATCACGCATCAGTTCGAAGGCGCTTTGGCGTTCGATCAGCGTCTGCCCTTCGGCCGTCAGGCGTTCCAGCTCGACGGATTTCACTTCGCTGCCGTCCTGCTCACGCTGGCTGCGGCGTTGCGCCTGCTCGTTGTGATCGAGTTCGCGCTCGATCCGATCTGCGGCGCGGTGAAAGATGTTGACGGTCGACCACAGAAGATCGTCGAGATCGGGCTCGAGGCGAGTGTCTTGCAGTGCCACGATGAGAGCGTCGAAGATGTCGGCGATCGCGCCGGCGACGCAGTGGCCCTCTGGAAGCGGTCGAGGATCAGGCTCATCCGCGAAGGGTCGGTAGCCATAGAGCTGGAGTTCGGTGAGGACGTGGTCGATGGGTGAAGACGAGTGCTGTGGTTCGTAGTCGTCATGCTCGCTCATTGGATGCTCCGCCGGTTGGACCGCGACCCTCGCGGCCTTCATGGCGACGGAAGCCGGCGGACGGGACGGACCTGCACCCGCAGCGAAGCGAAGGGCCGGAGTGTCAGCGGAGGAGGGTGAAGGCCGGCTATTTTGCTTCGCGATGGAAAGCGCTCCCTTGGGGAGCGCGCCGGAAAATAGTCGGCCAAAGACATTGCGGGTCCGGGTCGTTTGCTGGCCGATCGCCCTCTCGAAGGCCCTCAGGCGCGGTTCTCTCCGACTTCGGAGGCATCCGAGCGATGCAAGCGACAGCGGACAGATTGTTTCGTTCCGAGTTATCCCGCCACTGCCATGAACCGGGCGATGTCCTGCGAGGCGAGCTGAACACGGACTGCTGCTCGAACGGCATGCACGCCTAGCGTACAGAGATCTTCGTTGAGGTCCCCAAGTGCCGGCGAGAGCACGACCGCCTCGATCCCGGCAGCATTCGCTCTTTCGATCAAGGTGTCACGCGCGCCGTTACCGGCTGGATCGGCGTCGCGCACGATGTAGAGCCGTCTCAGCGTGAGGGGGAACAGCATGGCAGCAAGATGGGCGGCCGAGAGTGCCGCTGCCATAGCCATATCGGGCAGGATGCACCGAAGCGACAAGACGGTCTCGATGCCTTCGCCGCCCGCCATGACGTCGCCCGGCAGGCCAAAGCGAACCGCGTGACCGAGAAGATCGCCCATCGCGCGCCTCGGCGTACCGACCGATGCCTTGCCTCTGCCGGAAGGATCAAGCCAGGTGCGATGTGCGCCAGTCAAATGGCCGTCGAGATCGGTGACGGAAGCGATCATCGCCGGCCAGGTCTCAGTCGGCGCGTGTTCGTCGGGCCGGTAGTAGCAGCGCGGGTGAAAACGCAGGCTTTCGGTCCCGTGCAAAGCGGTAATACTGCGGTTGCGCAGATACGCCTCTACGACCGTACCCGCAATCGGCTGCGACATCGTAAACAGCCGACGCGCTGCTTCAGATGATCCGGATGGCGTGTCTACCGATTTCGGCCGGGGAGAAATCTGCTCTGGTTCGGGATGCGGCAAGCCGAGAAACGTCATTGCTTCATTCGCAACGTCCTTGAAGTTGCTGAAGCCGCGGCTTTCGCGGATGACGTCTAGAAGGTCGCCATGCTCGCCAGTCGCCGCATCGGCCCACTTGCCGGCGGCTCCTTTTCCGTTCGCTGACCCGACGAGACGCACGAACATTGAGCGGCCCGGCGTGTTTTGCACATCGCCGACAAGCCAGTAGCGGCCCTCGCGATGCCCGTTTGAAAGATAGTAGCGACAAACCGCCTCAGCCTGCTGGCCGAGGCGGTGCGCCAGTTCTGACGCATCGTGGCGGGCCATCACGCATCCTCCCGCGTGTCGATGCGCTGGACTGGATAGCCCTTCAGCAACTTGCCCAGAATTGCGGGTCCAGATGCGTCGGCGGGCACGAACATGCGCAGCTTCCAGGAGATGATCTCTCGGAAGAGGCCGTAAGCCGAAAGACGGTCACGCATAGTGTCGTTGAAGCCCGTCAGCTCGATTCGGCTGACGCCCATGAGGCGGCTGCGCCGAAGCTGCAGACCATCGGCGAGGTCGAGGATCGTTCGACCGCCCAGAAGCGCAACGAAAGCATCACTGGCTGTGATCGAAGGCGAGCTTGTTGCCAGTGCGCCCGCGATCCATGCTGGCGGGACCTGACGACCGATGATGCGCTCGCCATCGTCAGTCTGGAGCCGGTACACACGTGAGAATTCCCTGGGCAGACGCTTCCAGATCGGCAGCAGCATGCCGGCGACGACATGGATAGTGCTGTCCGTGAATTCGGGCACGTCAGCCGTCTCGACACTCCAGGCGTCAGCGAATGCAGCCTGCTCAGCCTCAACCCAGTGGCTCTCCGCCATCATCTTCAATGAGGCCTGATGGTGCTCCATCGGCCGGACCAGCCGGACGCGCCATTCGATCTCGCCGTTGTCGAGCATGAGTGCGGGCGCTGGCACCTGTACGGCGGCGCGGCCGGATCGGTTGTTGACCAGGAGCTTCGCGCGGGGATCGTGAAGCTGGGCAAGGGCATCGGCAAGTGAAACGGGTCGATTGCGCTTGCGCTGCGCGATGGTCAGCAGTCGCGTTTCCGCACCGGTGGCGGCATGGACATGGATGACGCGTCGCTCGGTGACGACGAAGCTCTCCGCACGCAGTGTTTCCAAGCCGATGTCGTAGGCACCGGAGGCGATGGCGCCCTCGATTTTCGCATTTAGCAATTGTTCGAAGGCCGTAAACAGGGCGGTTTGAAGCGCGATGGTAAGCGCCAGCAGCCGATTGAGGAAGGTCGTGATCGGCGGCAGCTCGTCCTTGATGCCGGTGGAATCCGTCAGTGTGAGGCCGGTCGCTTCCTCGAACATCTGGAGTGAGCAGCCGTCCACCTTGCCGCGAACCAGCAGCAGGTAAAGCTGCCGCAACGCGTCGCGGGCATAGTGCGACTCCAGATTGTCCTCAGGGCGAAATAGGCCCTGGCCGCCGGTCTGGCGCTGGCCGCGCGTAATGGCGCCCAATGTGTCGAGCCGCCGGGCTATCGTCGAGAGAAAGCGCTTCTCAGCCTTCACATCGGTCGCAACCGGCCGGAACAGCGGCGGCTGCGCCTGGTTCGTGCGGTTGGTGCGCCCCAAGCCCTGGATGGCGGCATCGGCCCTCCAGCCCGGCTCGAGCAGATAGTGAACTCGAAGGCGGCGGTTCTTCGCAGTGAGATCAGCGTGATAGCTGCGGCCAGTGCCACCGGCGTCGGAAAACACCAATATGCGCTTACAGTCATCCATGAATGCCTGTGCCTCGGCGAGATTGGCCGATCCGGCGCGGTTTTCGACGACAAGGCGATCGATGCCTCGAGTGCTGGTCTTGCGCACGATTCGGCGCGACCGGCCTGTCACTTCTGCTACGAGGTCGGTGCCGAAGCGCTGTACGATCTGATCGAGTGCCCCCGGCACGGGGGCCAGTGAAGCGAGTTGCTCGATGAGGCGATCGCGGCGGGCGACCGCTTCGCGGCTCTCCACGGGCTGGCCGTCGCGATAGACCGGACGTGACGACAAATTGCCTTCGCTGTCGGTGAACGGCTCGTAGAGTTGCACCGGGAACGAATGCTGCAGATACGAGAGGACATGTTCGCGCGGCGTGATATCGACGCGAACGTCGTTCCATTCCTCGGTTGGAATTTCCGCGAGGCACCGTTCCATCAGTGCCTCGCCGGTCGAGACGATCTGGATGACGGCGGCATGGCCCTGATGGAGATCGCGCTCGATCGAGCGTATCAGGGTCGGCGTCTTCATGCCGGTGAGCAAATGCCCGAAGAAGCGCTGTTTCGTGCTCTCGAATGCCGAACGTGCAGCCGACTTTGCCCGACGGTTCAGTGTCCCGGTCTCGCCTGTGACGTTGGCGGCCCGCATCGCGGCGTCGAGATTGTTATGAATGACGCTGAACGCTCCGGCATAGGCGTCGTAGATGCGGGTCTGCTCGGGGGTAAGCTGGTGCTCGACCAGCTCGTATTCGACACCATCGTACGAGAGCGATCGGGCCGTATAGAGACCGAGTGCGCGAAGGTCTCGGGCGAGCACTTCCATGGCGGCAACGCCGCCGGCCTCGATCGTCTCGACGAATTCGGCCCTGGTCGCGAAGGGCAAATCCTCACCACCCCATAGGCCCAAACGCTGCGCGTAGGCGAGGTTGTGGACGGTGGTTGCGCCCGTCGCCGAGACGTAGACGACGCGGGCGTTCGGCAGGGCGTTTTGGAGGCGGAGCCCGGCGCGTCCCTGCTGTGAGGCGGCGTCGTCGCCGCGTTCTCCCTTGCCGCCTGCGGCGTTCTGCATGGCATGGCTCTCGTCGAAAATGATCACTCCGTCGAAGTCGGTGCCCAACCATTCGACGATCTGCCGCACGCGCGAGACCTTCTCACCGCGTTCGTCGGAGCGCAGCGTGGCGTAGGTGGTGAATAGGACCCCTTGATCGAGGCGGATGGCCTTGCCCTGCGGGAACCGCGACAGCGGCGTGACCAGCAGGCGCTCCATGCCGAGAGCAGACCAGTCGCGCTGGGCGTCTTCGATCAGCTTGTCGGATTTGGAGATCCACACCGCCTTGCGGCGGCCCTGCATCCAACTATCCAGGATGATGCCGGCCGACTGGCGGCCCTTGCCGGCGCCCGTCCCGTCGCCGAGCATGAAGCCCCGGCGGAATCGCACGGCGTGCGCAGCATCGTCGCGCGCGGCAGAGACAAGATCGAAGGTCTCGTCCACCATCCAGGAACCGGCGAGGAACTCCGAATGGGCCTCGCCGGCATAGATGACTGTTTCTAGCTGCGCGTCGGACAAGAGGCCGTCGCTGACAACCTTGGCAGGAAGAATCGGCCGGTAGCTCGGCTTCGGCGGAGCAACGGATGCCATCGCCGCCGATTGAACCAGCTTGGTCGGATGCGGATGGGTGCCCGGAATGCGGATCGCCTGCAACCCGTACTCCTCATAGATGCCATCGGTGATGTGCCTGCTTTCGGCAGGCCTCCAGTCCAAAGTCTCGTAGGCAAGCTCGGCGCCTTCCGGGTCGGCGAGGCTGCGCACCGGAGAGGAAGCGGCGGATCTGGCGAGATCACCGCGCACCGTGTGCGCTGTGGGCCCCAGTGCCTTGACGGCGGGCGCAAAAGCCGAAGCGCTGACCGGCAGCCGTGCGGGAACGTGCTCGCCAATCCTGGCGATCAGTGTGGCGACATCGGGCGCCGTGCCGGCTGATGCTGGAAAGGTGCCTGGATTGTCGGCCGGCAGTTTGTCGATGACGGTCAGCCGCGTCTCGACGGTGGTGCCATGCCTGGCGTAGACGGCGCCGTCGATCGCGGCGGTGAACACCACGCGACCGCGCTCCTGGAGCCTGACGAAGGACTCGCGCCAGATGGGCAGCTCTGGGGAAAAATTTGCGCCAGTGATTGCGACAAGCCGCCCGCCCTCGGCGAGCCGGGCCAGCGCAGAGGCGACGTGACGATAGGCAGCGTCGGACACGCGACCCGAGACATTGGCCAGAACCGAGAACGGCGGGTTCATCAGCACGACGCTTGGTGCAATGCCGGGATCGAGATAATCATCGATCTGCGCTGCGTTGAAGCGAGTGACGGGGATAGCCGGAAAGAGCAATGAGAGAAGCCCGGCGCGGGCCTCGGCCAGTTCGTTGAGCAGCAACGTGCTGCCGCTGATCTCGGCCAAAATAGCAAGTAACCCGGTGCCGGCGGAGGGCTCAAGCACGCGGTCGGCAGGGGTGATTGCCGCGGCAGTCACGGCCGCCAGACCGAGCGGAATGGGGGTGCTGAACTGCTGAAGCGCTTCGGTCTCTTCGGAGCGACGCGTGTGAGTTGGGAACAGGCCGGCGATCTTGCCCAGCATCGGAAGTGCGGCGGCCGCAGAACCGGCTCTGCGGAAAAGCGACTTTCCGTATTTGCGCAGGAACAGCACCGTCGCGACTTCGCAAGCGTCATAGGCTGATTTCCAGTCCCATGCGCCGGACGCATCGGAGGCACCGAAGGCAGCTTCCATGGCCGAGCGAAGGTTCGAGGCGTCGACACGCTGACCGCGTTCGAGATGGGGCAGAAGAAACTGCGCCGCGCGGTGGATGGCGGCAGCTGGTTCGACAGCCGGGGATGAGACAAGCGGAAGCGGCACTGCCGGAGCGGCAGTCTTCGAAGAAACATCAAGCATGGAGAAAAACCTCGAGGAGAGCGGAACGGGAATGAACCGGGCGGCCCTCTCTCTCGACCAATCCGGCTCAAATCCGCCCTGGCCTCCCCTCTGGACTGCGGTCCTGCCGATAACGATCCTTCTTCGATCCAGGCGCTGCGCCGCTACCCGCCGTCAGTCCAACGACGACAGCGGCAACGCGGTTGGCAGCCCGGGGGCGATATCTTGGCACGCAGTGGGGACGGCGGGGCAGCAGCCGCCGAGCGAGAAGGACGCGGCAGAAGCGGCCAATTGGCTTTGCCCGTGTGTGAGAAAGTGAGCGTCCGGCAGGGGTAGGAAAGGGCGCGGAGCGGCCGAAGCCCCTCCGCGCGAGGCGATCTATTCAGCGGCCATGTGCGGTTCGCTGTCTTCAATCTGCGCATCGTCGTCTGAGAGGAATTCGGGCAGCTCTTCCCCATAGCCGTCGGCGCCGGCGCCGCTATCAGCGCCAGCACTGCCGTCGAGGTCGACCAGGCGCAGTGGCTCGGGCAGCCAGCCACTATCCGTCAGCAAGCGCTCGGCTTCCTTCGCCATATCTCCCTTTTTCAGGTGCTCGATCAGCTGCGCGGCCTGTTCGCCCTTCGCCTCTCGCACCGCCTCGAGAATGCGAGACTTGGTGATGCAGCCGAGATAGTTTTCGACTGTCGGTGTCCAGCCGGCGTCAACCATATCGAGACCGACCGCGCGTGCCAGTCGATCAGCTTGCGCGATCCGCTGCCGAACGCCGTGTGCCGAGACAGCGCCGCCATAGCGGTCGCCTTTCTCGTGGAGCGCGTTCACGCCGTAGCTGACGCAATGGGCGAGCAACGCCGCGCGGCTGGTCTCATCAAGTGAGGCGATCCAGTCCCAAAGTGCATTGTCCTCGGTCGGCAGGTCCGATTTCCAGGCCTCATGGCGTTCGGCCACCGATTTCGCCGAGGGGCTGTCCTTTAGGTCACCTGCCTGCAGAGGGAAGAAGACGTGACGGATCGAGGCCTCCAGGCACCCGTTCGTGGTGCGGTGCTGGAACGTGTCAGTGACCAGCTTGTGCAAGAGCGCTGTCATGGCGACGTGAGGGTTGCCGGCAACCGCATCGCGCAACGCCAGTGTCCGGTGTGCGGTCAACTCTGTCATCAGTCGGTCCGGCAGGGGCTTGACCGCATCGTCCTCGTCTTCCTCGCACTCGACTGCCTGGCCGCCAATGGTGACAACGGCACGGTGCACCGACGAGTCGGCAGCCCCGGACCCGCCGTCCCTTTTCGATTCATTCGCGCCGTCAAATGACATCGGCGGCACGTCCTCAGGCCGGAGAAAGCCGCGGTCGACCGAGAGCGAGCCGTCAGTGTCGATGCTGACGAACGCGCCGGCGATGGCGATGTCGGCCGGATCGAACTGCTTTGGGCGCTTGTCGAAATTGGCGAGCGCGGTCTCGATTTCACCGAGTCGCTGATCGACGTCTTCGGGCAGCTCGTCAGCACCCTCATATTCGGTTTCAAGCTTGGCATGCTCGGCGTTGAGGGCATCGATGGAAGCCTGCTCCTCGGCAGAGAGATCGAGCGGGTCACTCTGCAGCTGATACAGCCCACGCGTTGCGTCGTAGGGGAAGCTGACAGCGACCTCGACCCACTTCCAGCCCTCGGCTGCAACTTCCTGGGCAGCCGCCTTGAGCTTCTCTATCACTAGGCGGTCCAGCAGCGCTGCATCCTGCAGCCAGCCCCCGTCATCCGACTGGAACAGGTCGTGCATGACGATACCACCCGCGGCCTCATAGGCGTCGGTCCCCACGAAGACGGCGCGCTTGTCGGAGGCGTGCACCGTCGTTTCGGTCAGCATGCGCCGGATTTGATAGGGCTCTTTCGACCAGGCATCCCTGATTGCCTCCCAGATCTGCTCCTGGCGAGCGCGGTCTTCAGAGACCGTGAAGTCGGGTAGGAACAGCACATTGCTGGGCCATTCCCCCCTAAGAACCATACGTGCGAGTTTCCCCGCATACGGCTCAAGCCTCTACAAAACTCCCTTTTACCGGAGCCGCCAGTTCACCGTTCCAAGTATAGCTATGAGCCTGCCAGTGGCAGTTGGTGTGCAACAGCGTGAGGTTGGATCTTGCTTCCGATCCGCCGAGACCACGGGGAACGACGTGGTGGATTTCCCACCCGGTGTTCACCGTAATGTATTCTCGACAGATAGGGCAGATACCACCCTGCGCCTTCCAGAGCTTGGGCGCCAAGTTCCGCCCTTGCCGATCCATGAGCTGACCATGCCTGTCGGCAAAGTACCTATCCCATGACGGGTCGAACGGGTTGGCCTCGGCTCTGATCTTGCGATGACGCCGGATAGAAACGTCGGCGGCTTTTACGAGCCGCACGAACTTGCTGTTCGCTTCGTCGTCATTCACCTCTGCCCGGAACACCCAGTTTCGCGTGCCTTCCCGAGCGAAGTAACGATCCTTCACCCAAGTTAGCGGCTTATGCGGGTGCCTGCGGCAAGCCCACTGCCAGAGTTGCTTCCAGATGAGGTGATCGACCTTTTGGAAGGTCTGCGCCGCCACCTGATTGCGGTGATAATTCGCCCATCCCCGGATGACCGGATTGAGGCGGCCTATCACATATTCCTGTTTCGCGGTTCTGGCGTCCCTGATGATCGCCCGGACCTTGCGCAAGAAAGCCTGAACGCTTTTCTTGGCAGGCTTGATGAGAAGCTTCCCATCATATTTGCGCACGTTCCAGCCGAGGAAGTCGAAGCCTTCCTCGATATGCACGATTTTGGTCTTCTCCTCCGAGAGGGCGAGCCCCCTCTGTTGCAGGAAGTCCTCCATCAACGACCTTGCCTCCTCCAGCAGCTCTTTCGAGGCGCCGGTGATGACGAAGTCGTCCGCATAGCGGATCAGATTGACCTTGTTCTTTCGACATTGCGGATGGCTGGGAGCGAAGCGCTTGCGCAACACCCTTTCCATCCCGTCCAAGGTCATGTTCGCGAGCGTCGGTGAGATAATGCCGCCTTGCGGCGTTCCCGCTTCCGTCGCGAACAGTTCGCCATTCTGCACGAACCCGGATTTCAGCCATTTCTGAAGCACCACCTTGTCCGTGGGGACGTTGGCGATGAGCCAGTCATGACCGATGTTGTCGAAGCAACCGGATATATCCGCGTCGAGAACCCACTGGGCCGATACACGTTGGCGCAGTGCCTGGAAGCACTGTTCCGCCGCGTCGCGGCTCGCTCGCTCCGGCCGGAAGCCGTAGGAGTTCGGGTCCGCCGTGGACTCCGAGATCGGTTCCAATGCGAGCAGGTGGAGTGCCTGCATCGCCCGGTCCCGCATCGTCGGGATGCCCAATGGACGCATCTTTCCGTTCGCTTTCGGGATGAACACCCGTCTCAACGGCTGTGGCTGATAGCCTCGCCGTGCGAGCGACAACATTCCTCTGGCACGTTTACCCGGTGTATCCCAGATTTCTCCGTCAACACCGGGTGTCTTCTTTCCTTGGTTTTCGGTGACACGCTTCACGGCAATGGCTTTGCCGCTACGCGAGTGGGTCAGCAGCCATTGCAAAGCTTTCACCTTGCCCCAGCGGCCTTCCCGAACTGCCTTCGCGATACGCATCTGCAGCCGCCGAGCGGTTCGGTGCGCGCTAGCCCAGTCGATCTGGTGCCAGTCGACCTCACCGCCGGAGGCCGCACCAGTCATGGATATGACCGTCATTTGCCTGTCCTCCTGTCGAGGGTTCTACAAACTCTCTCGCGACGAGAGACCAGTCGGAAGTCTGCTCCCTTTCGGGCGGGGTGATGTTGGCGAACCGCAACCCCTATCCACGCCATTACAGCGCGGCATTTGCTTTCTCCGACCTCCCATACCCGCACCCCCAACAGCGTTCCTTGCGGTCGGCCTGCCCACTGCTAGGCAGAGATACGGGCTTATCGTGTTCCACGTAAGTGACGATGGAAGGTTAGGTGCCGGCTTTTCCCCGGTGGGTTCGAAGTCCTCGCTTCGGAAATGGCAAATCCGAAGTCCAACCCACTTACCATTTTGGTTCGTGCCTGACAGCATCTTTGGCACGTTACAACTAACGAGGTTTAACGCCGATTCACATATGTTCACCTTACTTCCAAGCCTAGCCTCCTGCCACATAATGCTTGCAGCTTCGCGTTCGCCCTCACGGGTTCTGCTTCACCCTTTCAGGATCGGAGTACATTGTCAGGATGGCTTCAGACACAGCAGTCTCCCGTCATGCCTGCATCCCTAGGCTACTGCCGGAGGAACGGCAGGTTTTGTCGAGTCGCCGTTAGACGACAAGCAAAACAATCACTTACGCAGCTTCACGCCGCACAGCCATGAGTTGCTCCAGCGTCATCCCGTCATCGGCATACACATCGAGCAGCACTGGGGAGACAGAAGCCAGCCTAAGCCGTTGCTTAACAACGTTGACCGGCACGAAAAAGGCTGCGGCAATCTCCTCCTCGCTCATGCCTTTTTGGCGCATGTCCTGGAAGGCGCGAAACTGATCGAGCGGGTGCAGCGGCGCTCGCTCAATGTTCTCGGCGAGCGACACCTCCTCGGCAACGATCGCGCTGTGACGGGCGCGCACGACACAGGGCACGAGGGCGGTCTTGGCGAGGCGCTTTTGCTTCACCAGCAGCTCAAGCGCGCGGAAGCGCCGGCCTCCGGCAGGTACCTCAAACATGCCAGTCTCGTTGCCGTCGCTGTCGACGACGGGCAAGACGCTGAGGCTCTGGATCAAGCCGCGGCGGGCGATCGAGGCCGCAAGATCCTCGATCGAGATGCCGACCTTGACGCGCCGGACATTGGACTGGGAGAGCACTAGCTTGTTGAACGGAATGTCGCGCGAGGACGACAGGGTGATCTTCTGAACGGCAGTAGCCATCGGGATGTACTCCGCGACGGGCGGCCGAGAGCCTCTCTCTCGACCTCCAAACCCGTCATGAGAATTCCGTCACTCCTCGCCCCCTGATGTGCTCGGCAGCCACGCGACACTTGTCGCGGAGCAGCAGGTCGGTCCTGGCGCTCTGCAACGACTTCGCCGCAGCGGGGTCCGGCATCGAGGCAGACTTCGGTCATGAACGCATCCGCAGGAAGACGCCGAACTGGAAGCGGGCGGCCATTACGCTGCCTCCCGCCGATCGTCGTCAGCGGCCACTTTGTCGGGCAAGAACCCCAAGAGATAATCCGCAGCCCTGCTTGCCAGAGAGGCGGCGCGAACGATCGCACGGTTATCCTCGCGCAGCACCTCCAGCCACGAGCCGATATAGTCGGCGTGACGCACGGTCGGCGTGATGCCCAGCGAGGCGCAGCAGAAAGCCGCACATATCTCGGCGCGTTATCTGAACAGTCAAGCTGTCTCATTACAGCGCCATAGCTGCGAGCTCGCTGATTCCACGCGTTAGTTCGGTCGGGCGTTACCGTGAGACACTTTCGACACTGTCCGGCTATAGTCGTGTGGCTACATCGAGATTGGAAGCCAGGATGCAGATGGACGAAGCCGCCACGCCAGCAGATAACGTCGGAACGCAATCTGCCGCTGCGCAGCGAAGCATCCTCGGTGCCTTTAGCGGAGGCGCTGGCATTGGCGCCCTCGGTGGACTGATCGGGCTCGGCGGAGCTGAGTTCCGGCTTCCTTTACTGATCGGTGCGTTCCGGTTCGTTGCATTGGAAGCGGTGATCCTCAACAAGGCGATGAGTTTGGTTGTGGTCGCTTCGGCGCTGCCGTTCCGAACGGCGGCCGTTCCCTGGGAGGCCGTCGCGGCAAATTGGACGATCATCGCCAACCTGCTGGCAGGAAGCCTGGCCGGAGCGTGGTTCGGTGCGGGATGGGCGACGCGGCTGAGATCCGGCACACTCTACCGGATCATCGCGGTCCTGCTGGTCTTGATCGCGTTGGTGCTCCTGGTCGGGCACGATCCGCATGGTGGCGGCCATCCGTTGCTCGAAGGGCCTGCCCAGTTCATCGCCGGTGTCGCTGCCGGCGCGGTGATCGGGGTGGTCGCGGCTCTCCTCGGAGTGGCCGGAGGCGAACTGCTGATCCCGACGCTCGTCCTCCTGTTCGGCTGCGACATTAAGCTAGCCGGGAGCCTCTCGCTCGCAGTGAGCCTGCCGACGATGCTGATGGGCTTCACACGCTACAGCCGCGACCGGAGCTTTACGGTGCTCGGCCGCAACAAGCGGTTCGTGCTCGTGATGGCGGCCGGGTCGATCGTCGGCAGCTTCATCGGCGCGCGATTGCTCGGCATCGCGCCGAGTTCGGTGCTGCTGCCGCTATTGGCGACGATCCTGCTCGTCAGCGCGCTCAAGGTCTGGCGACATCGTTGAGACAGTCTGATCACGGTGGTTGTCCTGATCGTGCTCGCTCAACCGGCGCAGCAGGACAGCTTGGCGACGTCCTTGTCGAACGAGAGCGCCGCGAGCTTCAAACCTTCGACTGTAGTAAGATACGGAAAGATCGTATCTGCGAGATCGTTGATGGTGAGGCCCTGCCGAATCGCGAGTGCCGCGGTCTGGATGCTGTCGGCGCCTTCCGGCGCGAGAATATGCGCCCCGAGCAGCCGGCCGCTGCCGGCGTCGGCGACGAGCTTGATGAGCCCACGGGTATCGCGAGCTGCGAGCGCGCGCGGCACCTGGTCGAGACCGATTGTCGAGACGCGGACGGCATGCCCGGCCGCGCGCGCCGCCGCCTCGGTCAGGCCGACGCTCGCCACCTGCGGGTCAGTGAACACGATGGCAGGCATGGCGCTGTTGTCGTAGCGCAGGCTGTCGCCATTGAGGGCGTTTTTGGCGGCGAGCTTGGCGCCATAGGCAGCCATGTAGACGAACTGGTCGCGACCGGTGACGTCGCCGGCGGCATAGATGCCGGCCCGGGTGGTGCGCATGCGCTCGTCGACGACGATGCCGCCCTTTGGTGAAACGGCGATCCCGTGTTCGGCGAGCCCAAGGCCTCCGATGTTGGGCGTGCGACCGGTGGTGATCAGCACCTGATCGGCGTCGATCGTCGTGTTCTGGCCGTCGAGCGAAATGCCGTCCTCGGTCTTGCGGATCGCACGGTAGGCGATGCCAGAGATCACGGCGATCCCTTCGGCCTCGAAATACCTTGTCAGCGCTGCGCTGATCTCGGGCTCGGCCTCGGGTAGCAGGCGAGACCGGCACACGAGCGTCACCCCGACGCCGGCCCGAGCGAACATCTGGGCGAGTTCCGCCCCGATATAGCCGCCGCCGATGACGAGCAACGATCGCGGGAGTTCCTCAAGGTCGAGCGCGGTCGTGCTGGTCAGATAGGGTACGGTCTCGATGCCAGGGATGGCGGGCACCGCCGGTCGCGCGCCGGTCGTGATGATGATCTTGCCGGCGGGAATGCGCGCGCCGTCTACCTCGACACCACCTTCCACGAGCCGCGCCGCGCCCTCGCGATAGGCGATGCCGTTATAGGCCGGCAGCAGGTCAATGTACTTGGCCTGGCGCAGATCGGAAACCAGCGAGTCCTTCTGGCGGACGGTTCCGCGCCAATCGGTCAGTTCGGCTTCGGCCATGATGCCGGCGAAACGTGCTGCCACGCGAGCGTTGTGAAGTGTCTCGGCGGCGCGGATCAGCGTCTTCGATGGGACGCAACCGATATTGACGCAGGTGCCGCCGATGGTGCCGTGGCCGATGAGGGCGACTTGCGCACCCTGATCGGCGGCCGTGATCGAAGCCGAGAAGCCGGCCGAGCCCGCGCCGATGACGACGAGATCGTAGGCGCCACCATTGCGACCGTTCGCGCGGACGGGGCGGTCTGTTGCTGCAGCGCTCTTCGATGTCGAGCCGATCGACGCGTGTGGTACCATCTCGAGGCCAGCGAGGCTGGGTCCGAAGAGAGCCCGACCCGCCTCCAGTCCTTCTTCGATCGACAGCCGAAAACCGGGCTCGTCCGCGTTGCGCTCGCGGCGCCAGGCGGATAGATGGTCTTCCGAACAGAAGAACGCCGTTGTCGCGCATAGTGAGTTCGCCGCGCACGCGCCTTCGTAATGGACGCTGAGCCACACGACCGCCGCCTCCGGTGCAACGCCGGCCAGACCCCGGCCCCGATCCCGCGTGGCGATCCGGATCGGCATGCCACAGTGGCGGCAGAGCGATGCGACCTTGATGTCGCGATCGGTCATGGCGCCGATGCCCAGCGCGTCGACCGCGCACATGGCATTGAGCGTGCATCCATCCAGCGTGACGTGGTGGCCGGTGTCCCGGTCGGTGAAGGGATAGGCGCCGACGATCCCGTCGCCGTCGAGCACGACAAGATCGCGACTGCGAAGCTCGTCGAGCAGAGGCCGGACGGCCGTTGCACTCAGTCCCGCACGCTTGGCGAGCGCGCCCAGCGTCGGGGCTCGACCATGTTCGGTGTAGAGCTGAAGCAACGCAACACGCACGCAGTCCGTGGTGGCCTCGTAGCCGCTCCAGCGATCGAACACGTATTCGGAGCCGACCATTGTCAGCAGGGCATCCTGGACCACCGGCGATGTGACCACGGACCAGTCCGGAAACGTCACGCCTGGCCGCACGGGGTAGCTCGGCGGTGCCGCGGATGTGGAGGCCGCAGCCTTGTCCCCAGGCAAGGGGGATGCGCAGCAATCGTTCATGGCTTCACGCCTTCCTTGTGAATCTTCGTCTCGCAGCCCGCGACCGTTGCCCGGCGATGATGGACGCCCCACGCGACGAGGCCGAGGCCCGCGCCGATCAGGGGAAGCACCACCAGACCGGCGCCTGCCAACCACGCGCCAAGGCCGGCCAGGGGCAGACCCACGGCGAGGAGCGGCGCCGCGCAGCAGATCGCGGCGAGGATGGCGCCGGCCACGCCGGCGCGGACCAGGGCGCGGTCGCTCATCTCAACTGCCTTGCTGTGTCGGATGGGCCGGATAGCCGGCATTCATGCTGGCGGTCGCGATAGTATCCGGGTTCGTCTTAGCGTCGTCGAAGGTCACGGTCGCGGTCTTGGCTTCGAAAGAGACAGCCACCTTCGCAACGCCGGGGACCGCCGCCATTGAGTTCTGCACGATATAGGGACATGAGGCGCAGGTCATGTTGTCGACGGCGAAGGTGACGGTACGCTCGCCGGCCCACGCGGCCGGAGCCACGATAACGGAGCCGATCAGGGTGAGCGCGCTCAAATACTTGGTCATGGATGAAACTCCTTTGTCTCAGGCGCGAAGCAGCAGCGGCGCGATGTAGTCGAAGGCGAAGGCGGCCAATACGAGCACCGTCGCGATCCAGAGCGCGAGTTGAACGAAGCGGCTAGGGATCGGGCGGGCACAGGCTGCGCCATCGGCGCAGGCGCGTCTGGGCTTCCAGTAGACGAGGTAGAAGCCGTAGCCGAGAAGGCCTGCCGTGCCGGTGACGAAGAAGGGCTTGTAGGGCGCAAGCGCCGTCAGGTTGCCGATCCAGGCGCCGCCAATACCGAGGCTGAACAGGATCAGCGGCACGATGCAGCAAGACGAGGCGGCAAGCGCGCCGAGAATACCGCCAACGGCGATCAGACGCTGCCGGCCAGCTTCGCCCCGCTCAGAGGCGGGCAAGTCTGTCGAAGCCGTTGTGATCCCCGCCGTTCCGGATCGCGATGCAACCATGTCTGCTCTCTCTTTCCTTGCCGAAATCCTCACTGTGCCGTACCATGCGGTCTGTAGTTCCTACAGGGTCAAGGGATAATTTGCGATGCGCGATCACGCCGTGGTGACGGGCCTGCAGCGGGCCGAGCTCGCCCGGCGGACGGGCTGCAATCTGGAGACCGTGCGCTATTACGAGAAGGTTGGCCTTCTGCCCGAGCCGCCGCGCACGACGAGCGGCTATCGCAGTTACGACTCCACGCACGAACGGCGCCTCCGCTTCGTGCTGCGGGCGCGCGAGCTCGGCTTCTCTCTCGATGAAATCCGTGAACTGTTGCGTCTCGTCGACGAGCGTGACCGGCCCTGCGCCGAGGCGCGCGCCGTCGCTGCCGCGCACCTCGACGACGTGCGGGCAAAGATTGCCGATCTGAAACGCATGGAGCGGGTGTTGAAGGACGTGGTCGCGCAATGCGCAGACGGCACGTTGCCGGAATGCCCGTTGATCGAGACGCTGTTCCGGGAGCGTGCGGTCAACTGATTGCGCCCGGTCGGACTCCCTGAAATGCCCAGCTTGGGGCGCCTATGCGGCGCCCCGGATCTTGTCGTGCTGAGCATCGGCCTGTCGGGCGTGCATCCAGTCGGCGATCTCTTGTGCCTTGCTAGCTGCCGTGAAGATGGCGCGCTTGTCGGACCGCAGCGCCTCGAGCCAGGAGGCGATGTAGCGGGCGTGATCGGGCCTCGGCTCGACGCTGAGGTTCAAGTCGGCGCAGATCATGGCGCTCAAGAGCTCGACCGTGCATTCCTCCATTGCGTAGGCGGCCGAGCCAAACCGGCCGGCGAGATCGCGGTCGAGGCGATGCTTGGCGCCGGAGGCGTGTCCGCATTCGTGGAGCAGCACGGCGTAGTAGGCGACGGCATCCCGGAAGCAGGCGAACTCGGGCATCTGCACATGATCCCTGGATGGGATGTAACAGGCCTGCGATCCGCCGTGGCGGACATCGATGCCAAGGGCGGCGCAGAATCGCTCGGCGTGCTCGATCCGCTCGGCCATCGGGAGCAGCGGCATCTCGGGCGGTGTGTATCCGTCGACCTGGGCGGCATTGAAGACGGTGTAGCCACGGGCAAACAGGCGCCGTGCGGGCTTGTCGTGATCTTCGTCATCGTCCTGACGATCTGTGTCGGCGCTGCGATCGCTCGTCTTCCAGAATACGACGAGCTGGCCGCGCTCGCCCTTGCGAACCTGAGCGCCGAGTTCGTGCCATTGGCGATAGGTGCCCCAGATGCCGGCGGGATAATCGGCCGCATTCGCCGCAACCCAGAGGGTGATGACGTTGACGCCGCGATAGGTCTTGCGTGAGGCGACGTTAACGGGCGTGGTGATGGCCGACCCGTCGTGATGCCAGGGCATGCGGTACTCTCCTGCGCCGGCCTCGATGGCGGCGATGATCTGGTTGGTGACGCGCTCGTAGATATCGTTGACGGTCCGGGCCTGGCTGTTGCGATCGATGGTCATGGATGCCTCCTGTGCTCGCCCTCTCCGTCGAGGGCGAAGCGGGCAGGGGCAGACGCGGCGAGCCGGGCCGTCACACCCTGTTCTCGGCTACTGGTGCGGAACAGGGTTGACGGGCCGGCAGCGTCTGCCACAACCGAGCCCCTGCCTCGACGGGCGAGCTCAGGAGACGTCGGCCATGAACGATGGCCGCAGGACCGGCCGGCGGTGAGGAATTGCGTGGCTCTCAGCCAGCGCCGTCTCGCGGCCGGCGCCGCAGCGGAACGACCTTGGCCTCATTCGGTCGCGCCAGTTCATCCTGCAAGCCGGCAATCACCGCGTCACACTCGGCAACCCGCAACGTCAGCACCTGGATGTGCTGCGCGAGCGTGCGGGTGAGCGCGCGCAGTTCGGCCATCTCGGCACCGCGCATGGCCCGGAGCTCGGCTTCGAGGGAGCGGACGCGGTCCTTCAATGCTTGAGGAGATGATCGCCGGTGGCGGGCTTCGGCAGCACGGAACGCGGCGAGAAGATCGACCGCACGGTTCGCTGTTGCCCGGCTGACGCCGGCCTCGCGCGCCAGGTTGGCGACGGTGAGCGCGCCGTCGGTGCGCTCGGGCCGGCCGTCGAGCAGCCTTGCCATGGCCGCCCTCAACGCGGCTTCGCTCTTCGGACCGGACGCGGTCATGCATCATCGTCCATGAGAGGCGCGATCAGCCGGCGCTTGCGTTCGTTGTCCTTCGTGATCGCTGTGCGCTGAAGCAGTGACAGGCGACGATCGGCAAGCAGCGCTTCGCCTTCTGCGATCGAGGCCTGCCAGGGCTCGCGATGCCGGGTAGTCAGACAGGCGTTCGGGCATCGATCAGGGCTGCATCGGGACAAGGCCGGCGCTGGTCGCTCGGTCTCCGGCGAGGCGGCCAGGCAGAGCGCGGTCGCGGCATCGAAGAGGCAATCACTGAGAAAGCCAACGTGTAAGGTCCGGCCAAGATGGGCGAGCATGGTGCGCAGTCGCTTGCGATCCATGATGCGGCCCGGGAGATCGCCAAGCTCGTTCTGCACACGCGCGAACTCGCGTCGCAACCGCGTGGCGCCCGGTCCCGCTGGACCCTCATCGCGAAGAAACGCCTCGTAATGGGCGACGATATCGTCGAGCGGGCCGAGTGCGCGCTCACGCTCGACGGCGAGGCGGAAGTCGGCCTGCGTCGAGCCCGCATAGCCCTCGAACATGGCGATCGAGGCGTGCTTGTACTGGTGCGTGACGCGATCAGCCGAACCCACTAAAGCGGCGCGCGGGAGTTCCGGCCCAAGGGAGCCGGCCAGTGAGTAAGCCGCGCAGCCGAAGCCCAGTCGGGAGCGGTTTCACCGGCCACGGAAACGGGGAGCCAGCCGAAAGGCTCGTGGAGTGCGCGTCGGCGCAACCGTTCCGATTAGCAGGTCAAAGGAGCATCTTTGCCGCAGGTGCTCCAGCCGGCGCTTTTCGCAGCCGTATATTCAGAGAAAAGATCGTGTGGCAGGGCATCCGGAATGGCGAGAGAGAAAGTGTGCTCAATGCGACCCGCGATCCGTCTGTTTCCGAGCGAAACTATCGGACCATAGAGATTGGCTGAGGGCTCCGTTTTGAAAATCCCCGACCAATTCGACGAGACCACGCCCCTGCGCGTCGCGATTGCAGCGCGAATTGCCTTTCCCGATGGCTCGATGTGCGCAGCAGGCCTACGCAAGGAACGTGACGCCGGCCGACTTGAAACCGAGCTAATCGCAGGAAAGGAGTACGTCACCTTGCTGGCGATCACCAGAATGAGGGAACTATGCCGCGGGCGTCGAAAGGGCCACGCCTCGTCTGGCGCGGCGAAAGCTGGAAAAAGGACGGAACACTGCGAAACAAAGCTGGATGGTTTATCCGCGATCGAACAACGTTCATCAGCGCTGGCAGCGGCGAAAAAGGCCATCCAGGACCTGAAGCTGAAAAGGCGCTCGCGGTCTACATCGCCGGCAAGTACCACCGAGCGCGCGGTGCCGAAGATGTCTTGATAGCCGATGTCGTCAGCGTCTACCTGAGAGAGGTTGCACCGAAGCATGCCGCGCCGGAAGAGACGGCGGCTCGGCTGGACAACATCCTCGATTTCTTTGGTGAAAAGACGCTCGCCGCTATCAACGGCAAGCTTTGCCGCGACTACGTCGCGTTCTGTCCCACCGAAGCCGTTGCGCGCCGCCAACTCGAGGATCTTCGTGCGGCCATCAACTACTACCGCAGGGAAGGCCACACGACTGCCGCACCGACGATTGTCCTGCCTGACAAGGCCGGTGCGCGCGAGCGCTGGTTGACGCGCAGTGAGGCGGCCGCCCTTATCTGGGCCGCGTGGCGTATGAAGCAGAAATGGAAGGGCCAGGAGAGCGACCGGCGTACCGGGCGACACCTCGCCCGCTTCATGCTTGTCGCGCTTTATACAGGAACGCGCTCTGCCGCAGTTTGCGGTGCCGCCATCCGTCCCACCAAAGGGCGTGGTTATGTGGACCTCGACCGCGGCATCTTTTACCGCCGCGCCGATAGCGCAAAGAAGACCAAAAAACGCCAGCCGCCTGTGCGCTTGCCGGACAGGCTGTTGGCGCATCTCCGCCGCTGGGCGTGCACAGATCTCGATATCAGGACCAAGGCGCGCGGCAAGAGCGCAAATATTGGTCGCAAGATATCGCAAGACTTTGTGGTGGAGTGGAATGGAAAGCCGGTGGGGTCGGTCAAGAAGAGCTTTAGGAGAGCTCGCGACGCTGCCGGCCTCGGTCCCGACGTCACTTCGCACACGCTTCGCCACACCGCTGCGACCTGGCTGATGCGGGCCGGCGCCGACATGTGGCAGGCCGCGGGCTTTCTCGGCATCACCGTGGATGTTCTGGTCGATACTTATGGTCACCATCATCCCGACTTCCAGGCAGACGCCGCCGAGAAGATCGCGAAGAAGCACGTCGCCGCCAAGGCGACGAAAACCTCGCTCAGGATAGGTGACGATGAAAACGTGAACTTGGCCCGATCGCACCACAGGTTCCCCACACAAAGCCCGAAAGGAAATGCAATCATTGCGGAGCGAGCGTGACGAAGGAACCCAGGAACCTGCGGCTTTGCCGGTAGCGCACATCGTTCGGGACGATGGGGTCGCAGGTTCAAATCCTGAGCGCGCTCAGGGTCCCTCCTGTCTGAGCGACCACGGGGCGAGCGGTTGAGCGAACAACAGAACCGCTTGTTGAACGCGCCGTGTCAGATCGAGCTTTAGACCCAAGGCTTTTCTGTAACGAACGCTGGCTATCGACCTGAACGTTACCTTGATGGCGATCGATGGTGTGACATCACTTCGGAACATACCCTAAAGTGACCGCTTTGCGCCGCATGCACGAACATGAAGTAATCGCGGAAGCGGTGGCCACCTGAGATGTGGCGGCGATGTTCGAACATCTGGCCGGCTGGCTGTCCTCCGATAGGATGAAGAACGGGCT
>NZ_JAMYVA010000012.1:0-150013 GCF_040323505.1 Mesorhizobium sp. M0040
GGCCTCAAGGGAAAGACGAGGGCGATCCGACTCTAGCTCGACCCGTCAAACGGTCAGCAATTCCACCGATCCGACCCTCGCCGCTGAGGGGGGGCGGCTACCCTCTCTCAGCGTTCCTTTCTGACCCATTCGGCAGCGAAAGTCATAAGACAAGCAATTCCGGGAAAAGTGTGAAACGGTTTTCCGTTCGGAATTGCGTCAAAACAAGAGAGATCGGTTCAGCGTTTCCCCCGATGAACCGTTCTAGGCTCGGACAGCTTCGAGGGAGAACAATCATGGCTCACGCCCAGCAGGAACTCGTCGAATTCGTTATCAGCAAAGCCTTCAATCCGGTCATGCGGGCCAAACCAGACGGAAAATCCGATGCCGAGCGCAAGACGCTCGAGCACGTCCAGCAAGCCACGAAGACCGAGATCGAGCGCTATCGCCATTACGGCTCGGCCGAGGAGGTCGCGACCAATTTCAAGCGCGACCTGAGCTCAGATGCCGCCAAAAAGTTGCACGCCCAACTGCGGCGCCTGCATCTGCCGACGATCGAGGATATTCGCGACGACTTTGAGGACAAAGCCCGCAAGCTCGGGGTCAAGGCCTCGTCGTAGATCCGCGACCGGTCCTCGGTGACGTCCGTCAGGCTGTCATCACAAACCGTCCTTGGTCGGAGGCCACCCTGACCGAACCGTCTCGGGGATGTTGTCCGACGTCAGATCGCCCCGATTGAGCTTTTCGATCGCTTCATCGGCTTCGCTTTCGTCGAGACCGGAAAGCGGCAACCCGCCGACCACGACGGCTTCGCCGCTCTCGCTGTCATAGACCTCCCAGAGGCCTTCTGAATCCTGTCGTTTGTCGAACGGCATGGCACTCCCCAACACCGCTATTGTACGCCTGCCACCCATTTCAGGGCCTGGGCTTTTTCGTCCTCCGGGAACACCCGCGCCTCGATTTGCGGAAACAGCGCGTCCGTCATTTCCGTAGCTGCCTTGATCCATTGCTTGTCGGAAATCACGGCGGCACGTTTGAAGCGGTGGAGCTCGCCAAGTTTGCTCAGCCCATACTGCAGGTCGCGCCGCAAGGCGCCAGCCGTCATGTCCTCGAAATCAGTAAGATCGGTCAGGACGCCGATGTCCTTATGGTCGCTCAGTTTCGCTTCGATTGCCGGGATGACTCTGTCGTAGTCGTCCGCCGTCACAGTGCCGGTGACACGAAAGGCGGCGACGTTCTGGGGAGCGGAAATCATCTCGATCATTTTTTCCTCCGGTTTCTGACTGGCTGGCTGCCTGAAACAAACTCGGGCCATTCGCGGATGTTCCCTGTCGAAGGCGTGTTTCACTTCGACCTAAAATGACGATCGGCCGGCTTCCCCGATCGGCCCTCGGATCGCCTGGGTGACGACGGTGTAACGCCTGATTTGGCCCTCCTCAGGGTCCTCTCCGTCGAAGTGGATTACTGCATTCAGCGGCAGCTGCGCGGTGTTGCCGAACTGCTTGACGGCGGAGACATGCACGATCTGCACGTCGGGGTCACGCGTCATGGCCTCCATTGCCGCAAGCTCGGCCGTGCTGCTGCCGCCGATCCGCCAGCTGGCTTCCAGCACACCCGATCGCCAGATGCCCGAGGAATCGACACCTTGGCCGATGTCGTAGTTGCGCCGTGAGGCGAAAAATCCGGGATAGTCATCCATCGCCGCGTCGTAGGTCCTCGCCTGCGCCACAGCCAAACTTAGCGCCGGAGAAAGCTGCAGCCTGTCGAGCGCCTCCCATCCGCCGCGCACGACGACCAGATCGGATCCGCCGTAAACGGGCTGTCCGGCATTGTCGGCCGTCATCCGCTGCACGCCGTAATAGGCGACCGATGTTCCGTCGATCGCCGTTCTGCCAATGCTCAGCGTGACGATGTCGCGAAGCTCCGTTTCGAGAACAAGGCCGTATTCCCTCAGGTCGGAGGATGGATATCGATCCAGCAGCCTTTCGATATCGGCGACGGTCGCGGCGGTGTGCTGGTCGCGGCCCCGCGAAGCGCGCGGTGGCTTGAACCGGACCAGCCCGAGCTGCAGCAGACGTTCCGCTGCGCGCAGCGCGTCATCGCGTGAAAATGCGGTATAGCCGGGCAGTACGGCCGCGCCGACGGCTCTGCCGAAGCCGGCTGGCCATTCTTTTGGCCGTGCCGCCGACCCGTCCACCAGCTTGTGGGTTATGGCCTTGGTGGTTGCGAGGCGCCAGGGCACCACACCGCCGAAGAGGTCGTCCGGCCCGTTTATGCCCAGTTGGAGCGCATCGACGGCAAGCAGGCTGTCGTCCGGCACGAAATACAGTCGGCCACTGTCACCGCCGCCGTCACTCAGGCCCTGGCGGAAGGCAAAGCCCTTCAACGCCGCAATCGTGCGCGCAACGGCAGCGACGGTTTCCCGCTCGTGGGTATAGATTGTCTCGCCGCCCGGCACGGAGAACGCGATCACAACACCTTTTGCCCCGCTTGATTGCATACCGGTTAGCCCGGTCATGTCGCGCCCTTCGTCCATTGCCGAGCCTCTTGCCGCCATTCCGCGGCGATGCGTCCGAACCGAAAAACCCGCTTCCTCGGCGAATGTTCCGGCCAACGGCCGGCAATCCGGTTTGACCGTGGTTTGACCGGGACGGCGACCGGAACATCGGCGGCTCGTAGCTGTTTATGAGGGAATCTCAGACAGGGAGATGGAGAGACATGGCTTTCACGCTCAAAAGCTCTGCCTTTGCCGATGGCGAAAAAATACCGCCGCGCTTTCCCGCGACGGCGGCAACGTCTCGCCGCCATTGGAGTGGACGGACGCGCCGCAAGGAACCAAAAGCTTCGTCCTGGCCGTCGAGGACCCCGACGCCCCTTCAGGCATGTTCCGTCATTGGGCGGTCTACGACATCGACGCACAGCGCAACTTTCTTCCCGAAGGCACGACCGCCGGCGCCAAGACCGAGAGCCTCGGACACGGCGTCAATGGTTTCGGCAATCCTCATTATAACAGTCCCCAGCCGCCGCCTGGGCATGGGCTCCACCATTACCATTTCCAGCTTCTTGCGCTCGACGTCGAGACGCTGCGTCTCGACGAAAAGGCTGCCGTCGAAGACGTGCTGAAACAGGCCGCGCCGCACGTCGTGGGAGAGGCCGAACTCGTCGGCACATTCGAACGGGCTTGAGGACGCCACGCTATCCCGTCGCCTGGTTCGGCACAAACGGAGAAGCATGATGGACAACAAATCAAACCCTGTCGACCAACCCATATCCGGCAAGAAAGCCAGCGTCAGCGACAAGGCCAAGGCACCGAAGGAAGCAGGCGATCAGGCACGGAAAGCCCAGGAGTGGGGCGGCGGCTCAAAGGCCTCGAAAGGCGCGATATCGCCGCAGGATCGCAAAAATCAAAACTCCAGCCAGCGCAGCTGATACCGCTTCGTCATCCGGCAATGCGTCTGAAGCGACGGGCAAAGCCGGGCTGGAGGCACTGCGCTGCGTCTCACATCGCTAGCGGTTCATGTTCATGATCGCGTTCATCGGCATCAAATTGTTGTCGAGGTTGGCCATGATCCAGATCGAGCCGCCAATCACCAGAACTACGATCAGCACGCCGAAGGCAAGCGCTAGAGCGTTGTTGGTGTTGTCCGGCCCCGTCGTGATGTGCAGGAAGAAGACGAGATGCACGCCCATCTGGGCGATCGCAAGCACGACCAGCGCCACCGGAATGCCGGGTGCCCATATCAGGTTCGTTCCGAGCAACCAGAACGAGGCGATGGTCAACAGCGTTGCCAGCCCGAGGCCGATCACATAGCCGCGTAGCCCGGATCCGACTTCGGTGTCGCCGAGGTATTCGTCACCCGGCGCCGTATCGATGTCGTAGCGCTCCAGACCATCGGTGTCGCGCCGTTGCGCGTGGCGATCGTCCGCATTGCTCATCGACTTGCTCCCAGGAGATAGACCACCGTGAACAGGGCGACCCAGATGATGTCGAGGGCGTGCCAGAACAGGCTGAAGCACATGAAACGCCGAAGAATATCGTCGCGGAATCCCTTGGCGAAGATCTGCGCCATCATCGTGAGCAGCCACAGCAGCCCCGCCGTGACGTGAAGGCCATGGCATCCAACCAGCGTGAAGAACGCCGACAGGAAAGCGCTGCGCGTCGGTCCGGCACCGCTGGCAACCATATGCGCGAACTCGCGCAACTCCAGCAGGATGAAGGTGGCGCCGAGCACGAAGGTGACAGCCATCGCGACATAGAACCAGGAGCTTCGCCGCGCTGTCACGGCGAGGCTGGCGAGACCGCAGGTGAAGCTCGACAGCAGCAAAGCGGCCGTCTCGATCGCGACGTTGCGCAGGTCGAACAGCTCGGCTCCGCTTGGTCCGCCCGCCGTCTTGCCCGCCAGCACGGCATAGGCCGCGAAGAAGGCCGAGAACATCACGATGTCGCTCAGAAGGAAGATCCAGAAGCCGTAGCCAACGACGATCCGGATCGGTGCCGGGCCGCCGTCGCCGTGGCCGGGTGCATGGCCGTGCCCGCCATGGAGGCGGTAGGGGTCACGCTCTCGAACGTCGATCGCGGTCATGGCCTTGGCCCTGTGTGAGTGGCCAGCGCCTCGCGGCGGGCACTTCGGTTGGCGCGGTCGATCCGGGCGACTTCGGCGGCAGGAATCACGTATTCGGGGATGTCGCGCCACGCGAATACGACGAAGGTGGCCAAAGCACCGAGCGCGCCGAGCACCACCATCCACCAGATGTGCCAGATGAGGGCAAAACCCATCACGGTCGCAAAGAAGGCGCAGATGAACCCGGTGGGACTGTTGCGCGGCATCTCGATCGGCTCGTAGTCAGGCTCGTCGCGCAGCCGGTTTTGCTCGCGTGCCCGCTGCTTGATGCTCCAGTAGGGCTCTTCGCCCTCGACATGCGGAAGCGCGGCGAAGTTGAAGACCGGCGGCGGCGAGGGCGTGGCCCATTCCAGCGAGCGGCCGTCCCAGGGATCTCCGGTGGCGTCGCGAAGCGCCGCGCGCTGCCGGATGCTGACGACGAGCTGTACGATCTGCGCGACCACGCCGGCGGTGGTGATTAACATGCCGACGCCGGCAACCAGCACCCAGGGATACCATGCCGACATGTCGAAATGCTGCATTCGGCGGGTCATGCCGAGCAGGCCAACAGCGTAGAGCGGCACGAAAGTGACGTAGAAGCCGATCAGCGTCAGCCAGAAGGCCAGCTTGCCCCAGCCCTCGTGCAGCCGGAAACCGAATGCCTTGGGAAACCAGTAGGTATATCCCGCGAAGGCGCCGAACAGCACACCGCCGATAATGACGTTGTGGAAATGCGCAACCAGGAACAGGCTGTTGTGAAGCAGGAAATCGGCCGGCGGCACGGCCAGCAACACGCCCGTCATGCCGCCGATGACGAACGTAACCATAAAGCCCAGCGACCACAGCATTGGCGTCGCGAAGCGGATGCGGCCGCCATACATGGTGAACATCCAGTTGTAGATCTTCACGCCGGTACCAACAGCGATGATGCTGGTGGCGATGCCGAACGCGGCGTTGACGTCGGCCCCGGCGCCCATGGTGAAGAAGTGGTGCAGCCACACCATGAAGGAGACGATGCAGATGAAGAGCGTCGCGGCCACCATCGAGCGGTAGCCGAACAGCGGCTTGCTGGAGAAGGTGGAGATGACCTCCGAGAAGATGCCGAACGCCGGCAGGACGAGGATGTAGACCTCGGGATGGCCCCAGGCCCAGATCAGGTTCACGAACATCAGCATGTTGCCGCCGGCTTCATTGGTGAAGAAATGAAAGCCGAAATAGCGGTCGAGCGTCAGCATCGCGAGCGTGGCGGTGAGAATCGGGAAGGCGGCGACTATGAGCAGGCTGGCGGCGAGTGAGGTCCAGCAGAACATCGACATGCGCAGGTAACTCATGCCGGGCGCCCGCATCTTCAGGATCGTGGTGACGAAATTGATGCCGGTGAGCAGCGTTCCGACGCCCGATATCTGCACCGCCCACAGATAATAATCGACGCCGACGCCCGGCGAATAGGCGGTCTCGCTGAGCGGCGGATAGGGCAGCCATCCGGTACGCGCGAATTCGCCGATCACCAGCGAGATGTTGACCAGCAGCGCACCGGTGGCGGTGAGCCAGAAACTCACCGAGTTGAGCGTCGGAAAGGCAACGTCTCGGACGCCGAGCTGCAGCGGCACGACCAGGTTCATCAGTCCGATGACGAACGGCATCGCCCCGAAAAAGATCATGATGGTGCCGTGGGCGGAAAAGACCTGGTTGAAGTGATCGGGCGGCAGATAGCCGGGGGCCTGGAAGGCGAGGGCTTGCTGGGATCGCATCATGACGGCGTCGCTGAAGCCGCGCAGCAGCATCAGCAGCGCCAGCAGCGTGTACATCACGCCGATCCGCTTGTGATCGACGCTGGTGATCCATTCGCGCCACAGATAGGGGAAATGGCCGGCCAGAAAGACCCAGGCCAGCACGCCGAGGATTGCCAGGGCGACGACCGCCGAGGCGATCATCGGCAGAGGCTGATCGAACGGAATGACGTCCCAGCTCAATTTTCCGAGCATTGTCAGCCTCCTGCCTTGGGCGATACGCTCGGCCCGGGGCGACCGGCCTGGGGGCCGGGCGCGGGCGGAACGCCCTGCGTCGCGATTTCATGAAAAAGGTCCGGCTCGACCGAGCGATAGGTCGAAGCCGGCACGTCCAGGCTCTGTCTGGCTAGTTCCTGGTAGCTGGCCTTGTCGAGTGCCTGTCCCTGGCTTCGCGCCGAATTGACGAACGCGTCGAAGGCATCCGCTGCGACTGCATGCAGCACGAATTGCATGCCTGGAAAACCGTCACCGCTGAAATGGGCCGACCGCCCATAAAATTCGCCCGGCTGATCCGCCTGCAGGTGAAGCTGCGTCGTCATGCCATTCATCGTATAGATCATGCCGCCAAGCTGAGGCACGAAGAACGCGTTCATGACGCTTGCCGAGGTAAGCGAGAAATGCACCGGCCTGCCCGCCGGCACCACGAGCTGGTTGATGCTCGCGACATTCTGCTCGGGGTAGATGAACAGCCATTTCCAGTCGAGCGAGACGACCTGCACCTCAAGCGGCTTTTGCTGCGAATCCAGCGGCTTCATTGGATCGAGGTCATGCGACCCGATCCAGATGATGCCGCTCAGAAACAGGATGACGAGGATGGGGATCGACCAGACCACCAGTTCGATGCGTCCGGAATAGGCCCATTCCGGCAGGTACCACGCTCTTGTGTTGGTTTCCCGGAACCACCAGGCAAAGCCGAGCGTCGCCACGATCGTCGGGATGACGATGGCCAGCATGATAGCAACCGAATTGAGCAGGATCGTCCGCTGCGCCGCCCCCACCGGCCCTTGCGGATCGAGCACGCCGCCCTGGCAGCCGGCAAGCAGCCCGACCAGCAAGATCGTCGCGCCGAGGCAGCCAAGACGGATGGCGGCACAGTTTCGAACGATCACCCTCAGCAGCATGAGATCTCGCCGTTTCCTGAAAACCGATTGGAACGTTGCAGGCAGCGTGGCTGCCAACCCCGAATGTGCGCGCCGGTGTGCTCCTGGCGACAGTTTCTTCACGCACGCGGCTCCGGCTGGCAGAACCGCATGCCGTGGATGTTGTCGTTAAGCGGTCGACCTGTCGAGAACCCCTCCAAATCCTAACAAACCAGAGCCAAATCCTGAAAAACCAGAGCCAAATCTTAAGAAACCAGGAACAGGACCCAGATCGAAGTTATCGCCAGAAACGTGGCGAATGCCAAGGCGGTAAACCGGTTCATGGCCGCGCCCACGGTTGGTCCATTTAGTCCGCTCCCTGCGACGTGGCTGCTGATTCCAGTGATGCTGCTCCAGATGGCTGCGCCAACCGAACGAATGTTCGTCGCGAAAGTTCCCCAAAAGCCAGATCCATCGCAGCCTTTGGTTGCAGGCCGGCGGCAACGCGATGCGCACCAAGGATGGTTGGGCGGCTTTCTCGCCAAACGGAAGCGAGGACTGGCTTTGCGTATGTAAAAACTACTTGTCTAGGTGAAAATAGTTGCTACTAATCGACTGGGCCGGCGCATGGCCGCCTCTGGGAGGAATTTCGGCATGACAAGGCTGCGTGGTCTCGCGTGGGATCACCGACGCTGCTGGGGTCCGCTCGACGCCAGCATCGGGCCGTATTGTGCCGCCAATCCCGGTCTTGAGATCGAATGGGACCGCCGCAGCCTCTACGAATTCGGCGAGGGCGCGCTTGGTCCGGTGCTCGGCGCCTATGATCTTGTCGTGTTCGACCATCCGTTCATCGGCGATATTGCCGAAGGCGGGCTGATGGTGCCGTTCGATTTGTCGGCCGAGCAGCGCCGCGGCTTCGAACGGGATTCGGTTGGCGCGTCCTGGCAATCCTACGCAAGGGACGGGCTTCAATGGGCGTTGCCGATCGATGCTGCCTGTCAGGTTGCCTCGTATCGCCCCGATCTGCTGGAGCGCTACGGACCGCTGCCGCGCAGCCATGACGAGGTGCTGGAGCTCGGCCGGCGCGCCTTGAAGGACGGCAAATGGCTTGGGCTGCCGTTGGTGCCGACTGACGCCATGTGCCTGCTTTTGACGCTGGGTGAGCCCCGGGAAGACGGCGACGAGTTCATCGCCGGGGAAAAAATCGAGCGGGCCGTCGGGCAATTGCGCCAGCTTGCGGCGCTGTCGCATCCGAACTCGCCGAAATGGAACCCGATCCGTTGCTACGATCACATGATCGCGCATGACGACGTGGTCTACGTGCCGTTGGCCTTCGGCTATGTGAACTACGCCTCTAAGGCAGACAGGCCGCATCTGCGCTTCGCCGACGTGCCGACGCCGCGATCCGCCGGCGCCTTGCTCGGCGGCGCCGGCATCGGCGTCAGCGCCCAATCGCAACACAAGCAAGCCGCCATCGACTACGCGCTGTTTCTGTGCTCGCCCGGCTATCAGCGCGGCGACTATGTGAAATCCGGCGGACAGCCGGGATCGCTGGCGGCGTGGCAGGATACCGAGGTCAACGCTCTCTCGGGCGGCTTCTTCGCCTCGACGCTGGCGACGATCGAAGCCTCCTATCTGCGCCCGACCCATCCGGGCTTCATCAGCTTCTTCCGCCAATGCGCCCCTCATGCCGCGGCGGCGATCGCCGGCGAATTGCAGGCGGCCGAGCTCGCGGACCGGCTGAACCGGCTCTATCGCGAGACCAGGGATGGCCAGCCGCAACGGAGCGTCGCGTAATGGCCGCCGATATTGCCCAGATCGTCGACGAAGGCGAAAGCGGCCGCAACGGCTATCGGGTGCCGGCGGTGGAGAAGGCGCTCGACATACTGGAATTCATGGCTGCCAGCGGCGAGCCGCTGACCCAAACCGAGATCGCCACCGGAATGAGGCGCTCCATTCACGAGATCTACCGCATCCTGCTGTTGCTGGAGAAGCGCGGCTACATTTTCCGGACGCAATCGGACCGCTTCCGCCTGTCGCTGAAGCTGTTCGAGCTGGCGCATATGCATCCGCCGGTAAACCGCCTGGTCGAATGTGCGCTGCCGGTGATGCGCGGCCTCGCCGCCAATGCCGACCAGAGCTGCCATCTGGTCGTGCGCGAAGGCGAGAGCGCACTGGTCGTGCTGCAGATCGATTCGCCTTTGCCGATGCGTTATTCGGTTGCCCTTGGCTCGCATTTCCCGATCCTCGAAACGAGCTCCGGCGCGGTGCTGCTGGCGCATTCGAGCCGCGCCGAGCGCGACCGCATCGTCGAACGGATCGTCGCCGCAGGCGAAGGCCAAGGCAACCGGGCGGAAATCGAAGCGCGGCTGAATGAGGTCGCAAGGCTCGGCTATGAAATGCGCGCCTCGCTGGCTGTCGAGGGCTGCACCAACATCTCGATGCCGGTGCGCGACCATACCGGCGCCGTCATTGCCGCGCTCACCGTCCCCTTCCTGCCGCAAAAGGCCGCCCGCTTCGATCGCAGCACCGTCTTCGAGCGGACGAAGGCGGCGGCCGAGACGATATCGGCGGCGCTGGGCGCGGGCGAAGCTGCCGCCTCTTCACGTGCCGACCCGGAACGGCGGGACTATCCGTTCAGCAACTGACAAGAAATACAGGGAGAAGAAACATGAACTGGTCCAAATCGATGCTGTTTGCCTCGGCGGCGGTGCTTGCTCTGAGCGCCGCCGCGGCACACGCCGAAAACATGCCGAAGCGCATCGGCTACGTCACCAACTACGCCACGCATGAGTGGTATCAGAACGTCATCAAGGGCATGCAGTCCCGCGCCAAGGAACTCGGTATCGAGCTCGAGGTGCAGGACGCCAATCTGGACGTTGCCAAGGAGGTCTCCGCCGCCGAAGATTTCATGGCCAAGGGCGTCGACGTCCTGATCATCACGCCCGTCAACGAGGAAGGCGTCGTGCCGCTGCTGCGCCAGGCGAAATCCAACAATGTTCCGGTCGTGCTCGAAGGCAATCCGGTTAAGGGCATGACCACAATGGTCGCGATCTGCGACTATGATACCGGCTACACCGCTGGCGTCGAAGCCGGTAAATTCGCCAAGGAAAAGCTCGAAGGCAAAGCCAAGGTGATGAATGTCGGCCTGCCGCTGCTGTCCGCCACGGTGCTGCGGTCGCAGGGTTTCATGGATGGCCTCAAGACCATCATCCCCGACGCGGTCATGGTCCACGACCTCGACGGTGGCGGCAATCCCGATCGCGCGCTCGAGGTCTCTTCGGCGGCACTTGCCAAGAACGCCGACATCAACATCATCTACGGCATCAACGATTCCTCCTCGCTCGGCGGCCTTCAGGCCTGGAAAGCGGCCGGCAAGTCGCAGGACGGCCTGTTGACGGTCGGCACCGGCGGCGAAGGCCTCGCCTTCATCAATGCAATGCAGAACGAGCCGTCCTATCGCATCGAAGCCGCGATGTTCCCGGAAAAGGAAGGCTACACCGCCATCGATGCAGCGGTTAAGCTCTTCAACGGCGAAGAGGTGCCGGAACACATCGTCAGCCCCACCGCGCCGATGAACGGTGACGACTGGAAGAAGTTCTACGACTACGATGGCACCACACGCAAAATCAAATGGGATGCCGTCAATGCGCTTCAGCCACCGGAAAAATGCATGAAAACTTCCGCCGATCTGAAGAAGTAAGGATTCCGGCTAGCCCTTCCCGCACGGCGGGAAGGGCGGCGGATCGGATATGCCGAATGGCAAAACAGGGCAACCGTCCTGTTTTGGCCGGCAGTTTCCAGATGGCGACGGCACCGATACGGGCCCGGAAATGAAATGGACATGAGCGAGCTTACGCAATCCTCTGCGCCAAGGCGTTTCATCGGCGGCCAGCTGCTGGGCAGCAGCCAGCTGGTGCTCGGCGTGATCCTGGCCGTGCTCTGCATCGCCATCTCGATTGCCGCGCCGCAATTCTATTCCGAGGCCAACATCATCGCCATCCTGCGCCAATGCGCGCTGGTGCTGATCGTTGCCTCCGGCATGACGATGCTGATCATCACTGCGGAAGTCGACCTGTCGGTCGGTGCATCGCTCGCTTTTGTCGGCTGCATCGGCATGGCCGTGCTCAATTCAACGCACAGCCTGACGCTCGGGCTTCTGGCGGCGCTCGCCTTTTCAGGCGCGGTCGGCCTTTTCAACGGCCTCGTCGTCACCAGGCTCAAGGTGAACTCGCTGATCGCCACGATCGGCACCATGATGATGCTGCAGGGCGGCGTCTATCTGTTCACCCGCGAGGCGGTGCAGAACCATCACCGGCTTGCCGGCTTCACCGATCTCGGCGCTGGTTATATCGGCCCGATCCCGCTGCCCGTGGTCGTTGCCGCGCTGATTTTCGCGCTGGCCGCGGCAACGCTGCGCTTCACCACGCTCGGTCGCTATCTGTACGCGGTCGGCGCCAATGAGCGAGCGGTCCGCCTCTCCGGCGTGCGCTCGCAACGGCTGAAGCTGTTCGCCTTCGTCGTCACCGGCCTGTGCGTCGGCATTGCCGGCATGATCCTGTCGTCGCTGATGAATGCCGGCCAGCCGACCGCCGGCCGCGGCTTCGAGCTGACGGTGATTGCCGCCGTCATCCTCGGCGGCACCAGCCTGCTTGGCGGCCGCGGCTCGCTGCTCGGCACGTTGCTTGGCGTGCTCGTGCTGAAGGTCATCGACAACGGCATCATCATTCTCGGCTGGAAGCAGGATCTGCAGATGGTGGTGCCTGGAATCGTCATCATCCTGGCGACCTATCTCGACATCGTGCGGAACAGAGCCAATGTCGGTTGATTTCCTTCACCCCGGCGAAACCGTGGCTGTCGACAAAAGCGTGCCGGCGCTGGAGATGCGCGGTATCGGCAAGCGTTTTCCCGGCGTGGTGGCGCTGGACAATGTCGATCTGACCTTGGAACCCGGCAAAATCCATGCCCTGATGGGCGAGAACGGCGCCGGCAAGTCGACGCTGATCAAGATCATGGCCGGGGTCTACGGCAAGGATGCCGGCACCATCCGCCTGCGCGGCCGCGAGGCCGACATCAAGTCGCCGCGCGATAGCCTGAAAGAGGGCATCAAGGTGGTGTTCCAGGAGATCGCGCTGATCGCCGAATTCAGCGTCGCCGAAAACATCTTCCTCGAAGGCTATCCGACCGGCAAAGGCGGCTCGATCGACTGGAAGAAGATCCGTGCCGATGCGGCCGCTCTGTTCAAGCGTATCGGCTTCAATGTCGACCCGGCGGCGCGCACGGGATCGCTGCCGGTCAGCCAGCAGCAGATGGTCGAGATCGCCCGCGCACTCGCCCATGAGGCCCGCGTCGTGGTGATGGACGAGCCGACCTCCTCGCTGACGCCGAACGAGGTCTCGCTGCTGTTCACCGTCATCCGCCGGCTGGCCGCGCTCGGCATCGCGGTGCTCTATGTCAGCCACAAGCTCGACGAGGTCTTCGAGATCGCCGACACGGTGACCGTGCTGCGCGATGGCCGCCACGTCTCGACCAGGCCGATTGGCGAGCACACCAACGACACGCTGATCCAGGACATGATCGGCCGGCGCATCGAAAACCTGTTCCCTCGCAAGCGCGGCGCGCCGGGCAGCAAGGTCGCGCTTTCCGTTGAAGGGCTCAGCACCGCCAAGAAGCTGAAGGATGTGTCGTTCGAGGCGCATGCCGGCGAGGTCCTC
Source organism: Mesorhizobium sp. M0040 (assembly GCF_040323505.1). Lineage (NCBI taxonomy): Bacteria > Pseudomonadati > Pseudomonadota > Alphaproteobacteria > Hyphomicrobiales > Phyllobacteriaceae > Mesorhizobium > Mesorhizobium sp. M0040. The sequence goes on from NZ_JAMYVA010000012.1 coordinate 13,164, forward strand.
GGCTTCTTCGGCCTGATGGGCGCCGGCCGGACCGAGCTCGCCAAGGCCATCGTCGGCTACGACCCGATCACTTCCGGCGCCATTTCGGTCGATGGCAGCCGGCTGCTGCCGCACGAAACGCACACCGGCGTCCGGCTCGGCATCGGCCTGCTCACCGAGGACCGCAAGAGCGAGGGGCTGATGGACGAGTTGCCGGTCTACCAGAATGCCAGCCTCGCCTCGCTCAGTGCCTTCGCCAGAATGGGCTTCGTCGACAAGGTCAGCGAACGCAAGGCGGTGCAGGACTATGTCGACCGCTTCCGCATCCGGACGCCCAGCCTGTTCCAGCAGGTCAAGAATCTGTCCGGCGGCAATCAGCAGAAAGTGCTGATCTCGCGCTGGCTGATGCGCGGTCTCAAGGTGATCGTCGTCGACGAGCCGACCCGCGGCATCGACGTCGGCGCCAAGTCGGAGATTTTTGCGCTCATCGACCGGCTCGCCGGCGAGGGCCTGGCGGTCGTCATGATGACGTCCGAAATGCCCGAGCTGCTGGGGCTTGCCGACCGCATCGCGGTGATGTGCGAAGGCCGCCTCACCGCGATCATGCCTCGCGACGAGGCCACGCAGGAGAACATCCTCAATGCGGCAATCGGCTAAGACGATGACGCTTCGCAAAGGGACCACGCGATGAGCCTGGCAAGCACCGACACCATGAAAGCTGGGCCGTCCATGCTGGCGCGGCTCGTCGCGCGGCAGGAATTGGCATTGCTCCTCTGCCTCATTCTGGTGATCGCGTTCTTTTCCTTCACCGCCGAGAATTTCTTCTCCGTGCGCAACATCACCAATGTGCTCGGTCAGGCTTCGCTGGCGCTGACAGCCGGCATCGGCTGCGCCATCGTCTTCATATCAGGCGAGGTCGACATCTCGATCGGCTCGCTGCTGGCGACGATCGCGCTGCCGCTGATCATCATCATGAACGACACCAACTCGCTTGTGCTCGGCATCAGTGGCGCGCTGCTGTTCGGGCTGATCATCGGCGTCGTGAATGGCTATCTGACGGCCTATGCCGGCATCAACTCGCTGATCGTGACCCTGGGCACGATGTTCATCATGCGCGGCGGCGTTTATCTCTATACCGGCCAGCGCGCTATTCCAGACGATGCCGCGCTCGACAGCTTCATCGCGCTGTCGGACGGCCGCCTGTTCAACGTCGTTCCCTATTCGGCTGTCATCGCCATCGTCCTGCTCGCCGTCTTCGCCTACGTGATGCAGCACCGGCCGTTCGGGCGGCAGATCTATGCCGTCGGCGGCAATCCGGAAGTGGCACGGCTGGCGGGTTACGACGTGCGCCGCGTCAAGTTCACCTGCTTCATCATCAGCGCGCTGCTGGCAACGGTTGCCGGCATCATCCTGGCAGCCCGCGTCGGTTCGGCGCAGCATACCGCCGGGCTGAATTTCGAGTTCCAGGTCGTTGCCGCCACCGTGCTCGGCGGGGTGAGCCTTGCCGGCGGCATCGGCAGCCTGACCGGCATGGCGCTCGGCGTGCTGATCCTGCAGTTTCTGTCCAACGGGCTGCGCGGTCTCGGCCTGCCGACCGAGTGGCAACTGGTCATCACCGGCATGATCATCATTGCCGCCGTCGCCTTCGACGAAGCAAAGCGCCGGCGCGCCATTGGAGGCTGATATGGATCGTCTCAAAGGGAAAACCGCAATCGTCACCGGCGCCGCCGACGGCATCGGCCATGCGATCGCAGAGGCGATGGCAAGGGAGGGCGCGCATGTCTTCCTTGGCGACATCGCCGACGAGAAGGGTGAAAAATTTGCGGCGGAACTGCGCGCCGCCGGCCACCGCGCCGACTACATCCATTGCGACGTGGCGGACGAGGCCGACATCGCCGCTCTTATCGCCGCAGCCGTCGGCAAGACCGGCCATCTCGACATTCTCGTCAACAATGCCGCCATCGCCATCGGCGGCATGCCGGTTCACGAAATGAGCGACGAGCAGTGGCACCGGCTGATGGCGGTCAACCTTACCAGCGTGTTCCGCGGCTGCAAATATGCGCTGCCACATATGATCGCGCAGAAATCGGGCTCGATCATCAACATGGCCTCGGCACAAGGGCATATCGGGCTCGACGGCTGGACCGCCTATGCCGGCGCCAAGGGTGCGGTGATGGCGATGACGCGCCAGATGGCGGTCGAGTTCGGCCCGCTCAACATCCGCGTCAACTCGATCTCGCCCGGCACCATCAACACGCCGATGAACGACAAATTGGTCAAGGAGATCGGCGGCAATCTCGCCAAGGCCTGGGTCAAGATGCATCCGCTCGGCCGCATCGGCAAACCGTCCGAGGTGGCCGAAGCCGCCGTCTATCTGGCCTCCGACGCCGCCGGCTTCACCACCGGTACCGACCTGCGCGTCGACGGCGGCCTCACCGCGGCACCCCGCTACGTACCCGACCTGCTTTGACAACCAACGAGACATGAAATGAACAAAGCCCTCGAAGGCGTCCGCATTCTCGATTTCAGCCATCTGCTGCAAGGGCCGTTCGCCACGCAGCTGCTCGGCGACATGGGCGCCGACATCATCAAGATCGAGCGTGCCGGCGCCGGCGACATGTTCCGCGGCATGACCTTCTTCGCCAAATGGGTCGGCGGCTCCGAAAGCCCGAATTTCCTCGCCTGGAACCGCAACAAGCGCTCCATCGCGCTCAACCTGAAAAGTCGCAAGGTGCATGCCATCATCATGGACATGGCTGAGAAGGCCGATGTGGTGGTGCAGAATTTCCGCCCCGGCGTGCTCGCCAGGCTCGGCTATGGCTACGAGGATTTCAGGGCGGTCAATCCCGCCATCATCTATTGCTCGGGCTCCGGCTATGGCGAGGAAGGCCCCTATGTCGAGCGCCCCGGCCAGGACATGCTGATCCAGGGATTGTCCGGGCTGATTTCCAACACCGGCCGCGGCGATCAGGCTCCTGTTCCGGCCGGTGCCGGCCTGGCCGACCAGATCGGCGCCATGAACATGGTCTACGGCATCCTATCGGCGCTCTATTATCGCGAGAAGACCGGCAAGGGCCAGAAGATCGAGGTCAATCTGCTCGCCGGCATGCTGGCGCATCTCAATCAGGAATATGTCGCCGTGCTCAATCTCGGCGAGGATTTCGTGCGCCCGAATTCCGGCATCGGCCACCCCGGCATGCAGGCGCCGTTCGGTGTCTATGAAGCGAAGGACGGCGGCTATGTGTCGATCGCCATGAGCCCGTTCAAGACGCTGTATGAAGTGCTGGAGGCGCCGCAGCTTGCCGTCTACGACGATCTGAAGACGCTGTTCGACAGGCGCGACGAGGTGTTCGACAAGGTCAACGCCGAAACCAGGAAGTTTGCCACACAGGACCTGCTGGCGCGGCTACTGGCAGCCGACATCTGGTGTGCCGAGGTGAAGGACATAAGGCGCGCAGCCGAGGACCCGCAGGTCAAGCACCTGGGCATGATCACCAGCTACGATCATCCGCGCGGCGGCAAGGTCAGGGTGGTCGCGCCGGCGGTCAAGATGAGCGAGACGCCGGCTACCATAGAACGGCCGGCGCCGCTGGTCGGCCAGCATGGCCGCGAGATACTGGCCGAGTTCGGCCTCTCCAGCGACGAGATTGCAGCGCTTGAGGCGTCCGGCGACATGACCGTGGATGCTGCCTGACGATGAGCGTTTACCAGACACTCACCTTGGAAATGTTCGGGCGCGTCGCGGTCGTCACCTTCCGGCGCGCCGATCAGCTCAACGCCATGAACCGGCTGATGCAAAGCGACATCACCGAGGTTTTCGAGGCGCTGTCGCAGGATGACAGCGTCGGCGCGATCGTGGTGACAGGCGAGGGGCGCGGCTTCATGGCCGGCGCCGACATCAAGGAATACGCTGCCCAGACAGCTATCGAGTTCGACGCCTTCCAGGCCGCCGGCACGCGTATGTATGCGGCGGTCGAGAACAACGGCAAGCCGGTCATCGCCGCGGTCAACGGCTTTGCGCTCGGCGGCGGCATGGAGCTGGTGCTGTGCTGCGACATCGTCATCGCCAACCAGTTCGCGAAGCTCGGCCTGCCCGAGATCAAGCTCGGGCTGGTCCCCGGCGGCGGCGGCACCCAGCGCAGCGTCCAGAAGCTCGGCCGCAACCGCGCCAATTTTCTGCTGATGACCGGCGCCATCGTGCCGGCTTCCGAGTTCGTCGGCGCCGGTCTGGTCAACGAAATCGTCGATGCCGAAAGGCTGATGCCGCGGGTGCTGGACCTTGCCGAGATGATCGCCGCCGAACCGGCCGCAGCGATCGAAGGGCTGAAAGCGCTGACCGCGCATGCCGTTTCGGGCGATCTGGCCGACGGCCTTGCCATGGAGCGCGATGTCCTGGGTGGCCTGTACCGCAGCGAGACCGGCCAGCGGCGCGTCAAGGAATTTGCTGAAAAGAGCGCGCCGCGGCCGAAGGCTGCGAAATGACGTCCCTGGTCAAGCAAAACCGGCCGCGCTTCACCGATGTCGAGGGCCTGGCCGCGATGGTCGGCGGCGGCGACGTCTTCGGTGTCGGTGGCCATCATTTTGCCCGGCTGCCGATCGCCTTGTTGCGGGCCATCGCCCGCTTGGGCGTCAAGGATCTTCGCTATGTCTGCTGGGCCGGCGGCCTGCCGCTCGAACTGCTTCTCGAAGCGAATGCCGTGGCGGAGGTCGATATCTGCTTTTCCAGCCTCGATATTTTTGGCTTGCCGCCGCGCTTCCGCGCGGCTGCCGAGACCAATGCCGTGCCGGTCCGCGACTGGACGGCGCTGGCCATGATCCAGGCGCTGCGGGCGGGGCAGCAGAACCTGCCGTTGATGCCGTTTCAGCTTCCGGAGGGTTCGGACATGCTGGCGCGCGTGCCGGGTGCGATCGCCGCGCCCGATCCGATCGCGGGAATCACGACCGGGATCATCCCGGCCTTGCGGCTCGATACATTCGTCGTCCATGCCCAGCGTGCCGACGAGAGCGGCAATGTCCAGATCATCGGACCACGGGCGCTGGATTTCGCCATGGCCGGCGCGGCGCGCGAGGTGCTGGTGACGGTCGAGGAGATCGTCCCGGTCGGAGCGCTGCGGCATGATGGTCGGCAGAGCATTTTGACCCGCAACCAGGTGTCGGCGATCGCGCTGGCACCAGGCGGCGCCTATCCCGCCTCCTGCCTGCCATTCTATGTGACGGATTATCAAGCGTTGGCGGGGGCGTTCGCGGCCAAGGAAATACCTTTGTCGGACAGCCTGAGCATGCCTTCGGAAGGCGTGCCGGAGCGGGTTCAAGACGCTGCAAAAGTCCGCGCTGAAACAGTCCTCGCAATGCCCAGGCTCGTGCACGGCAACAAGGAGGCGTCCATCGACGAGATCATCGCCGCCCGCATTGCCGCTGAGCTCGACAATGAGAGCTTTGCCAGTGCCGGCGCGGTGTCGCCGCTCGCCAATGTCGCCTACCGGCTGGCCAAAGCGACGCACGCGCCGGACATGATCATCGCCACCATGAGTTGCGGCCATCTCGACATAGCACCGAGCCCGATGATCCTGTCGCTGATCGAAAGCCTCGATTGCGAGACGGCGGTGGCGCATGCCGGCGGCGACGACACCTATTCGACCTACTACCAGGCCGGCGCGGTGACGCATGAGATCGTCGGTGCCGCGCAGGTCGACCGCCGTGGGCGCGTCAACACCATTGCGCTGCGCAAGCGTGACGGCAGCCTTATCCGGCTGCCGGGGCAAGGCGGCATGGCCGACGTCGCCAACATGCATCGCGATTATCTGCTCTACGTCCCCCGCCATTCCGTGCAGTCGCTGGTCGAGACGGTCGAGATTGCCAGCTCGGCGCGCGGCCTGTTGACTGAGGCCGAACGCGAGCCGATGGGCTATCGGACCGGCGCGGCATTGGTGTTCACCGACCTTTGCGTGTTTCGGCTCGACTGCGAGAGCCGGCAATTGGCCGTCATCGAGACCATGCCGGGCGTGACGCGCCAGCAGCTCCAGGATGCCACCGGCTTTGCCCTGACATTCGATGCCGATTGCCGCGAAGTTGCGCTACCGTCGAACGAGACGCTCGACATCCTGCGAAACCGCATCGACCCGCTCGGCCTGCGCCGCCTCGAATTCGTCAGCGCCAGGGAGCGCAGCGCCCTGACCGCCGAGATCCTGGCCACCGACCGGCGGATGGTCGAGCGCTGCATCGCCGCACAGCGGTCGCATACTGCACCGGATTGAAGAGGGCGGCGCATGGCAAAGCCGTTGCTCGAAATGTCGGCCGCGAGGGTCTTCTTCGATGGCATCTTCACCAGCCCGCGCGTCGCCCATCCGGAAGGCGTGGCCATCCATCGCGACGGCTCGATCTGGTGCGGCACCGAAACCGGCGACCTGCTGCGCTTGGCCGCCGATGGCAGCTCGGTCGAACGCATGGGCGGTACGGAGGGCTTTTTGCTCGGCATCGCCTTCGATAGCGCGGGAAACTGTTTTGCGTGCGATTTGAGACATTCGGCGATCTTTCGCTGGGATGCCGCGACGGCTGGTATGCAGCGCTTCGCCTCGGCCGGCATCCGCGTGCCGAACTATCCGATCGTCGACGAGACACGCGGCTGGCTCTACGCTTCCGACAGCGTAGGCGAAGACAACCGCTCCGGCATTTTTCGCTACGATTTGAAGACCGGCGAAGGCGGCCTGTGGTGCAGCGAGACCATGGCCTTCGCCAACGGCATGGCGATGGCGCCGGGTGGCGATGGGCTTTACGTCGTGGAAAGCCATGCGGCCTGCGTCAGCTATGTGCCGATCCTTGCCGACGGCACGGCAGGGTCTCGCCAGCTCGTTGTGGAGGGCGTGAGCAACGTTCCCGATGGCGTCGCCTTGGCGCCGGACGGGTCGCTGTTCATCTCGTGCTACGAGCCGAGCCGCATCTATCGTTGGCGAAAACACAGCGGGCTCGAGGTGCTGATCGAGGATCCGGCGGCAACGACGCTCGCTCATCCAACCAACATCGCCTTCAAGGGCGACAAGCTCTACACCGCAAATCTCGGCCGCTGGCACATCACCGAGATCGATTTGAAGGCGATTTCCTAGATCGGGCCGAACCGGGCGGCGTTCCTCAGGGCTATTGCAGGCGGCCGTGACTGGAGCGGATGCGCAACACCTGCACCCGCAACGGCAGCTCGATCAGGAACTCTTCGTCCCGCTCCAGATGGTGGATTTTCGTCGGATCGCCGCCGGTGAACGCCGCCATCGCCTCGACGTTTTCCCAATAGGAGATCGTCACGAATTCCGAATGGGTCGGCGTGTCCTCGCGAAAGGTCTGCACGCCCAGGGCCTTCTCGATCAGCGGCTTGATGCCGGCCTCGTAATTGTAACTCTCGTAGGCATCTGCCTTTTCAGGCGCGGTTCTGCCGCGCCAGATACGAGCGATGGTCGGCGTTTTCTCCGTAGCTTTCTCTGTCATGGCCAATGAATTCCTGCTGGTCTGCTTGGTCCGCGGCGTTCGGCAAGGCCAGCCAAGGAACGCATCTCCCCGGCTGGCAGCCTGGTATCCAGTTGCCGGCGACTTTTTATCCTCCCCGGCCGACGAGCTCGCGCTGCCCCAGACAGGCCTCCTGCCGACCGGTAGGAGACTTACTCCTGATCCTCGGCGCCGCCTCCGTGGAAGAAGGACCGGATTTCCTGCATGTCGACGCTGCCGTCACCGTCCTCATCGACGGCGTTGAATATCCGCCCGACGAAATCCTGGACTTCGCTCTGAGAGAGCGCGCCATCGCCGTCCGCATCTACTATGGCGAACATCATTCGCATCTTCGCGCCATGCATCCCGCGTGCAATGCCAGCGCGGCCTCCCATCTCCCAACCTCGGTCAGGCGGGCCCATCCTGTAGCCGCGATGCCAGCGGTCGGGACCTCGCCGTTCCTCCCGGGGCGCGCGATCTTCCTGCATTCTCTCCTCCAGCATCTCGGTCATCATCTGGCGCATCATATCGCGCATGGCATCCTGGCTCTGCCCGCTCATTGCGGGCGACTGTTCGGCGCCACGATCCGGTGCCGCCGCGGCGGGCGCAGGTGGGCTCGTCTGGCCGAATGCCGGCGCGGCCAACATGGCCAGCGCCGCGGCAATTACGGTGGTTTTGCTTGCGAGCGTCATCGTATTCTCCATCGGTATGAATTGTGGCCGAATATGTCTGCATCCAAGCCAAACCGGCTGCTCGCCTCATGGTTCCTGGGCAGTCGGCACAACGGCGGAAAAGTCCGCCCGATCGCGGCAACGAAAGCTCGTTGTCCACGTTGCCATGGATGGATGCGACGCTCCACCAGGAGGAAAAAATGGCCGACGATAAGAGCAAGCGAGATTTCCGCGAGCGCGACCGCGTTGCTGCGGAAGACGACCGTGAAGTCGAGTATTTTGCCCAACAGAACGGCGTCACGGCCGACCAGGTCCGCCAGCTGATCAAGAGCTTCGGCAATGATCGCGGGCGCCTGACCGTAGCTGCGAAGGCATTGCGAGGGATTTCACCTGCCGGAGCCGACGAGGTGACCAGGGAAGCCCGCCAGCAGGCGACACCCATGCATCTCGGTAAACCCGACGAGTGATGCCAGGCAGCTGCTCTGCCGCTGCCGCGGGCGTCAGAACCTGCGGCTCAAATAGTCCGAGCCGCGCAGGCCGAACCGCCACTCGGCATCGACAGCCTTGGAAATGCCGATCCGGCGGCCTGTTAGAACGGCGCCGGCGTCGCCCGGCTGCCTGAATTCGAATGGCGGCACGTCCAGCGGCAGCCTGTCATGGGATTTGTCGATTGCCAGCGCCTGGCAAAGGCGACCCGGTCCCGAACAAAGCAGCCGGGGATCGTCAACGCCGCGATTGGCCCGCATCACCTCCAGCCCGGATTGCGGTTCGATTGCGCGGATAAGCACGGCACTGCCGGGCAGGCACACGGCATTGAGACACCAGTGCAGGCCATAGGAGCGATAGACGTACGCGCTGCCCGGGGCGCCGAACATTGCACCGTTGCGCACGGTCCTGCCACCGAAAGCATGCGAAGCCGGGTCATCCGGGCGATAGGCCTCGGTCTCGATGATGACGCCGCCAACGCCGTGCAAAAGCAGCGTGGCGCCGATCATGTCGCGCGCTACGATGGCGGCGTCTCGGGCAAAGAATTGATGGGTGGTGGTCATTGTGCAGCAGACTCGGTCGCGCCTGAACCTGACGCGACAACAAGGTCCCGGACCGGACACAAAATGTCCAGCCGCAGCGCTCGGATGAAGATATTCAGCGCAGCACGGCTGCGCCGATGAAAACCGCCGCGGCCAGCACGACGATGGCGGCAATCACCATGACCGGCCCATATCTGCTCGGTTGGACGTCGGGCCCATCCTTCAGCGGGCGCATCGCATTGGCATAGCTCGCCTGGTTGGTAAACTTCGGCGTTTCATGGCGCGCGGCAGGGCTCTTCGGCGGAGCGTTGCCGGCGGATTCCGCGTCCGTTTCCATGGGAGCCGCAGCCGGATCGATGCCCGGGGTCTTGTCCCCTTCGCGCCCGGCGTCGATATCGCCCCGCGCCTGAGCCGGGCTTCGCCCAAGAGGTGCTGCGTCGGTCATCGTCGAGGTCCTTTCAGAGCATCGGCCTCAAGCATTCTAACCTGCGTCTCATTTCAAAGTTCCCCCGTTTCAAAGTTCCCCCTTTTTGAAGTTCCGACGAGCGGAAACCGCCTGGGCCTGCTTCCAGGAACAACCGGCGATCGAGCGGGTTGAGCAAGCATCGGGAGAGCAACATGGACTTGGTGCGCCACGCGCCCAGATCGGCAGTTCGAAACAGGCTCCAGCGCATGATCTACTTCACCGCCGACACGCATTTCAGCGACCCGCGCATTTTGCGCATCGACCGCCGCCCGTTCGGCTCGCTGGCGGAACATGACCGGGCCCTCATTGCGTTCTGGAACGAGACTGTCGGGCCGGACGACGAGGTCTGGCATCTCGGCGATTTTGCCAGGGGATCGGCCGCGTTCGTGTCGTCGCTTCTGGCGTCTCTTCATGGCAGCAAGCATTTGATCATCGGCAACAACGATGCTGCGGCCACCATCGAGGCCACAGGTTGGGCGAGCACGCAGCACTACAAGGAGCTGGCGCTCGACGGCAGTCTGCTGATCCTTTGCCACTACCCTTTTCGCACCTGGAACCAGATCGGCAGGAAATCGATCGACCTGCATGGCCATTCCCACGGCAGGCTGACCCCGGTCACGCGCCAGTATGACGTCGGCGTCGACAGCTGGGATTTTCGTCCGGTCACGCTGACCACCATCCTTGCCAGCCGCGGCCGAAGGGCGGCGCGGCAAAGCCGTCAAAAAGTCGAGTGATCGAAAGTGCCGGCCGTGCGTTGAGGAATTTCAACGCCAGGGAGCACGCCATGAACAGACGTGAACTGATCGATGCCGATGGCGGCAATCATGCTGCCGCAAAACCCATTCCGCGCGCCGCGTTCGATAGCACCTTGGCCCTGCCGCGCGAAGGCTATGACTTCATTTCGGCCCGCTGCCGGCGCATGAACACCGACATCTTTGCCACGCGCCTGATGCTGCGGCCGGCAATCTGCGTCCGCGGTGCCGAGGCTGCCGAGATGTTTTATGGCGGCGACCACTTCACCCGAATTGGTGCGATGCCGCAGACCACGCTGCGTCTGCTGCAGGACAAGGGCAGCGTCCAGGCGCTCGACGGCGCCGATCACCGCCACCGCAAGGCGCTTTTCCTGTCGATCCTGTTGGATGGTGACCAGATCGAGCGGCTCCGCGCAACCTTCCGTCGCGCCTGGCTCGACCAGCTGGAAGACTGGCAGCGGCGTGACGAGATCGTCCTGTTCGACGCCGTAAACCTCGTCCTGACCCAGGCGGCAGCGGATTGGGCCGGCATCCCCGCCGACAAGGATCGCGCCGAACTCTGCCGCGAGCTCAGCGGCATGGTCGAGAACGCCGGCGGCATTGGGCCGTCGACCATGCTGGCGCTGTGGCGGCGACGCCGGACCGAACGCACTATCGGCGAGCTTGTACGGCGCGTTCGAAGCGGCGCGCTTGATTTGCCGGCAAACAGCCCGGTCCGCCTGGTCAGCGAACATGTCGATGCCGAGGGAATGCCGCTCGATCTTGCCAGTGCCGCGGTCGAGATCATCAACATCATCCGGCCGGTTGTCGCCATCGGCCGCTTCATCATGTTTGCGGCGCTGGCGCTTCACCAGCACCGCCAATGGTACGATAAGTTCGCCGGCGGCGATGACGACGGGCTGGAAGCCTTCGCCGAGGAGGTTCGCCGGCTCTATCCGTTCTTCCCGTTCATCGGCGGCCGCGCCCGCCACCCCTTCCAATGGAAGGGCTACCGCTTCGGCAAAGGCGACTGGGTTCTGCTCGACCTGCACGGCACCAACCACGATCGCCGCCTGTTTATGGAGCCGGACCGATTTATCCCGAAGCGCGGCTTGAGCTGGAAAACCCACGGCTTCGACTTCATCCCGCATGGCGGCGGAGATCCGGCGACTACCCATCGCTGCCCCGGAGAAGCCGTCACCGTCGCGCTGATCATGGAAGCGGTTCGCCTGCTGACGCGGTCGATGGCCTACCAGGTGCCTGATCAGGATATGACCGTCTCGCTTGCCCGCATGCCGGCGCGGCCGAAATCCGGGTTCAGGATAGATAATGTGCGGCGAAAACCCCGCTGAAAGGCTGCCGGTCGAACCGGAACCTCTGCGCAGCTGAGGCGTTCGAAAATTGCAAGGCGTAAAGGCAAACGCAATGGCTCAGAAGATCACGACAGGCGCGAACGACCGGCCGCGCAATGAAACCATCGGCCAATCCGGCGAAGGCCTGCCGGACGACAGCAGCAGGCCGCTCGAGGTCGACGAAGGCTGGGTCGCCCGGCTGAGAAAAAAGCTGCAGGGCAAGCCCCGGCAAGCCGGTCAGACCAACACGGACGCAGTCCCCGCAGGCACTCCAGGCGCTGGCGAGAATATTTGCCGCCGCTGTGCAGGGTCAGGCATGATCGACGGCCGCACCTGCCCCGAATGCGGCGGAACCGGCAAGGTGACGACGCCGATAGGCGGAGGCTGAGCAATTCCAGGAAAAGTGTGAAGCGGTTTTCCGTCCGGTATTTACGTCAAAGAATAAGATAGACCGGTTCTGCGTTTCCGCGGAACGATGAACCGTCCAGCGCCGGTCAGATCGCCGGCACCCACTTCCAGAACACGCCTTCCTTGCGTTCGGGGTAGTGCTTGAACTCGCATTCGAAGCGCCAGCCGTAATTCTTGGCGGTGGCAAGCGCCTCCTTGCTGACCGGGTTCATGCCGGTTCCCGGCGCAAACCAGTCCTCCAGCAAGTCGTCGGGGATATAGGCGCCGATCCTCAAAGGCAGCTTTTCGAGGACGACATCCATTTCGGGCGGTGCGGGCACGGCGGGCTCCTTTCGAGAACTACCCAGAAAAGTTTTCCGAAGCGGATTGGGTTCCAGGCCACCGGTTAGATAAAACGTGAGCGCGGTGGGCAGGACTGATTCGACGTTCAGCTTTACGAGGTGGCGATGCAGCAATGGTCGACCGAGCGGCTAAAAATTCTAGTGCCTGCCGGCGGGGCGCGCTAGCCCCACGCCGCACGGTTCAGCTAGGTGATCGTGTTGTCGGTTCGTACGGCCTCGAGCGCCTGTATTGCTGTCGTCGCACCTTCTACTTCTTGCCTGGAGGGACTAGGTGCGTTGGCATGCGTTTGCGGGTTTAAAACGCCAGCGCGGTACATCCGAAGATCATTAAGTATTGGCCCCAATCTCTGCGCACGATTTTGGCCGGGTAGAGCAGTCCATGCAGCTATTGCATTCAACAAGACTTCAGAATCGTTGTCTTTGGGATTCATCGTGAAAGCCGTTTGAACTCGGCGTCGTTCGCAGAAACGCTTCAGACCCCACTCGAACGCCCTTCTCGCTGATGTTGCGGCCGAAGGAATTGCATTGGCCGCGAGCTGCGCCGCGCATTCGTCCAGCGTTGCGCGAAGCACATCGCCGTTGGGCGTCTTCACCGATGGGGTGGCTCTACCACCATCCCCATCAGCGTAGATCTCGGCCCAGGTCCATGCATCTGAACCATCGTGGAACTGACGGACCATATCGAACCAGACCCGATCGTGGGTAAGGATCACAGTCTGCCAATCCGGAAAATATTCTCGGAGTAGGCGAAGCACGGGAATGCGATTGTCATGATCAAGGCCGATCAAAACATCATCGAGAACGAGCAGTTTCAGTCGTTCGCCGCCTTCCGGCACGCAGGCAAGGCGCCCGCCGAGATACATCGCTAGCGCGAAAGCAGAAAGGCGCGCCTCGTTGAGAAACGTCTGGGGCGTACGCAGGTCCTTGCCGTTGAAAGCGATCGCGGGGAATAGCTCCCGCCCGTGATAATCCGGTCCCGCTTCCACCATTGGTGCTGATAGGTGACCCCGCCAAATGTGAATGATTTGACCTCGACGGAAGCACCTAGCATTGTGTGAACCAGCTTAACTAATCGAGGATGCAGGGCCTCAAGCGCTATGCGGAAGCCTTCGTTGAATGCAATACAAGCCTTCTGAACCGGCTCTAGCGAACTGTTGTAGTTCCAGGGCTTTGAACGCTCAATTTCCGCCCAAAGTTGGCCGATCGTCTTCATGATGCCGCCTTCCGTTGCCACAGCAAAATCGGCGAGCAGCACCGTCACCGAGATGTCGAAGAGATTCGGTCGATCGTTGCCGTGGATGTAGTTGGTATCCAGAAGAGCACGATAATCGAGGCACGATTTCCGTAATGCGGCTTCAGCTACACGCGCATCAGCGCCGGGCAAGCGTATAGGATGCCGAGTGCTCGACCAAGGAATTGAAGGAGTTCCGTCGTTGAACACAACATGTATCCGAAAGTCTGTGTCGGGTCGGCCCGAAAAGACATTCTTGACCGAAGCGATTACCGGCGGCCGCATTGCGAAGAAGTGGCGCAACGCTTGAAAGATCGACGACTTGCCGGCGCCGTTTTCCCCATAGACCAGCAGATTCTTTCCTGCCAGATCAAACGTGATGGGGTTCGGAAAGGCACGGAAATCGCAAAGAGAAAGTGTATTGATCCGCAAAGCCTTTGGCGCCGCAGCTTGCTCGCCAGCGGGAGGTGGTACGACATTGATTTCCTGGGTCATTCCTTGCCCTCAATAATACGCACGACCTCGAGGGCCTGTAGATCGAAGAGCATCGCGTATAGCGGGTGCGAGGACACGAACACACGATTGCTGAACTCCTCGGCCGCCTTCACCAGCACCACACCTTCTAGGCCCGCGAGCTGGCCAAGACCCGCGCGTTCGGCCTCGTCGAACAGGGTAAGGCCTCGGGCATGGAGATCGGTTTGGAAGAAGAGTTCATAGACGAGCCCGTTGAGTAGTTGTTCAAGACGGTTGTCGTCACGATTGCCTATGATTGCCAGAACCAGCGTCTCGATCAGCGCCTGTTGCGATTTCGGAGCTTTCGGAATCGGAATCTGGGAAACGTATTGCTGCGTAAACTCAAAAAAACCACCCTGCTTGCTCGCAAAAGTGTGCTGCGTTATCCACCATGAGAGCGCGCTATTTAGGATTCCTATTATATATTCAATATCCTCATGTACAATGAAGCTCGCCTTGTTCACACAGTAGAATGAGTCATAGTCCAAGGCATATTGAGCGCTGCCTTGAATTTCAGGGACAAATATTTTTGGCTTTTCGAACGACTGCCAATACGCAACATTGTCTTGGATTTCATACCATTTGTACGAACCGGCCTTCCGGCCTCTCCATGCTCCATTTTGAGCATCTTTCCAGCTTGAGGGCTTGGGAGCTAGCGCCTCCTGATGGCGTGCAAGGTGAGCCGCTATCGCCGGATATTCCGCTCATCGATCCTGGCAACAAATCAGCCATCTTTCCATCCCGCCGTAGGCGACGGATCAATAGCTTTCTCGGTCGCCGCGTGTTGGCTATAACCGATCGCGGGTTGCATCACCATAAAAACTAAGTGCGCCAAGGTTAGCAATTTTGATGTATGCCCGTGTCAAGCGACGAGCAGAAATTCCAAATGAATCAGACAGATTGGCGCACCCGACAGGATTCGAACCTGTGACCTCTGCCTTCGGAGGGCAGCGCTCTATCCAGCTGAGCTACGGGTGCCTTCAGGATCGGTGATCCCAAAAACGAACCAGCCGGTAAACCGGCCAGCCACGGCTTCTTAGCGGAAGCAGGCGCCGGCTTCAACGGGCAATCGCCAGCGGGCTCAAGTTGCCGTAGCAGCCCGGGGGAGACAGACGCCGTCCCGTCCGGCGCCACCGCCTGCTCATTCTGTCACGGTAAGCACTGCCTTGCCGCTGATGTTGCGCTGCCGCAGCGCGTCGAGGGCTTGGCCGACGTCCCGCCACGGCACGGTGAGGACTACGCGCGTTTCGAGCCGGCCGGCTGCGATCAGCGCGAGCAGCGAGGCGATGTCGGCGCCAACCTCCGGACCGGAAGCGTAGTAGGCGAAGGTCTGCAGCCGCGCGCCTTCGTGACCCGGAACGAACTGGCGGAAGCCGATGGGCGTGAGTTCGCCGCTGCTCGAGCCGAACATGACGACGGTCCCGCCGGGCGCGATCCGTTCGATCGCGTGGGCGAGGCTTTCGCCGCCCACCGATTCGGTAATCAGCGAGAACAGTCCTTCGGCCAGCTCGATCGTTTCGACGACCCGCTCGGCTCCGAGGCCGCGGAGATCCGCGGCATGACGGGCAGCGGCGACCGCCGCCACCGACGCGCCCTGCTGACGGGCGATCTGGATCTGGAAACGGCCGACCGCACCGCTTGCGCCGGCAATCAGGACCCGCTGGCCGGCCAGGTCGCCGCCGAGGCGCAGGGTCCGCAGCGCAGTCGTGCCCGCGACCGGAACAGTGGCGGCGGAGACGAAGCTGACGTCGTCCGGCAGGACGGCGAGGTGGTCGGTCGGAACGGCGACCCGTTCGGCCCACCCGGCCTCGTCGACCAGAGCCGCAACCCGGGCGCCGACGGCCGGCCCGGAGCCGTCGGCCGCGGCGCGCTCGACAATTCCGGCGACGTCCTGGCCAGGCACCCAGCCGTTCGGACGGATGTTGAGCAGGCGCAGTTCGCCGCGGTTCAGCGAGACTGCCCGGACCGAGACCAGCGCCTCATACGGGGCGGGCTCGGGCTCACCAAGCTCGGCGAGCCGCAACCCGGTGGCGCTGTCGGAAGATGTGACCAAGGCGAGCATTGGTATCGTCCCTTCTTGCTGCGTGGCGGACGCCAGCCTGTTTTCGTGCGCCGGGCTTGTTGGTCCGACGTTCAGAACGCAAGCAGGGCACTGAAACCCGCCCTGCCGTCTTCTGAGTTACTTAAGGCCCTAAACTATCGACTTTCCTGTTTGAGTAATTTAGATATCTTGGCAGTCGATCGCCAAAATCAGTCAATATGAGACAGCCTCTTCGCTACCCCTGGCCTTTCGATCCGGATGATGTCCTCGCCCCGGCAATCGCCGTGCGCGTTGACGTTACCGAAACCGGGGCGGAGGTGCCGGACCACCACCACCGCAAAGGGCAACTCGTCTTCGCGCTGGGCGGTGGCGTCACATGTCGCGTCCCCAGCGGCCTGTGGATGGTGCCGCCGCATTGCGCGGTGTGGATTCCCGGCGACATGGAGCACAGCAATATCGCGACCGCCAACGCCCGGATTTTCTTCGTCTATATCGAACCGGGAGCTACCGACCTGCCGGACCGGTGCTGCACGCTTTCGATCACGCCGTTGCTGCGCGAGCTCATCATAGAGCTGACGGATCGCGTTGAGGACGATGACGCGAGGGGCGAGCTCCTGACCAGGGCTCTGCTCACCGAACTGCCGCGCATGCCTGTCCAGCAGCTACATTTGCCGATCTCGTCCGAGCCGCGCTTGAGGCGCATCGCCGCGGCGTTGGCGCAAGATCCTGCCGATCGCAGCACCCTGGCGGAATGGGCCAGTCGCGCCGCGCTCAGCGAGAGCAGTCTCGCACGTCTCGTGGTGAAAGAGACAGGGCTGACCTTCGGGCGCTGGCGCCAGCAACTGCACCTGATCGTCGCAATGCGCGAACTGGCCTCCGGCGCCAGCGTGCAGCAGATTTCGGCCGATCTCGGTTACGAATCGGTCACCGCCTTCATCACCATGTTCAAGAAAGCGCTTGGCAAGCCGCCGGCAAAGTATCTCAGCAGTGTCGCGCAAAACGGCGGCTCTGCGTTTGTCGCCTGAACCCGCACGCGGTCAACACTCGGACTTCAACTGTCACTGCTCCTCGGCATACAGCAGCCGCGTCTTTGCCTCGGAGGTCGGCAACAGGCTGCGCTGGATCAGCGCCTCGACGTGGTCGTTGCGCTGGCGCGCGCTGTCGGCGCCCATCACCACGATGATCAGCCTGTGCCCGTCCGCATTATAGGAGGTGACGATGTTGAAGCCCGAAGCCCTGATGTAGCCGGTCTTGATGCCGTCGACGCCGCGCACCCGGCCGAGCATGTCGTTGTGGCCGCGCACCAGCCTGCCGCGGAACATGAAGTCGCTTTCGGAGAAATAGTGGAAATGCTGCGGGAAGCGGGCGTGCAGCGCCATGCCGAGCACCGCCATGTCGCGCGCGCTGGTGTGCTGGTCGCCGTCCGGCAGGCCCGAGGCATTGCGGAAAACGGTGCTGCTCATGCCGATCTGGCGCGCCTTGGCCGTCATCATGCCGGCGAACGCCTCTTCGCTGCCGCCGAGATATTCGGCAACGGCGACCGCCACGTCATTGGCCGATTTGACGACGACGGCGCGGATCGCCGAATCGACGTCGATGGTCTCGCCGCGCCTGAACCGCAGCTTGGTCGGCGGCTGCCGGGCGGCGTTGTCCGACACCGGGATTTGCGTCTCCTTGCTGATGCGGCCAGAATCCAGCGCCTCGAACAGAAGGTAGAGCGTCATCATCTTGGTCAGTGACGCCGGATAACGCGGCGCCGTCGAATTGACCTCGAACAGCGTCTTACCGGTGCCGGCATCGATGACCATGGCGGCATATTTCTGCGGCGGCGCCGGTACCGCCAGCACGCTGTCGGGCGGCGTGACAGTCGTGCAGCCGGCAGCAAACAGCAGCAGCGCCAGCACAGCGACGCATTTGTGGATGGACGAAAAGAACCGGAAGGCGGACAAGTCAGTTCCGAAGGCAGGCAGTTTCTGAGACGACGCGAAGCTATCTTAACGCAAAGGCACAGTCCATTTGGTTAATATCGGTCTGGCCCTCGAACGGTGCCCTGTCCACAGGCCGACGTGGCGCCGCCTGATGTGAATTGCCGGCCACCGCGCTTGCGCAACCGGCGGCGAGTGGGCTTTGCTGGCGCCGGCAGAATCGGGCCGCCGGAATCGGGCTGGCAGAATCGGGCTGGCAGAATCGGTAGGTGCACATGGATGCGGTCACGATCACGGCGAAGGGCATTTCGGTATCGGTCGATCTTGCCGTCGGCCATCTCGCCGACATGACGGTTGGCATCGATGGCCGCCGGCTGAAGCCGCTGCATCGCGCACCTTGGGTCGGCGAGCCGCGCGAGATGCTGCCGAAAGACCTGCCTGAAGGGACGGTCCACCTGTCCGGCGATTTCCTTTGCGCGCCGTTCTCGATCAGCGACGTCGAAGCGGCACCTTTGCATGGCTGGCCGGCAAATAGTCGCTGGGACGTCGTCGACAGCGCGGCAACGGCCGACGGCTGGCGCGCCGTCTTCCGCCTGCAGCGCCCGGTCATGGGCGCAACCGTCGACAAGATCCTGACCTTGCGCGACGATCATCCCTTTCTCTATCAGGAACACGTCTTTTCCGGCGGCGCCGGCGCCATTCCCGTCGCCCACCACCCGATGACGGTGATGACGGCCGGCGGCAGGCTGGCCTTCTCGCCCAAGCGCCTTGCCGCAACGCCGAGTGAGGCGCCGGAGCCCGATCCGGCCCGCGGCCGCTCGTTGCTCGCCTACCCGGCGCGAACCGCCGACCTGACGCGCTTTCCCGCCGCCAACGGCGGCACGATTGACCTGACCACCTATCGCATGGACCAGCTGCGTGAGGACTTCGTGACGCTGGTCGAGGCCGATCATGGCGGGCCGGGCTGGACGGCGCTGGCGCGCCAGGCGGAAGCCGATCTCGTGCTGGTGCTGAAGAACCCGGCCGAACTGCCGGTCACCATGCTGTGGGTCAGCAATGGCGGGCGCGATTATGCGCCATGGAGTGGCCGCCACCGCGGCGTGCTCGGCATCGAGGACGGCCGCACGGCCGTCGGCCACGCCGCATCGCTCGGCGACAATTGGCTGAAGCGCGAAGGCGTGGCGACCGCCTTTGCCCTTTCCGAAGGGCGCCGCTTTTCGTTCCGCCATGTCATCGGCGCACTGCCGTGGCCATCCGGCGAGCCGCCGCACGACGTCACGACCTCGCCGGGCCACATGCGCATCCTGGCGGCTGACGGTGCCGTGCGCGACATCGCCTTCGACAGCGATTTCCTGCGGATCGGTCAATCCAGGCCCGATTGAAGGCTTGGCACAATCCGGCGTTTGAAATTTTCGAAAACTGCCGCCAAAATGCGCCAGAACCACGGTAAGGGGGCCAATGTCAGAAATCGCCCATATCGCTGCTGCCATTTTCAAGCGCGCCGGCAAGGCGCCGCGCTTCATCGTTGCCATTGCCGGTCCGCCCGGCGCCGGCAAGTCGACATTGTCGACAGGCTTGCACGACCTGCTGCCGGAAGGCACGGCGGAAGTCGTGCCGATGGATGGCTTCCATTACGATGACGTCGTTCTCGATCGACGCGGCCTTCGCGCGCGAAAAGGTGCTCCGGAAACCTTTGATTTTGCCGGGTTCGAAGCGCTGCTGAAGCGCATCCGCGCCGGCGAGCCGGATATCGCCATCCCGGTCTTCGACCGCAGCATGGAGCTGTCGCGCGCCGCCGCTGCGATCATCGCCGCCGACACCAAATTCATCCTGGTCGAAGGCAATTATCTGCTGCTCGACGAAGAACCTTGGTCGCGGCTGGCGCCGCTGTTCGACTTCTCGATCTTCGTCGATGTGCCGCGCGCCGAGCTCGAGCGCCGACTGCTGGAGCGATGGCACGAGCACGGCCGCTCCGACGAGGACGCGCGCGCCTGGATTGCTTCCAACGACATGCCGAACATCGACCGCGTGCTTGCCCGTCGGCGGCCCGCCGACCTGGTGGTCGGCGACCTGGCCTGACTTGCAAGGAACCGCCCGGCCGGAACCTTGACAGTTTCAGGCCGTTATCCCGGACACGGCAATTGTGCCCATGAGGGAACCGTTCGATGGAAACCATGGCAAGAAAGCCTGCGCCCGCCAAGGGCAGGGCAACACGATCAAAAACCACTCGAGTGAAAACCAGCGCCGGCCCGGCAGCGGCGGCCCGCTCCAAGGATGCGGCAAAGCCCAGCTTTGGCAAGGCGGCGCCGAAAAAGGTGATGCCTGCCGCGACCAAAGCCGCTGCACCCAAGCCCAAAAGATCGGCAAGCAGCAGAGGATCGATCGCAGGCAGCGCAATGCGCACTGTTAAAGCAACGGCCAATGTCGCCGCCGGTGCCGTGCTTGCCACCGCCAAAGGTGCGGCGTCGCTTGCTGCTTCCGTAGTCGGCAAGGGCGGCTCAAAGCCCCGGACCAAGGCAAAATAGCCGAGCGGAATCGACGTAAGATCAGTTTCTGGCCGGAATGGTGAGGCCCCTCTGCACCGCCGGTCGGGCGAGGCCACGCTCCAGCCATGCGCCCACGCTGGGGAAATCGTCGAAACCGACGAGTTCCCGCGCCTCGTAGAAGCCGATCAGATTGCGCACCCACCCAAGCATCGAAATATCGGCGATGGTGTAATCGTCGCCCATGATCCAGCTGCGGCCCTTGAGCCTCGTTTCGAGGACGCCGATCAGCCGTCGCGACTCGTCGCGATAACGTTCCAGCGGGCGCTTGTCGGCGATTTCGCGCCCAGCGAATTTGTGGAAGAATCCGACTTGGCCGAACATCGGCCCGATCGAAGCCATCTGGAAGAACACCCACTGGATCGTCTCATAACGCAGCGTCGCGTCTGCCGGGACCAGCTTGCCGGTCTTGTCGCTGAGGTAAAGCAGGATGGCACCGGATTCGAACAAGCCGATCGGCTTGCCGCCCGGGCCGTCCGGATCGATCATCGCCGGTATCTTGCCGTTCGGGTTCAAAGACAGGAATTCCGGGGTCCAGCTCTCGTTCTTGCCGATATCGACGGCATGCGGCTCGTAAGGCAGGCCAAGTTCCTCCAGCGCGATCGATATCTTCACCCCGTTCGGCGTCGGAAACGAATAAAGCTGGATGCGGTCGGGGTGGCTCGCCGGCCAGCGCCTGGCAATCGGAAACGCGGACAGATCGGTCATCGAAACTCCTGGTGGGGGACCGCGCCGAGCGGCACGGTCATGGCGGGTCGCAGAGAGTTAGGCGCGACGCCTGGCGCGATCAATATGCGCATGGAAAGTTTCGCCGGCCCCGGTGAAGGACCCGCAAGGGGTGCGGTCACACGGCCTTGACCGCCAGCACCGCATTGGTGCCGCCGAAGGCGAAGCTGTTGCTGATCGCGGTGCGCACGGTGCGTTCGCGCGCCACGTTCGGCGTGATGTCGAGATCGCAGTCGGCGTCGGCTTCCCGATAATTGGCGGTCGGCGGCACGATGCCTTCGCGGATCGCCATCACGCAGGCGATCATTTCCAGCGCGCCGGAGGCGCCGAGGCAGTGGGCGTGCATCGATTTGGTCGAGGACACCGAAAGCTTGTAGGCATGGCCGCCGAACACGCGTTTGATCGCCGCCGTCTCGATCTGATCGTTGGCCTTGGTGCCGGTGCCATGCGCGTTGAGATAGTCGACGTCCTCGGGATTGAGCCCGGCATCGACGAGGCAGAAGCGCATCGCCGCCTCAGGCCCTTCGATGGTTGGCGCGACGATATCGGAGGCGTCGGCGGAAAGGCCGACGCCGGCGATTTCAGCAAGGATGGCGGCGCCGCGCGCCATGGCATGCTCATATGTTTCCAGCACCACCATGCCGGCGCCTTCGCCGAGCACGAGCCCCTGGCGGTCGGCCGAAAACGGCCGGCAGGTGTCCGGCGACAGTACCCGCAGGGCCTCCCAGCCCTTGAGGATGCCCCAGACCAGCGGCGCATCGGTGCCGCCGGCGACCATGACGTCGGCCCGGCCGAGCCTGATCTGATCGACCGCCGAGGCAATGGCGTGGTTGGATGACGAGCAGGCAGAGGTGATGCCGAACACCGGCCCGCGCAGACCAAGATTCATGCTGACATGGCCGGCTGCAGCGCCCGGCATTACTTTCGGGACGGTGAAGATGCCGGCGCGGTTCTTGCCTTCGAGCAGGATGGCGCGATAGTTCTCTTCGATTGCCTCCCAGCCGCAGACGCCGACGCCGACGACGGTGCCCATCCGGTAGGTGTTGGCCGCGTGCGGGTTCAATCCCGCCTGCTGTGCCGCCTCTCGCGCGGCGATCGTCGCCAGAAGGCTGAAGCGGTCCATCGACACGACCTGCTTGCGGTCGATGCCGTGCTCGGGAAGCGCCTTGATTTCGCAGCCGACCTTGACCTTCAGATCATGCAGCAGCGGATTGTCGATCGCGCCGATTGCCGAACGGCCGGCGCGCATTTCATTCCAGATTGCCGGTGCATTAGTGCCGAGCCCGCATAATCCGCCGATGCCCGTAATGACGACGCGCTTGTGCATTCAGTCAGGCTTTTTTCGCGATCAGCGCGCGAACCGCCTCGACCATGTCGCCGACATTCTTCAGATTGCTCCAGGCATCGACAGTGTTCATCTCGATTTCGATGCCATACTCTTCCTCGAGATCGAAGATGATCTCCGTCAGTTCCAGCGAATGGATGCCAAGGGCGGTCAGTTCGGTACTGGTGGTGATTTCCTCGCCGCCCGGCTCGGCATGAGCCTTGATCTTGGCGATGATATCGTTTGCCAGCTGGTCAGCCATTCGGTTTCTTCCCCAACTCTGTCGTTTCCCGACGCCAACTGATCAGCGCCCCTTTTGTCCTCGATTACGTCGTCATCGTCGCCTTTTACCCCGCCAGGCGCCGGTGACCGTACCAAGGTGGCTCCCTCTATAGAAACCGAAACGTTGTCAAGCAACAAGCTATATATCGACAAAGCCGCCGCAGTGCTTAACGTTGGTGTCGTGGATACGATCGCATATAGCTTGACTTCAGTGCCGCCGGCCCAGCGTGTTGCCGGCGTCGCGCGGCTTGGCTGCGACTGGAACGGAGGCCGCACGCGTCTTCGGCGTCTGTACCAGGACGGTTCGGCCAAGATCCGCATGCCGGCGGTCTCGGCCGATCCGCTCGAAGCCGTCCTGATCAACACCGCCGGTGGGCTGACCGGTGGCGACCGTCTCGCCTGGGAGGTCGATGTCGGTGCCGGCGCCTCCGCAACCATAACAACGCAGGCCTGCGAGAAAATCTATCGCGCCGCATCCGACCGCGCCGAAGTGCGGGTGCAGCTGACTGTCGGCGAAGACGGCCACATTGCCTGGCTGCCACAGGAAACCATCGTCTTCGACCGCTCGGCCTTTGCCCGCAGCCTTGACGTGGAGCTTGCCAGCGGAGCCGAGGCGCTGATCCTGGAGGCTACCGTCTTCGGCCGCCTGGCCATGGGTGAACGGGCTTCGCAAGGCCATTTCCACGACCGCTGGCGCGTCCGCCAGGACGCGGCGCTGGTCCATGCAGAGGAGTTCCGCATCGGCCCGGACATTGCGGCGACCTTGAACCGTCCCGCAGCGGCCGGCGGTGCCGTCGCCGTGGCGACGCTGCTGATGCTGTCGCCACGGGCAGAGGCTTTGCTCGAGCCGGCCCGGGGCATAGTCGGCGGCCAGGGCGGCGTCAGTTTCTGGAGCGTGCGGAAATCTGGCAAGCTTCTTGCGAGGCTGTTCGCTGAGGACGGCTACCAGCTCCGCAAGCGGCTGGTGCCGCTTGTCGAATTGCTCAACGGACGGGCGGGCCTGCCCAAATTATGGTCACTCTGATTTCGATTGTGCCACCGCAGGAAAAAGCATGAATCTGACGCCGAGGGAGAAAGACAAGCTGCTGATCGCCATGGCGGCGATCGTGGCCCGCAAGCGGCTCGAACGCGGCGTCAAGCTCAATCATCCGGAAGCGATCGCGCTGATCACCGATTTCGTCGTCGAGGGTGCCCGCGACGGCCGCGCGGTCGCCGAGCTGATGGAGGCCGGCGCCCATGTCGTCACCCGGGCCCAGGTGATGGAAGGCATTGCAGAAATGATCCACGATGTGCAGGTCGAGGCGACGTTTCCAGACGGCACCAAGCTGGTGACCGTGCACGAGCCGATCAGATAACACCGGCAAGGAGAGGAAAATGCTTGAGCTGCGTCCCAACTGCGAGTGCTGCGACAAGGATCTGCCGCCCGATGCGACGGATGCGGTGATCTGCACCTTCGAATGCACCTTTTGCGCCGACTGCGCACAAAACGTGCTCGGCGGCGCCTGTCCGAATTGCGGCGGCAACTTCTCGGCCCGCCCGATCCGTCCGGCAGCGCTGCTGAAGAAATATCCGGCCTCCACCAAGCGCGTCCTCAAGGCAGAGGGCTGCGCTCCGGCCCGCAAGGCGGCGTGAGAGGTACTCGAAGATGGAAGGTACGCCGATGATCCCCGCTACGATGAAACGCTCAACGCTGTCGGCGGTCCTGCTGCTGGCGGCAGCAATGCCAGCCTATGCCCATGTCGGCGTCGGCACGGTTTGGTCCTTCACCGCCGGCTTCTCCCACCCGCTCTCCGGCCTCGATCACATGACGGCGATGATTGCCGTCGGGCTATGGGCGGCGCTCAAGGGCGACAAAGCGATCTGGGCATGGCCGCTGGCCTTCGTAAGCGTCATGCTGGCCGGCGGCGTGCTCGGCATGCTGCATGTGCCGACGCCTTTCGTCGAGCCGGCGATACTGGCGTCCGTCGTGGCACTCGGGCTGCTGGTTGCGCTCGCCGTCGATCTTCCTGTCTCGGCCGGCGTCGCCGTCATCGGCCTGTTCGCTCTGTTCCACGGCTATGCCCATGGCACCGAGGTGCCTGAAAATGTCGGCGGACTCGGCTATATGGCGGGCCTTGCCGTTGCCACGGCACTGCTCCACGCCGTCGGCATCGCGGCCGGTCTCGGCCTCGGCTGGCGCTTCCGCGGGCTTGCCCGCGCCGCTGGCGCCGCTTGTGCCGCGATTGGCGCCGGCCTCGCTTTCGGCGTCGTGTGAGGCCGCGATGATCCCAGGTGAAATCATCACGGCAAGCGGCGAGATCGAACTGAACAAGGGTCTGGCGACGGTCACCTTGAAGGTAGCCAACAGCGGCGACCGGCCGATCCAGGTAGGCAGCCATTATCATTTCTTCGAGACCAATGAGGGACTGAGATTCGATCGCGACAAGGCCCGCGGCATGCGCCTCGACATCGCTGCCGGCACCGCCATGCGTTTCGAGCCCGGCCAAGAGCGCGACGTTACCCTGGTGCCGTTCGGCGGCAAGCGCGAGGTCTACGGATTTCAGCAGAAGATCATGGGCGCGCTGTGAGATCGAAGGCGTCGAGCAGTTTCGGCTCAGCCGGGCGGCTTGGCCGCCGCATAGATGACGACCTTTCCCGGATCGTCGAATTCCACCGCCAGAACGTCCTCGGTTTGCACTCGCCGCGAATCGATGGCGTTGAACAGCAATGCGTTCGCTTCGATCTCCTTGCGCAGCTCGGCGATGTCGTCCCGATGTTGCCTGACCTTGTTTTCGATCGCCGGCGGCGGGCCGCCTTCGGTGCGCGCGGCATCGGTAAGAAACACGATATCGACCTTGTCGAGCTTGGATGTCTTGCGCACGGCGGCGATGTTTTCACGCGTGCGGTCGATCGCCGAACTGACCTTGCCGGCTTCCGCATTTGTCTGGGCCTCTTCCTGGCCGACCTCCGAGCCGACGATCCGGTTGACGGTCTCGGCGCTGTCGAGGCTCTGCGCGTTCAGCGTGGCGTGCGGAATGCTGGCTGCCAGAAACGCGGTCGCGGCAATCCCATGCAGCCATCTGGTGTCGGAGAAGGTGGTGATCGCCATCGCTCGTTCTCAGGGTCCTTTTCGAGGCTCGTGTCAGGGCGACAGGACCGAAACGTAACGTCCCCCGTGAAGGTTCCCTTTGCGATGCGGCGGGCTGGCCGGGCGCCGGCCCGCCGCCTCGTCTCGTCAGCTCGCTTTCTTGGTGATCAGCGTCAGCGCGCCATTGGTGCTCATGCTGGCGGCGATCACCTGCGCCGAGGTGAGCCCCTTGGCTTCGAGCGCGGATTTGACCTGCGGTGTCGCGTCGATCGAGCCGCGCAGTTTCTGCAGGTCGGCATCGCTGCGCTTGGCGATCACCTCGTTGACCTTGGCTTGAGTGTCCGCGGGCAGATCCTTAATATCGACGACGTTGATCGCCTGGATGGTGGGCGCCTGCGGCTGCGCCCCGGGCGCGGCAGGAGCAGGCGCAGCCGGCGCCGGACTGGGCTGCTGCGTAGGCTGTTGCTGGGCGCTGGCGGCGGTTGCGAGCACCAGCGTGGCGGCGGCTGCCAGAAGGGTCGTTTTGCGCATGGATGTTCCTTTCCATCGATTGGCAAATGGTCGTTTTGGGGTGGCCCGGCCACCTCAAACGCTAAATGGGATCGGAAAGTGTCGCTCAGCGGGTCATTGCGTGACCATAGGATGGCGGCAATGTGGGGCCCGGCTTCGACAAGCGGTATTTTCGGGCTGTATTTCGGGAGCAATTGCTGATGGCTAAAATCACCCGCGCCGCCTATGCGCAGATGTACGGCCCGACCGTCGGCGACAAGGTCCGGCTCGCCGACACCGAGCTGTTCATCGAGGTCGAAAGGGATCTCACTCTTCACGGCGAGGAGGTGAAGTTCGGCGGCGGCAAGGTCATCCGCGACGGCATGGGCCAGAGCCAGGTGTCGCGCGCGCAAGGCGCGGTCGACACCGTCATCACCAATGCGTTGGTCGTCGATGCCACCGCCGGTATCGTCAAGGCAGATATCGGCCTCAGGGACGGCCGTATCGCCGCGATCGGCAAGGCCGGCAATCCGGATACCCAAGGCGGCGTCACCATCATCATCGGTCCCGGCACCGAGATAATCGCCGGCGAGGGCAAGATCCTGACCGCCGGCGGCTTCGACGCGCATATCCACTTCATCTGCCCGCAGCAGATCGAGGAAGCGCTGATGTCGGGCATCACCACCATGCTCGGCGGCGGCACCGGCCCGGCGCACGGCACGCTGGCCACCACCTGCACGCCTGGGCCGTGGCATCTGGCGCGCATGATCCAGTCTTTCGACGCCTTCCCGATGAATATCGGCCTGTCGGGCAAGGGCAACGCGTCGCTGCCTGCCGCGCTCGAGGAGATGGTGCTCGCCGGCGCCTGCTCGCTGAAGCTGCACGAGGACTGGGGCACGACGCCGGCTGCAATCGACTGCTGCCTGTCGGTCGCCGACGATTACGACGTGCAGGTGATGATCCACACCGACACGCTGAACGAGTCCGGCTTCGTCGAAAACACGGTCGCGGCGATCAAGGGCCGCACCATCCATGCCTTCCACACCGAAGGCGCCGGCGGCGGCCACGCGCCTGATATCATCAAGGTCTGCGGCCTGCCTAACGTCATTCCGTCCTCGACCAACCCGACCCGCCCCTACACGGTCAACACGCTGGCCGAACATCTCGACATGCTGATGGTCTGTCACCATCTGTCGCCGTCGATCCCCGAAGATATCGCCTTTGCCGAAAGCCGCATCCGCAAGGAAACCATCGCCGCCGAAGACATTCTGCACGACATCGGCGCCTTCTCGATCATCTCGTCGGACAGCCAGGCCATGGGCCGTGTCGGCGAAGTGGCGATCCGCTGCTGGCAGACCGCCGACAAGATGAAGCGCCAGCGCGGTTCGCTGCCGCAGGAGACCGGCGACAACGACAATTTCCGCGTCCGCCGCTACATCGCCAAATACACCATCAATCCGGCCATCGCGCATGGCCTGTCGAAGGACATCGGCTCGGTGGCGGTGGGAAAACGCGCCGACCTCGTGCTGTGGAATCCGGCCTTTTTCGGCGTCAAGCCGGACATGGTGCTGATCGGCGGCATGATCGCCGCCGCCCCGATGGGCGATCCCAACGCCTCGATCCCGACGCCGCAGCCGATGCATTACCGGCCGATGTTCGGGGCCTACGGCAAGGCGATGACCAATTCGTCGGTAACCTTCGTTTCGAAGGCCGCGCTCGACGCCGGCCTGCGCGGCAGGCTCGGCGTCGACAAGCAGATGGTCGCGGTCGAAAACACCCGCGGCGGCATCGGCAAGCATTCGATGGTGCTCAATGACGCCACGCCGCATGTCGAGGTCGACCCCGAAACCTATGAGGTCCGCGCCGACGGCGAACTCCTGACCTGCGAGCCGGCTACCGTGCTGCCGATGGCGCAACGCTACTTCCTGTTCTGAACCATAGGCGTTAGAACGACCGATGTAGAACATGCCGCGCCAGGCTTATGGACCCGCAACTCCCCAACGCCCACGACATCTTCCCGCATATCCGCATCGTCCTGGGCATGGTGATCGGCCTCGGCGTCACCCGCCTGCTGTCGGGGGTCGCCCGCATCGTCCAGCATCCCGGCCAATACCGGCTCTATCCAGTGCACCTCGCCTGGGTTGCGTCGGTGCTTTTAATGCAGGTGCATTTCTGGTGGTGGGAGTTCGGCCTGTTCCAGATCGAGAATTGGACCTTCGGCAAATACCTGTTCATCATCTTCTACGCCGTCACGCTGTTCCTGCTCTGCGCGCTGCTGTTTCCGGATTCGATGCTGGACTACACCAGCTATGAGGATTTCTTTTATTCGCGCCGGGCCTGGTTCTTCGGCCTGCTGGCGGCGACCTATCTGCTCGACGTGATCGATACGCTGCTGAAAGGGCCGGAGCATTTCGCCCATTTTGGCGTCGAATATCTGATCCGCACGCCGGTTTTCGTCGCGCTTTGCGTCATTGCGATCCTGCTGCGCGACCGCCGCTTTCACATCGCCTTTGTCGCCGGCGCGCTCGTCTATCAGATATCGTTCATTCTGCGGCTCTTCGACACGATCGTCTGAGCCCCATTGGGGCGGCGGACGCGATAGGCTAGGCTTTTTGGGAGAGGCAGTTTTTACATGAAGCTCGATATTCGCACCGACTTCACCAAATTCCCGCGCGCCGTCTCCGTCCTGGCCGCAGGCGAAGCCGGAACCACCACGCCATACGACAGTGCGGTGCTTGCCCATGACGAGCGGCATCTGCGCCGTCGCGCCATCGAAACGGCCCGTAACGACAAGGTGCTGGTCGACCTGCCCGAACCGGTTAGCTTGAACCATGGTGACCGGCTGGTGCTTGAGGATGGCCGCCATGTCGAGATCATCGCCGCCGAGGAGCCGCTCTACGATATCAGGGCCAGCGACCCTGTCCATCTGGCCGAACTTGCCTGGCATATCGGCAACCGTCATCTCGCCGCCGCAATCGAGGCTGACCGAATCCTCATCCTGCGCGACCATGTCATCAAGGCGATGCTGGAAGGGCTGGGCGCCACCGTGAGCGACGTTTCCGAACCGTTCAAGCCGGTGCGCGGCGCTTATTCCGGCCATGGCCATTCTCATGCCGAGGCGCATGCGCACAGCCACGCCGAAGCGCATTCCCATGGCCATAGCGAATCGCATTCCCACAGCCATTCGCATGACCATGACCATGACTGACCAGCCTTCCAACGTTGCCCAGCCTTCCAATATTGCTTTGTTGCGGCTGATGGCGTGGCTGTCGCCTTCCTTCCCCGTCGGCGGCTTTTCCTACAGCCATGGTCTCGAGCAAGCCGTGCATGCCGGGCTGGTTGCCGACAGCAAAGAGCTCGCCGCGTGGCTGGAAACGCTGGTCGAGATGGGTTCGGGCTGGAATGATGCGGTGCTGTTTGCCGAAAGCTGGCGCAGGGCGCGCGAAATCGGCGATCTCGATGAAATCGTCGCCCTTGCCGAAGCTCTGGCAGGCTCGCGCGAGCGCCATGCCGAGACCATGCTGCAGGGCGCTGCTTTCCTGAAGGCGGCCTTCGCCTGGCCGTGCCAGGTGCTGGATCGCCTGCCGGCCGAATGTGCCTATTGCGTTGCCGTCGGCGCAATTGCCGGCGATCACGGCATTGCGCTGCGGGACGCCCTGGCGGCCTTTCTGCAGGCCTTCTTCTCCAATCTCGTCCAGGCTGCGATCCGGCTTGGCATCGTTGGCCAGAGTGCCGCGATGACGCTACTGGCCGCCTTCGAACCGCTTGCCCTGGCCACGGCCGACCGCGCTGCCGGCTCAACCCTCGATGATCTCGGCGGCTGCGCTTTCATCTCCGAGGTCACGGCGATGAAGCACGAGGCCCAGTATTCGCGGCTGTTCCGCTCATGATCGTCCTCGCTTTCGCCCTCTCGCTCGTCCTGCTGTTGATCACAGCACTGCATGTCTATTGGGGCATTGGCGGCATCTGGCCGGGCAGGGACGCCGCCTCCTGCGCTCGCGCGGTCATCGGCTTTCGCGGCGTCGACGAGATGCCGGCACCCTTCGCCAGCTTCGCCGTTGCCGCATGCCTGGGCCTGGCGACACTGTGGCCCATGGCGCTCGAAGGCGTGTTTGCCACGCCCTTTCCCAAGGCAGGGCTTGCCGCCACGGCGCTGCTCATCGCGCTGGTGTTCCTGGCGCGCGGCATTGCCGGCTTTACGCCTTGGTGGCGACGGCTGGCGCCCGAACAGCCTTTCGCGCGGCTCGATGTCCGCTACTATTCGCCGCTCTGCCTTTTGATTGGGGCAGGCTTCGCCGTTCTTGCGATCACGGAGTTCCCTAGATGACACAGGCCAACGGTCCTCTTCGCGTCGGCATCGGCGGTCCGGTCGGCTCGGGCAAGACGACGCTCACCGAAAAGCTCTGCAAGGCGCTGCGTGACGAGTTCTCGATCGCCGTCGTCACCAACGACATCTACACCAAGGAAGACGCCATGATGCTGGCCCGGCTGCAGGCGCTCCCTGAGGATCGCATCATCGGCGTCGAGACCGGCGGCTGCCCGCACACCGCCATTCGCGAGGACGCCTCGATCAATCTGCAGGCGATCGCCGAGATGACCAAAAAATTCCCGGATCTCGACATCGTCTTCATCGAATCGGGCGGCGACAACCTCGCCGCCACTTTCTCGCCGGACCTTGCCGACCTGACGCTCTATGTCATCTCGGTTTGCCAGGGCGAGGAGATTCCGCGCAAGGGCGGACCGGCGATCACCCGGTCCGATTTCCTGGTCATCAACAAGAGCGACCTTGCGCCCTATGTGAACGTCAATCTCGACATCATGGAACGCGACGCTGCCCGCATGCGCGGCAAACGGCCGTTCGGCTTCACCGACCTGTCGCGCGGCAAGGGGCTTCAGGAGGTGATCGATTTCATCGTCGAGCATGGCGGGCTGAGAGCCGGCACTGCCACCAGCACGGCGGCATAGCAATCGCGTTCGCCTGCACCAAACGAAACCGGTTGCGCGCGTTCCAGTCGCGCGGCATCCTCGCCTCTTTCACGGAGGTTACGATGAGCATCGCCCGCCTGCAGAAGGAAGTGCTGACCAACCTGCCGTTCTATGAGGAGCGCGTCGATCTCGCTTGCGCCTTCCGCTGGACGGCGCGGCTCAACATGCACGAGGCGGTGGCCAATCATTTCTCGCTGGCGGTCAACGACGATGGCTCGCAGTTCCTGATGAACCCCAACCAGGTGCATTTCTCGCGCATCAAGGCGAGCGACCTGCTGTTGATCGACGCCAATGATCCCGACACGCTGGCCGGCCCGAATGCGCCCGACCCGACGGCGTGGGGCCTGCATGGTGCCATTCATCGCAACGTGCGTCATGCGCGCTGCGTCATGCATGTCCACTCGATCCACGCCACCGTGCTTGCCTCGCTCGCCGACTCGACGCTGCCGCCGGTCGACCAGAACTCGGCAATCTTCTTCAACCGCCATGTCGTCGACGCTCATTATGGCGGGCTGGCCTTCGAGGAAGAGGGCGAGCGCTGCTCGCAGCTTCTTGTCGACCCGAAGGTCAAGGTGATGGTGATGGGCAACCATGGCGTGCTGGTCATCGGCGACAGCGTCGCCGACACGTTCAACCGCATGTTCTATTTTGAGCGCGCCGCCGAAACCTATATCAAGGCGCTGTGGACCGGCCGGCCGCTGCGGGTACTGTCGGATGAGATCGCGGAGAAAGCGGCAAGGGAACAGGAAGACTATCCCGGCCAGGCCGAGCGCCACCTTTCCGAATTGAAGGCGATCCTCGACGAGCAGGAGCCTGCCTACCGGAGTTGAGCGCGGTCCCGCCGGGCCTGGCTTAAAGCCCGAGTTCGGCCCGCAATTCGCCGGCGCTGTTGATGACAATCGCCCCCGGCGGCCCCTCCATGGGCACCTCTGGCCAGAAGATCGTCTTCATTCCAGCTGTCAGCCCCGCCGTGGCGCCGGTCACGCTGTCGTCGACCGCCACGGCCTCGGCGGGATCGACGTTGGCCAACCAGGCGGCGCGCAGGAAAGGTTCGGCATGCGGCTTGCCTTCACGCACGTCGTTGCGGCTGACCGTCTTCATGCCGGGATATACGAGGCCTACGGCGCGCAGATTGGCATCGACGATCAGCCTGTCCGAGTTGGACACCACCGCTTGCGGCACGCCAAGCGCGCGCAGCTCATTGAAAATCTCGATCGCGCCGGTGCGTGGCGTCAGCGTTTCGGCCATCGGCAGATAGTGATCGTACTTGCGCACGATCCAGTCGTCGAAAGGCAGGTCGAGGCCGAACTCGTCGCGCAGCATTTCGTAGACCGGCCATGCGGCGATGCCGAGCACGCGCTCATGCAGGTCGGCCGGCGGCGCGATGCCGACGCTGTGCAGCGCCGCAATCAGCGCCGCCTCGTGCAGCGGCTCGCTGTCGACCAGCGTGCCGTCCATATCCCAGAAAACCGCTTTCGGCGTCATGCAAGGCTCCATTCTCAAAAAATTCCTTAAAGCGTTTAGCGCGCGAG
The DNA here is from genome assembly GCF_040323505.1 of Mesorhizobium sp. M0040. Classification (NCBI taxonomy): domain Bacteria; kingdom Pseudomonadati; phylum Pseudomonadota; class Alphaproteobacteria; order Hyphomicrobiales; family Phyllobacteriaceae; genus Mesorhizobium; species Mesorhizobium sp. M0040. The sequence continues at coordinate 46,269 of NZ_JAMYVA010000012.1, forward strand.
ATAAACCGCCGCGTCCCCGCTAATGCATGTCGCGCAAAGTGTGCAGCGGTTTTGCGATGACGACATGCATAAAAAGGAACCTAAAACGCGTCGCATGAGGCCGATCGAACGCAACGCGCTTTAGAACCGGGATTGGTGCGACCTCGACAGCCTTGCTGTTGCAACGAGACTGGGTCGACCTGTCACTTCGCTCCAAACACCAAGTTTCATTACTAAGCAATTGCTCTTACAATAGGCAATTGCGCGCAAGTTCATTCCCTGCGAAACTACTGCGCTCCGCCTCTTATGCTCGGCGGGGTTGGGAGGCAGGAACTTGAATTCGCGGCAGGACAGCGGCGGCAACAGGCTGGACGACGCGGCGCGTGCCGGCTGGCTCTATTATGTCGCAGGCAACACCCAGGACCAGATCGCCGCCACGCTTGGCATCTCGCGGCAGACGGCGCAGCGGCTGGTGTCGCTCGCAGTCTCCGAAGGGCTGATCAAGGTGCGCGTCGACCACCCGATCGCCAATTGCCTCGACCTTGCGGCACGGCTGAAATCGCGCTTTGCGCTTGATCTGGTCGAGGTGGTGCCGAGCGACCCTTCTTCTTCCTCCACCGTCATCGGCGTCGCCGAGGCGGCGGCGGCCGAGATCGAACGGCGGCGGCGGTCGCTGGTGTCGATCGTCATGGCGATCGGCACCGGCCGCACACTGAAGGCCGCGATCGAGCAACTGCCGCCGATGGAATGCCCGCAGCACAAGGTGGTGTCACTGACCGGCAACATCTCGCCGGACGGCTCGGCGGCCTTCTACAACGTCATCTTCACCATGGCCGATAGGGTCAAGGCGCGTTCGTTTCCGATGCCTTTGCCGGTCATCGCTTCCTCGCCCGAGGAGCGCGAGATGCTGCTCAGCCAGCCGATGATCCAGCCGACGCTGGCGCTTGCGGCCGAGGCCGACGTCACCTTTGTCGGCATCGGCGATCTCGGCCCGAAGGCGCCGCTTTACGAGGACGGCTTCATTTCGGAGGGTGAATTAAAGGCGCTGCAGAAGGCCGGCGGTGTCGCCGAGATCGTCGGCTGGGTATTCGATCGTGACGGCCGCATGATCGAGGGCATCACCAATGATCGAGTGTCGTCGGCACCGCTGCCGTCGCGCGAAAAGTCGCTGGTGATCGCGCTTGCCATGGGCGACCGCAAGCTGCCGGGCATCTTCGCCGCCGTCAACCGGCGGCTGGTCAACGGCCTCATCACCGATGAGCGGACCGCCGCCGCCTTGCTGGCGGGCGCATGATCTCCGAGCCGCTGGTGGTCGGAAACGATCATGTGAAATCGAAACGCATCTGAATCCCCGATAAAACGAGCGTCACTACTGGTGCCGGCCGCAAGGATCGTTGCCGTCGAGAAAGCCCATGTCGCGCTGCAGATGCGGCGGCAGCTCCCGGACGTCGAGATAGGCCCGTTTCCGCGCCGCGTGCCTTGCCAATCCCCGCGCCAACCGTGAAAACCAGCCATGGGCTGGAGCAAGAAGCAGCTTTTCCTGTATTGTGGTCATGATCGTCAGCCTTCGCTATCTCTAGGCGTAATTGATCTTCAATACGAAATATCGGTAGGACCGGCCGGTGCCGCCAATCAAACGTCGATCACTGCCCATAAGGAGGGCTTATGCCGGAGCTCAATTCACGACAGCTGGTTTCGCAGCTTCCTCCGCTTCAGGCGATCCGGGTGTTCGAGGCGGTGGCGCGGCATCTCTCGTTCACCAAGGCCGCCCAGGAGCTTGGCATGACGCAGGCGGCGGCAAGCTATCAGATCAAGCTTCTGGAGGAGCGCATCGGCGCGCCCCTGTTCTTGCGCCAGCCAAAACAGATCGTGCTGACCGAACCGGGCCAGCGCCTGGCGCCCGCGGTCAGCGAGGCGTTCGCGCTGTTGAGCGGCGCCTATGCCGCCGCGCGCACCGGCGCCGATGGCGTGCTTTGCGTTTCGACGCTGCTGACATTTGCCTCCAATTGGCTGGCGCAGCATCTCGGTTCGTTCCAGGTCGCGCATCCGTCGCTGGCGGTGCGCGTCGATACTTCGAACAGGGTTGTCGACTTTGCCAGAGAGGATATCGACATCGCCATCCGCTCCGGCGGCGGCAACTGGCCGGGCGTCGAGACCCATATGCTTTTCAGGGCCGATTTCACGCCGGTCCTTAGTCCAAAGCTCGCGGCAAGCATCGGCGGCGTCAAGGAGCCGGCCGACCTGCTGCGGCTGCCGATCCTCGACCCGGGTGACATCTGGTGGCGGGACTGGTTTGCCGCCGCCGGCCTGCCGGTCGAGGAGCTGGCCAAGCGTCCCGGCACCAGCATGGGCGCGCAGGCCTACGAGGCCAATGCCGCGATTGCCGGCCACGGCGTGGCGATCGTTACCAAGGCGCTGTTCAAGACCGAACTTGCCGACGGCCGCCTGATCCAGCCCTTTGATCTGGTCGGTGACGACGGCCACGCCTATTGGCTGGTCTATCCGACGGCACGACGCAACGTGCCGAAGATCCGCGCCTTCCGCGATTGGATCCTGAGCGAGATCGCTTGCCAGTAGGCTGAATCCCAGCAAGCCCGATAGCAAAGCGCCGGGCCCAATCAGCCCGGCCGAATCCTTCGTCAGACATGCCGCAAACGTCCCAGGCTTGCCGCTGCACGAGACCCGGCGTGCTGCGCTGCAGCAACGAATCCGTCTTGACATAATTCATCGCAAGTGAGTAATTGCTCACAGCCAAGGCAAATGCTCATCTTGGTTTATGGGAGGAATTTTGATGAAACTTCGCACGTTCACCCTAGGCCTGTTCTCGGCCAGCGCCCTCGCTTTCGCCGCGCATGCCGAATCCATCACCATCGCCACGGTCAACAATGGCGACATGGTCCGCATGCAGAAGCTGACCGACGACTTCACCGCCAAAAATCCCGACATTCAGCTGCAGTGGGTCACGCTCGAGGAAAACGTCCTGCGCGAGCGCGTCACCACCGACATCGCCACCAAGGGTGGCCAGTACGACGTGATGACTATCGGCACCTATGAAGTGCCGATCTGGGCCAAGCAGAACTGGCTTTTGCCGCTCGACAAACTCGGCGACGATTACGACGTCAAGGACATCATCCCGGCCATAGCAGGCGGCCTGTCGGTCGACGGCAAGCTCTACGCAGCCCCGTTCTACGGCGAAAGCTCCTTCGTCATGTACCGCAAGGACCTGATGGAAAAGGCCGGGCTCAAGATGCCCGATGCACCGACCTGGGACTTCATCAAGCAGGCCGCCGACAAGATGACCGACCGCGCCAACGGCGTGAACGGCGTCTGCCTGCGCGGCAAGGCCGGCTGGGGCGAGAACATGGCCTTCCTGACCGCCATGTCGAACTCGTTCGGCGCGCGCTGGTTCGACGAGAACTGGAAGCCGCAATTCGACCAGCCCGAATGGAAGAACACGCTGCAGTTCTATGTCGACCTGATGAAGGCCGACGGCCCCGAGGGCGCGTCGTCCAACGGCTTCAACGAAAACCTGGCGCTGTTCCAGCAGGGCAAATGCGGCATGTGGATCGACGCTACCGTCGCTGCCTCCTTCGTTTCCGACCCGAAGAACTCCACCGTCGCCGACAAGGTCGGCTATGCGCTGGCGCCGGACAATGGCCTCGGCAAGCGCGGCAATTGGCTGTGGGCATGGTCGCTAGCCATCCCCGCCGGCACGCAGAAGGCCGACGCCGCTCAAAAGTTCGTATCCTGGGCAACCAGCAAGCACTATGCCGAGCTCGTCGCCTCGAAGGAAGGCTGGGCCAACGTTCCGCCGGGAACACGCTCGTCGCTCTATGCCAATCCCGAATACCAGAAGGCAGCACCTTTCGCCAAGATGACGCTGGACTCGATCAACTCCGCCGATCCGACGCACCCGACCGTCAAGCCGGTGCCTTATGTCGGCGTCCAGTTCGTCGCCATTCCTGAGTTCCAGGGTCTCGGCACCACCGTCGGCCAGCTCTTCTCGGCGGCACTTGCCGGCCAGTCGAGCGTCGACGATGCCTTGAAGCAGGCGCAGGACGCCGCCACCGCGACGATGACCGAGGGCGGTTACATCAAGTAAGCTCCTCCCGGTGCCGGTTGCCAATGGCGACCGGCAACGGCCGCCCGAATCCCAGTTCGGGCGGCCAGCCTTCACACCGCTGAAAAACTTGGCCGACCTCGAAGGGTGACCGTCATGGCTACTCAGCAGACCCGTTCGCTTGCCCGTTTCATGATGGCGCCATCCGTGGTGCTGCTGCTGGTCTGGATGATTGTGCCGCTGGCATTCACGCTGTGGTTTTCCTTCCAGCAATACAACCCGCTCAATCCGATGCGCGACGGCTTCGTCGGGTTTTCGAACTACGCGCTGTTCTATTCCAACCCGGCATTCCTGCAGTCGATCCTCAACACGCTCACCATCGTCGTCAGCGTGCTTTTGATCACGGTGATCGGCGGTATTCTGCTCGCCCTTCTGCTCGATCAGCCGATGTGGGGACAGGGCATCGTCCGCATCCTTGTCATCTCGCCGTTCTTCGTCATGCCACCGGTGGCAGCACTGGTCTGGAAGAACATGATCATGCATCCGCAGTACGGGGTTTTCGCCGATATTGCGCGCTTCTTCGGCGGGCAGCCGATCGATTGGTTCGGGCAGCACCCGCTCCTGGCGATCATCATCATCGTTGCCTGGCAATGGCTGCCGTTTGCTACGCTGATCCTGTTGACCGCGCTTCAGTCGCTCGACGTCGAGCAGAAGGAAGCCGCCGAAATGGACGGCGCCGGCTTCATCAGCCGCTTCATCTATTTGACGCTGCCTCATATGTCGCGCGCCATAACCGTCGTCATCCTGATCCAGACGATCTTCCTGCTGTCGGTCTATGCCGAGATCCTCGTCACCACCAATGGCGGCCCGGGTTACGCCTCCACCAACCTGCCCTTCCTCGTCTATCAGAAGGCATTGCTGGAGTTCAAAATCGGCCAGGCGTCCGCCGGCGGTATCATTGCCGTCATTCTCGCCAACATCGTTGCCTTCTTCGCCATGCGCGCTGTCGGCAAGAACCTGGATAAATAAGGGAGGATAAGATGGCACGTGCGCTGAACCACCCCCACTCCGTCCCGCTGCGCGGGACACCTCTCCCCCTGCCCGGGAGAGAGGAAAGGCCTGCATCGAAGCCGCGCCCTTCCTCTACCCCGTCGATCGGGGGAGAGGTGGTTTGCGCAGCAAACCGGAGTGGGGGTCGACCCTGCCGCCAACATCGCCGATAGGGAGGACCTGACCATGGCACGTGCAGTCACCACCCAGCACAAGACGATTGCTACCGCGGCCGCCTGGATCGTCGCGCTGCTGATCTTCTTCCCGATCCTCTATACGATCATCACCTCGTTCAAGTCGGAGCAGGAGGCTATCCAGGGCTTCAACCTGTTCCCGTCGGGAACCACGGAGAGCTATTCCGAGGTCCAGGCGCAGAACGGCTATTTCAAATTCTTCCTGAACTCGGTGTTCCTGTCGGTCGGCTCGACCATCCTGGCTCTGCTCGTCGCCATACCGGCGGCGTGGTCGATGGCGTTTTCGCCGGGCAAACGCACCAAGGACATTCTGATGTGGATGCTTTCCACCAAGATGATGCCGGCCGTCGCCGTGCTGTTTCCGATCTATCTGATCTTCCGCGATACCGGTCTGCTCGACAGCCGCATCGGCCTGATGGTCATGCTGATGCTGATCAACCTGCCGATCGTGGTCTGGATGCTTTACACCTATTTTCGCGAGATCCCGGGCGAGATCCTGGAAGCGGCGCGCATGGACGGCGCATCGCTCTGGAACGAGATCATCTACGTGCTGACGCCGATGGCGGTCCCCGGCATCGCCTCGACCATGCTGCTCAACATCATTCTCGCCTGGAACGAGGCGTTCTGGACGATCCGGCTGACCACCACCGAGGCCGCGCCGCTCACCGCTTTCATCAGCTCCTTCTCCAGCCCGCAGGGGCTGTTCTGGGCCAAGCTTTCGGCCGCCTCGACGCTGGCGATCGCGCCGATCCTGATCATGGGCTGGTTCAGCCAGAAGCAGCTGGTCCGAGGCCTGACATTCGGTGCGGTAAAGTAGCGGGCATCGCCTGACGCAAAACGAAAAGATAGCCCTTCGGGGGAGGAAACCATGGGAAACATCACGCTCAAGAACGTCTCCAAATCCTTCGGGGCGACGTCCATCATCCCCGGCCTCGATCTGGTCATCGAGGACGGAGAGTTCGTCGTCTTCGTCGGCCCGTCGGGCTGCGGCAAATCCACCCTGTTGCGTCTGATCGCCGGTCTCGAGGATACCAGCGGCGGCACCATCATCATCGATGGTCGCGACGTCACCGGCGAGGCGCCGGCCAAGCGCAAGCTGGCTATGGTGTTCCAGTCCTATGCGCTCTACCCGCACATGACGGTGGCCAAGAACATCGCCTTCCCGCTGAAGATGGCGGGCGAGGACCAGGCGACCATCGACAAGAAGGTGAAGGACGCCGCGCGGATCCTGAACCTCACCAACTACCTCGACCGCCGCCCCGGCCAGCTCTCCGGCGGCCAGCGGCAGCGCGTCGCCATCGGCCGCGCCATCGTGCGCCAGCCGTCGGCCTTCCTGTTCGACGAGCCTTTGTCCAATCTCGACGCGGCGCTGCGCGGCACCATGCGGCTGGAGATCAGCGAGCTGCATCACCAGCTCAAGACAACCATGGTCTACGTCACCCACGACCAGATCGAGGCGATGACCATGGCCGACAAGATCGTCGTGCTCAATGCCGGCAATATCGAGCAGGTCGGCTCGCCGATGGAGCTCTATAAGACGCCGAAGAACCTGTTCGTCGCCGGCTTCATAGGTTCGCCGAAGATGAACCTGATCGAAGGCGCGCCGGCCGCCAAATATGGCGCCAAGACAGTCGGCATCCGCCCGGAGCATATGAACATTTCGAAGACGTCAGGCGACTGGAAGGCGACGGTCGGGGTTGCCGAGCATCTCGGCTCCGACACGTTTTTGCACGTCCAGGCGGATGGTGTCGGGCAGCTGACGGTGCGTGCCGACGGCGAGTTGGCCGCCCATCACGGCGACACGATCTACCTGACGCCGGAAAAGGCCAAGCTGCATCGTTTCGGCGCCGACGGGAAGGCGATGCTGCAATGAGGCTCCGGGGTAAATCGGCGCTGATTACCGGATCGGCGCGCGGCATCGGCAGGGCGTTTGCCGAAGCCTACATGCGCGAAGGGGCGACGGTCGCGATTGGCGACATCAATCTCGAAGCCGCCGAGAAGACGGCTTCGGAAATCGGCCGCAACGCCTACGCGGTAAAGCTCGACGTCACCGATCTCGCGTCTATCGATGAGGCCGTCAAGGCGGTCGAAGCCAGGGCCGGCGGCCTGGATATCTTGATCAACAACGCTGCTTTGTTCGACCTGGCGCCGATCGTCGAGATCACCAAGACAAGCTACGACAAATTGTTTTCGGTCAACGTCGCCGGCACGCTGTTTACGTTGCAGGCCGCCGCCCGTTCGATGATTGCCCGGGGCAAGGGCGGCAAGATCATCAACATGGCAAGCCAGGCCGGGCGCCGCGGCGAGGCGCTGGTCACCGTCTACTGCGCCACCAAGGCGGCGGTCATCTCGCTCACCCAGTCGGCAGGGCTCGACCTGATCAAACACCGCATCAACGTCAATGCCATCGCCCCGGGTGTCGTCGACGGCGAGCATTGGGACCATGTCGATGCCTTGTTCGCCAAGTTCGAGAACCGGCCGAGGGGCGAGAAGAAGAGGCTGGTCGGCGAAGCCGTGCCTTATGGCCGCATGGGCACGGCGCAAGACCTCACCGGCATGGCGGTGTTCCTGGCCAGCGATGAGGCCGAGTACATCGTCGCCCAGACCTATAATGTCGATGGCGGCCAGTGGATGAGTTGAGGGGGCGAAGGCGCTCTTCCCCCCGTCTCCTCCACGGGGGGAAGAGCCGTCCCGCTAAAGGGTAAAAGCAGATGACCGTGAAACTCTCTTCTTCCATCCTCGCCAAGCTGCCGCCCAAGGTCGCCGGCCCGAAATATGATCGCGCCGCGCTCAAGGCCGGCATCGTGCATTTCGGCGTCGGCAATTTCCATCGCTCGCACCAGGCCGTCTATCTCGACGACCTGTTCAATTCGGGTGTCGGCCACGACTGGGCCATTGTTGGCGCTGGCGTCTTCGAGGGCGAGAAGGTCGGCCGCGGCAAGTTGCAGGAGCAGGACTGGCTGACCACCGTGGTCGAGCAGGACAGCGGCCATATGAGCGCGCGCGTCACCGGCGTCATGATCGACTTCCTGGTGCCGGGCGATGCGGCCGCAATCGTCGAGCGGCTTGCCGATCCGGCGATCAAGATCGTCTCCCTGACCATTACCGAGGGCGGCTATTTCATCGATCCGGCATCCGGCGTCTTCAATCCGACACATCCCGACATCGTTGCCGACGCTGAGCCGGGGGCGACGCCGAAGACCGTCTTCGGCCTCGTCCTCGCCGGGCTGCTGCGCCGCCGCGCCGACGGTATCGTGCCCTTCACAATTATGTCCTGCGACAACATCCCCCATAACGGCCACGTCACCTCAGATGGCGTCATCGGCCTTGCGCGGCTGATCGACGAAGGTTTGGCAAACTGGGTGAGCGAGAACGTTGCCTTTCCCAATGGCATGGTCGACCGCATCACGCCGGCCACCACCGACCGCGAGCGCGGCATTCTCTCCAGCGAGTTCGGCCTCGACGACAATTGGCCGGTGTTTTGCGAACCGTTCAAGCAATGGGTGCTGGAGGACCGTTTCACCGACGGCCGCCCGCCGCTGGAAAAGGTCGGCGTGCAGTTCGTCAGCGACGTCGCGCCCTATGAGCTGATGAAGATCCGCATCCTCAATGGCGGCCATGCGACCATCGCCTATCCGGCCGGGCTGATGGACATCCATTTCGTCCATGAGGCGATGCAGGAGCCGCTGGTACGCGGCTTCCTCGACAAGCTTGAGCATGACGAAATCATCCCGACCGTGCCGCCGGTTCCGGACACCGACCTCGAAGATTACTACCAGCTCATCGAGCACCGCTTCTCCAATCCGAAGATCGGCGACACCATACGCCGGCTTTGCCTCGACGGCTCCAACCGCCAGCCGAAATTCATCATTCCGACCATCGCCGACCGGCTGAAGGCTGGCAAAAGTGTCACCGGCCTTGCACTGGAATCGGCGCTCTGGTGTCGCTACTGCTTCGGCACGACGGATTCCGGTGCCGTCACCGAGCCCAACGACCCGAACTGGGGCCGGTTGCAGGCGACGGCCAAGGCGGCCAGGGACATGCCTGCCGCCTGGCTTGCCATGGAGGACATCTATGGCGATGTCGGCCGCTCGCCGCCGTTCGCTGAAGCCTTCGGCCAAGCGCTGAGACTGCTGTGGGCGGACGGCGCGCGCGCGACACTGACGCGCTATCTCGCCGGCGACCTCTGAAGCCGATCCAGCGCGATGACGCCTGAACTGGTCATTTTCGACTGTGACGGCGTGCTGGTGGACAGTGAGATGCTGTCCGTCTCGGCATTGCTGGAGATGATCGCGCTTGCCGGCGGCAACGTCAGCGAGGACATTGCCTACGAGCACTTCCTCGGCAAGAGCATGAAGAGCGTCCGCGAAATCCTCGCAAGCGACTTCGGGCTCGATCTCACCGACCAGCATCTGACCGAGATGCGCTCCGAACTGATGCGCAGATTCCGCGAGGAGCTGAAACCGATGCCAGGTATCGCACAGGTCCTGCCGAGGCTCGGCGTACCGTGCTGCGTCGCCTCCTCCGGCACCCTGGAACGCATCCGCTATGCGCTCGACGTCACCGGGTTGCTTGGGCTGCTGGAGCCGCATTTGTTCAGCGCCGCCATGGTGGCGCGGGGCAAACCGGCGCCCGATCTCTTTCTCCATGCAGCAGATAAAATGAGAGCGGCCCCGCGAAACTGCCTCGTCGTCGAGGACAGCCCGGCCGGCATCGAAGCGGCGCGGGCGGCCGGCATGCGCGTCCTTGCCTTCACCGGCGGCTCGCACACCGGCAACCCGGCATTGAAAGCGCGGCTTGCGTCGAGTGAGCCGGACTTTATATTCGCTGACATGCTGCAATTGCCCGATCTGATTGCAGGCCTGGGAGCGAGAGCAAGAACACCTTGACCAACAGTTTCGTTTGCGCGGTCGATGTCGGCACCGGAAGCGCTCGTGCCGGCATTCTCGACACCGGTGGCGCCTTGCTCGGCCGCGCCGAGCACCCGATCGCCATGCAACAGCCGAAGGCCGACCATGCCGAGCACGATTCGCAGGATATATGGTCGGCGGTGTGCATGGCCGTCCGCGCTGCCCGCGAAAAGGCGGGCGTGCGGGCCGAGGATATCGTCGGCATCTCCTTTGATGCCACCTGCTCGCTGGTGGTGCGAGACCGGCATGGCGGCCAGCTCAGCGTGTCCGTCACTGGTGAAAGGCGCTGGGACACCATTGTCTGGCTCGACCATCGCGCAATTGCCGAGGCCGACGAATGCACTGAAAGCGGCCACGCTGTGCTCGACTATATCGGCGGCGTCATGTCGCCGGAAATGGAGACGCCGAAGCTGATGTGGCTGAAGCGCAACCTGCCCGGAACATGGAACGAAGCCGGCTATCTATTCGACCTCACCGACTTTCTCACCTGGAAGGCAAGCGGCTCGCTCTCCCGTTCACAATGCACGCTGACCGCCAAATGGACCTATCTAGCCCATGAAGCAACCGGCTGGCGGGGCGACTTCTTCGAAGCAGTCGGGCTCGGCGATATCTTTGAGCACGGCAACCTGCCGGAAAAGGCAAGCCCGGTCGGTGCCGATATCGGCCCGCTCGGCGCGCAAGCCGCGACGGAGCTTGGCCTCACCGAAAAATGCCGGGTCGGCGCCGGCGTCATCGATGCCTATGCCGGCGCGCTTGGCGTGCTCGGCGGTTTCGCCGGTGACGCGACGAACATCGGCCGCCATCTGGCCCTGATTGCCGGTACGTCGAGTTGCGTCATGGCGATGTCGCCCGATCCGCAGCCTTTCGCCGGTGTCTGGGGCCCATATTATGGCGCAGGCCTTCCCGGCCTGTGGCTGTCGGAAGGTGGCCAGTCGGCCACCGGCGCGCTGCTCGACCACATCATCCGCTGGCATGGCGCCGGCGGCGAGCCGGATGCCGCCATGCATGCCAGGATTGCCCACCGCGTCGCCGAGCTGCGCGCCGCCGAGGGCGACAACCTCGCCGCAAGGCTGCACGTACTGCCCGATTTTCACGGCAACCGCTCGCCGCTCGCCGACCCGCATGCCGTCGGCGTCATCAGCGGGCTGACGCTGGATGCCTCCTTCGACAGTCTGTGCAAGCTCTACTGGCGCACCGCCGTCAGCATCGCGCTTGGCGTCCGTCATGTGCTGGAAGCGCTGAACGAGAACGGCTATCTGATCGACACGCTGCACGTCACCGGTGGCCACACCAAGAACCCGCTGTTGATGGAGCTCTATGCCGATGCCACCGGCTGCACGGTGGTCGAGCCGCTGGCGGACGAGGCGGTGCTGCTCGGCACCGGCATGATTGCCGCCACCGCGGCCAGGCTTTTTCCCGATTTGAACGCTGCCTGCGTCGCCATGCAACAGGGCGGCAGGACGCGAGGGCCCAATCCGGCTGCCGCCGGCCGGTTCGATCGCGACTACCGCGTGTTTCTCGAAATGCACAGGCAAAGGCAGGCGCTGGACGCGATCCGATAAATCGGGATCGGTTGCTATCTCTGGTTCCAGCGCCGGATGACCGGCTCGTCAAGGTCGTGCTCATAACCGAGCACGCTTATGCTGGCGGTATCCAGCACGAAAAACGCGCCGGCTTGCGGCGGCAGGCCGAGCCAGCGTGCGGCCAGCACCCTAAGGAAATGCGAGCTTGAGAAGACCAGGACATTGCTGCCGACCTCGCGCAACTGGCTGACGATCCGGTCCGCCCTCGAGCCGACATCCGTGGCGGACTCGCCGCTCGGGCAGCCGTCGCGAAAGAGACGCCAGCCGGGGCGCTCGGCGAGGATTTGCTTGGTGGTCAATCCCTCATAGGCACCATAATCCCACTCCGCCAGATCGTCCTTCTTCACGCCTGACGAGCCGAAGCCGGCCAGCGCACAGGTGTTGAAGGCGCGCTGCGACGGGCTCGACCACACCGCCGAGAAGGACAGGCCCTTGAGCCGCTCAGCGATCCGCCTTGCCGCTTCCTCGCCGGCCGGCGTCAGCGGTATGTCGGTTCGGCCGGTATGTTTTCCGGACGCACTCCATTCCGTCTCGCCATGCCGAACCAGATAGATTTCGGGAAACGCGCTCATCAGGCTGCCTTTCAAATGGATCTGCCGCGACCATAGCGGCTTCCATAGCCTCTCCAATAGCCTGCATTGAACCGACTGGCTTAACCCTTCCGCAAGTCAGCCTCTTGCCACCGGTGCCCATTTGATAGACAAACCCGTCGTAATGCGGAATCCGGCCGATCTTGGCCATTTTCCGCGCTGAGACGCGGCTTCCGGCTCTTGCTGACGTGCCGCAATCGGATAGGCGGAAAACTAGAATGTCTGCGATCGAAGCCGACGCTCGCGCGCCGGAAAACCTTTGGCGTCGGGAAATCAGGGCGATGCTGGCGCTCGCCTGGCCGATGGTGCTGACCAATCTCGGCCAGACCGCGATGACCGCTACCGACGTCATGATGATGGGGCGGCTGGGGGCGGACACGCTGGCCAGCGGTGCGCTTGGTGCCAACCTCTACTTCATGCCGCTCATCTTCGGGCTCGGCCTGATGCTTGCGACCTCGCCGATGATGGCGACCGAGCTCGGCCGTCGCCGGCACTCGGTGCGCGACCTGCGCCGCACCGTGCGCCAGGGTCTGTGGCTGGCGATCCTCATTTGCATTCCGATATGGGCCCTTCTCTGGCACGGCGAGAGCGTGTTGCTGGCCATGGGTCAGGAACCGGCGCTGGCGCACCAGGCCGGCATCTATCTGCGCTGGCTCGAATGGGCGGTGCTGCCCTTTTTCGGCTACATCGTCCTGCGCTCGTTCATTTCGGCGCTGGAGCGGCCGGGCTGGGCGCTGATCATCGTCTTCGTTGCCGTCGCCTGCAACGCCTTCTTCAACTGGCTGTTCATGTTCGGCAATCTCGGCATCCAATCGATGGGCATCGCCGGCTCCGGCCTCGCCACCACTCTGTCCAGCACGTTGATGTTCGCCGGCATGGCGGCGGTGGTGATGCTTGAGAAGAAATTCCGGCGCTATCGCCTGTTCGGACGCTTCTGGCGCGCCGATTGGCCGCGCTTCAAGGGCCTGCTGCGGCTCGGCCTGCCGATCGCGGGCCTGCTGGCGTTCGAGGTGACGATCTTCAACGCGGCGGCCTTTCTCATGGGCCTGATCGATGCGGCTTCGCTTGCCGCCCATGCGATCGCCATCCAGATCGCCTCGATCACCTTCATGGTGCCGCTCGGCCTCAACCAGGCGGTGACGGTGCGCGTCGGACTTGCCCACGGCGCCGGCAATCCGGAAGGTGTCAGCCGGGCTGGCTGGACCGCCTATGTCGTCGGTGTCTCCTTCATGGCGCTGATGGGGCTAGTGATGATCCTGTGGCCGCATCTCTTGATCGGCGCCTTCATCGATCTGGGCAATCCGGCTAATGCCGAGGTGGTGGCGCTTGCCGTGTCGTTCCTCGCCTTTGCCGCGCTGTTCCAGGTTTTTGACGGTGCGCAGGCGGTCGCCAGCGGCATGCTGCGCGGCCTGCACGACACCAAGGTGCCGATGATCTATGCCGCGATCGGCTATTGGGGCGTCGGGCTGCCGCTCGGCGTGCTGCTAGCCTTTCGTTTCAGCTTCAACGGCGTCGGCATCTGGATCGGCCTGTCGTCGGGACTGGCGGTGGTTGCGGCACTCCTGCTGGTGCGCTGGCTGCGGCGTGACAGGATCGCGCCGCCGCTGGTATTCGGGCGTTGAATTGCTGGTCGCCCGCTCAGCGGGCCGCCGCCCGCTGCTCGAGCGAACGTGCGTATTGCGTCAGCGGAAAGCACATGACGAAGAAGATCAGCGCTACCAGCCCATAGACTTTGAACGGTTCGAAGGTCGCATTGTTGATCGCGTTGGATGTCCTCACCAGCTCCTCGAAACCGATGATCGACGTCAGCGCGGTCGACTTGATCAGCTGCACCAGAAAGCCGACGGTCGGTGCGCGGGTGATCGAAAACGCCTGAGGTAAGATGATCAGCCGGAGTTCCTGCAGATAGTGCAGGCCGAGGCTGGCGCCGGCGTCCCACTGGCCGCGCGGCAGTGCATCGACGCCGCCGCGCCAGATCTCGGCGAGATAGGCGCTGGCAAAGAAGGTCAGGCCAAGCACCGCCGCGGTCCACGGCTCGATGCGCAGGCCCAGCATCGGCAAGCCGAAGAACATCAGGAAGAGCTGCATCAGCAGCGGCGTGCCCTGGAAAAGCGCGATGTAGCCGGAGGCAAACCGGCGCGCCCATTTATTCTTGGCGATCCGGAAGAACAGCACGATCATGCCGACCACGGCCCCGCCGACAAAGGCGGCCAGCGACAAGAGCACCGTCCAGCGCGCCGCCAGCAGCAGGTTGCGCAGAATGTCCCAGAAGGTGAATTCGATCATGACACGCCGGCTCCGAGAAGCCGGCGCCCGCCGCCGACCAGCAGCCGGCGCAGCCCAATCGACAGGATGAGATAGACCATCGTCACGATGAAATAGGTCTCGAAAGCCCGGAACGTGCGCGCCTGCAGCATATCGGCTTCATAGGTCAGCTCGCGAACGGCGATCTGCGATACCACGGCGGATTCCAGCATCATGATGACGATCTGGCTGGTCAGCGCCGGATAGATCACCTTGAGCGCCTGCGGCAGCACGATCTTGATGAAGACCTGGCGCGGCCTGAGCCCAAGCGCCAGTGCCGCTTCCGTCTGCCCGGGCGGCACCGCGTCGAGCCCGGCGCCAACGATCTCGATCGTATAGGCGGCCATGTTGAGCGTCATCGCCAGCATGGCTGCCAGCACCGGATCGAGCCTGACGCCGATGCTGGGCAGCCCGAAGAAGATGAAGAATAGCTGCACCAGGAACGGCGTGTTGCGGATCACCTCGACATAGACGCCGATCGCCCGCTTGAGCAGGAGCGGACCGTTCCGCCGCCCTGCGGCGCCGAGGATGCTGAGCAACGTTCCCGCCAGCGTGGTCACGGCGATCAACAGGATCGTCGTGGCCGCGCCGCGCGCGATCGCCCCTGTCGCCCCGGCAAGCCAGCCGAAGTCGAGGCTATAGCTCACCGGCCATCAATCCTTGAGATTGGCGGGATCGAGCGGCGTCTTCAGCCAGGCTTTCGAGCTTTCGTCCAGCTTGCCGTCGGCCAGCATCTTGGCAACCGCGTCATTGACCGCCTGCTTCAGGCGGTCTTCCTTCTTGTTGAGGCCGATATGCGAGGGCGAGGTGAGAAGCTGGAATTTCTGCTCCGGCTTCAGTTCCTCCTGGCGGGCAAGCACCTGGGCGCCGACATCGTTGCCGACCACCATCAGCTGGGTCTGGCCCGAAATGAAGGCCTGGATGACGGAATTATAGTTGTCGAAGCGACGGATGTCGGCCGAGGCCGGTGCCGCCTCGGTCAGCGAGGTATCCTCCAGCGTGCCGCGATTGACGGCGATCGACTTGTCGGCGAGGTCTTCCTTGCCTTTGACCGCAAGAGCTGCCGGGCCGATGACGGCGATGTAATAGGGCGCGTAGGCGGCGGCGAAATCGATCACCTGCTCACGCTCCTTGGAATAGCCGACGCTCATCAGCAGGTCGACGCGCTTGTCGGTAAGGTACGGGATGCGGTTCTGGCCGGTCACGCTGACCAGATTGAGCTTGACCTTGAGCTGGTCGGCGATGAACTGCGCCACGTCGATGTCGTAGCCCTTGATGCTCATGTCGGCGCTGGCCGAGGAGAAGGGCGGGAAGTCGGAAAAGATACCGACATTGATCGCGCCTGCCTTGGTGATGTCGTCGATCGCGTCGGCATTGGCGGCCTGGGTGAAACCGAAACTGGCCGCGCCGAACATCAGCATGGCGGCGAAGGTTGATTTTAGCTTGATGTGAAGTGTCTTCATGTGAAGCGTCATTGTCATTCCCCTGCTGGAAGCTTGTTTGTTTGAGTCCGGCCGCCGGCTCCAGCGCGGCGGCCGCCTTCTCTACTGGACCATGATCTTCTCCGAAAACCGGTTCCCACTTTCCGGATCATGGTCGAGCGTGTCAGCCCGCCTTGCCGGTGATTGCCGGGCTGAAGACCATCAGGCTGAGGATCTCGAACAGCACCTGCGCGCCGGCGTGCGCCGTGTTGGTGGTCGCGTCGTACTGCGGTGCCACCTCGACGACGTCGCCGCCGACGATGTTGAGTCCCTTCAGGCCGCGCAGCAGCTCGAGCACTTCGCGCGTCGTCAGCCCGCCGACTTCCGGTGTGCCGGTGCCCGGCGCGAAGGCCGGATCGACGCTGTCGATATCGAACGAGACATAGGTCGGGCCGTCGCCGACTATCCTGCGCGCCTTCTCGATAATTGCGGGAATGCCGAGGCCGGTCACCTCTTCGGCATGCACGACGGTCATGCCGGACTCATAGGTGAACTCCCACAGATATTCGGCCGAGCCGCGAATGCCGATCTGGATGGTGCGGCTCGGGTCGAGCACGCCGTCCAGCACCGCGTTGCGGAACGGCCCGCCATGGTGGAACTTGGTCATGTCGAACAGGCCGCTGGTATCGCAATGCGCGTCGATATGGATCATGCCCACCGGCGCCCTCTTGCCGACAGCCTTCAGGATCGGGTGGCTGATCGAATGGTCGCCGCCGACAGACAAGGGCAGGACGCCGGCGTCGACGATCTGGTTGGTGCGGCGTTCGATGTCGTCATGGCTGGTCTCCAGCCGGTAGCGGCTCTGGAACGGCACGTCGCCGATGTCGGCGACCTTCAGCTCATGCGTCGGTGCGCATTCCAGCACATGATTGTAGGGGCCGATGCGCTCGATGGCGCGCAGCGCCCTTGGCCCGAAACGGGCGCCCGGCCGGTTGGTGACGCCCAGATCCATCGGCACACCGATCATCGCCACCTGCAGATCGCCGAAATCCGGATTGTCGGCGGCGATTTCACGATAGGGCGCCGCAAGGAAGGTCGGGATGCCGGAATAGGGCGCCAGTCGCGTGCCGGTCTTGGAGAAGATCTTGTCGGCGACACGCTGGAATTTCGGGTCGAACATTTCGCCGCCATGGCTCTCGCCGTATTTGCGGCGCAACGCTTCGAGCTTGCCGCGGTCGTAACCCATGTCGGTCCTCCATGGCTGGTGCGGCGCGGACGGCGGCCCCGATAGCCGCAGCCGTCGGCTGTCTGCAGATTTCACGTCTTGATGCAATGCCTGGCAAAGTGTCCCGTAGCTGCATTGAAAAATCAATTGATATTGTTAGTGTGTTATCTGTGAGAAAATCTCACAGAGCCTGGGGTCCAAATGGCCAAGCGTTTGCCACCGCTCAACCCGCTGCGCGCCTTCGAGGCGACGGCGCGCCACGCCTCGCTGAGCAAGGCGGCGGCTGAGCTCAACGTCACCCACGGCGCCATCAGCCATCAGATCAAGGCGCTCGAGCAATCGTTGGGTGTCAAGCTGTTCGAGCGTGCCGGTCAGCGGGTGAAGCTGACGCCGCACGGCGCCGAGTTGCTGCCGGCGGTGTCGACCGCCTTCGACGGCATTGCCGCCGCCACGCAGCGCATGACGAGGCCGGCCAGCACCGGCGTTCTCTCTGTATCCTGCGTGCCGGCGCTACTGTTGCTGTGGATGATCCCGCGGCTGGGCAGCTTCACCTCGCAATATCCGGATATCAGGCTGACGCTGATCCCATCCAATGATGCCAAGGACGTCCGCGCACCGCATATCGATGTCTGCGTGCACTATGGTGACGGCAGCTGGACCGACTGCTGGATGCGCAAATGGTCGGGCCTCGAACTGTTCCCGGTGGTCAGCCCGACGCTGATCAACAACCGCCCGATCCGCACCGTCCGCGACCTCGCCGATCACGTCTTCCTGCATGGCGACGACGGCCGCGAATGGCACACCTGGCTGGCCGCCGCTGACGCGCTGGACCTCGAGCGCGGCCGCCGCCACCATCTTGGCGACGCGCGCATGGCGACCGAGGCCGCTGTCCACGGCCATGGCGTGGCGCTCGGCGACACGGTGACGGCAAGCGGACTGCTCGCCAGGGGCCTGCTTGTCGCCCCGTTCAGTCTTTCCGTGCCGGCCGTCGACGATTTCTACGTCGTCTGCCGCAACGAGATGCGGTCGGCGCCGATCGTGCAATTGTTCATCGACTGGCTGTTTGCCGAGAAAGAGCAGGCCGACCGCCGCGCCGACGCGCCGGTGGCAGGCCGCATCGGCATTCGCCGCAAGCGCCCAGCGCTCAAGGTGGTCGGCGCCAAGACCGCATCCTGAGGCCGAAACTGCCGTAGGCGCCGCTTGCCGCAGGGGCTTCTTTTTGTCGGGCCAGCCCGCAAAGCGGGAGGCGCGTTCAAAAATTCGATGCTAAGAGGCATTTGGAGCAATTCCAGGAAAAGTGCGCAGCGGTTTTCCGTCCGGAATTGCGCTAGACAAAAGCTAGAGCGAGCAGCGAAGGCGCATTGAGCGATGGCAAAGACCGATATAGCGCGGCGCGTCTACAATCACACCTGGAAGCTCGACCCGATCGTCCGCAGCTTGCTCGACACCGATTTCTACAAGCTTCTGATGTTGCAGATGATCTGGGGCATGTATCCCAAGGTCGACGCCACCTTCTCGCTGATCAACCGCACCACCTCGGTCCGCCTTGCCGAGGAGATCGATGAGACGGAGCTGCGCGAGCAGCTCGACCATGCCCGCACCTTGCGCTTCTCTAAGAAAGAGATGATCTGGCTCGGCGGCAACACCTTCTATGGCCGCAAGCAGATATTCGAACCGGAATTCCTCGCCTGGCTGGAAAATTTCCGGCTGCCCGAATACGAGCTTTCCAAGCGCGACGGCCAATACGAACTCGCCTTCAGCGGTCCGTGGATGTACACGACGCTGTGGGAGATCCCGGCGCTGGCAATTATCAATGAACTTCGATCTCGCGCGGCCATGCGGGCGTTCGGGCCGTTCGCGCTCGACGTGCTCTATGCCCGCGCCAAGGCCAAGATGTGGGCCAAGACCGAGCGGCTGAAGGCGCTGCCCGGCATCCGCATCTCGGATTTCGGCACCCGCCGCCGTCATTCTTTCCTGTGGCAGCGCTGGTGCGTCGAAGCGTTGAAGGAGGGCATCGGCGAGGCCTTCACTGGCACCTCCAACGTGCTGCTCGCCATGGACAACGATCTCGAGGCGCTCGGCACCAATGCGCATGAACTGCCGATGGTGTTCGCCGCGCTCACCAATTCGGAAAAGGAATTGAAACAGTCGCCCTACAACGTGCTGCAGGACTGGCAGCGCTACTACGGCGGCAACCTGCTGATCGTACTGCCGGACACCTTCGGCACCGCGGCGTTCCTGCGCGACGCACCGGACTGGGTCGCCGACTGGACCGGCTTCCGCCCCGACAGCGCGCCGCCGATCGAAGGCGGCGAGAAAATCATTTCCTGGTGGCGCGAAAAGGGCAAGGACCCCAAGCAGAAGCTGCTCATCTTCTCGGATGGGCTGGAGGTCGAGACCATCGAGGAAACCTACCGCCACTTCCGCGGCAAGGTGCGCATGTCCTTCGGCTGGGGCACCAACCTGACCAACGATTTCGAGGGCTGCGCGCCGACCGAGACCAACCGGCTAGACGCCATCTCGCTGGTCTGCAAGGTCACCGAAGCCAACGGCAGGCCGGCGGTCAAGCTTTCCGACAATCCGGCCAAGTCGACAGGCGACGAGAAAGAGATCGAGCGCTATTTGCGCATCTTCGGCCAGAAGGACCGCGTGGAGCAGTTGGTGAAGGTGTGAGGTAGGGGAACTCTTGCGTAGTATGAGTTCCTTCGCGCCCCCCTCTGTCCTGCCGGACATCTCCCCCACGAGGGGGGAGATTGCGCCCTCATTGCTGCTTTCGCCAATCGCTAAAGTTGCAGAAGGAGAGCGAACGGCGGAATCGCCGATCTCCCCCCTTGAGGGGGAGATGTCCGGTAGGACAGAGGGGGGCGCCGTAGAGCGCTGCATTTCTGCAATCAGGCCCTTTCCCGGCCTCGTCGCTTTCTTGGCATTCCCATCCACGCCCGCCTTCGCCCACGCCTCCGACCGCGGCCACGTCCTGCTCCTTCCCACCCGCTACTACCTTGCCGGCGGCGCGCTCGCGGTTGCCGCCAGTTTCCTTGTCTTGGCGCTACTACCGCCGGACTCCCTCGACCGCTTCTGGCGCAAGCGCCTGCCGCTGTTCACCTTCGGCGACGGCGCGCGGACTGCCGTCGGCCTGACATCCTTTGCCGGCTTTGCAATCCTCATTGCCGCCGGCCTCTTCGGCAGCCGCGATCCGCTCTCCAATCCGCTGCCGTTGACCGTATGGACATTGCTCTGGGTTGGCCTGGCCCTGCTGCAAGGGCTCGGCGGCGATCTATGGTCATGGCTCAATCCCTGGTACGGGCCGTGCCGCGTCGTCTCGCGCCTGTCCGGCAGAACGCAGCCGTATCTGCTCCCCCAACGGCTCGGCTATTGGCCGGCTTTCCTGCTGTTCTTCGCCTTCGCCTGGTTCGAGCTGATCGACCCTGCGCCCGACGATCCGGCGCGGCTGGCCTGGGCCGCCGGCCTCTACTGGCTGCTGAGCTTCGCCGCCATGCAGGTCTTCGGCTACCGCGACTGGACCCTGCGCGGTGAGTTCCTGACCGTGTTCTTTTCCATGGTGGCGCGCTTCGCCATCGTCGAACGTAGTGGAGACGGCCGGCTAAAACTCTGCTGGCCGGGCGCCAAGCTGCTCGCTGCCGCGCCGCTACCGCTCAGCGGCGTCGCTTTCCTGCTGCTTGCGCTGTCGTCGGTGTCCTTCGACGGCCTGTCGAAAACCTTCTTCTGGCTAGGCTGGTTCGGCATCAATCCGCTGGAATTTCCGGGACGCACCGCTTTGATCGGCATCGGCAGCTTCGGCCTTGTGATGACTTTTGCCGTGCTTGCGGCCGTGTTCGCGCTCGCCGTCTTTCTTGGCCAGAACCTTGCCGGCAGCAAGCATTCGCTCGGTCACGCCGCCGGGCTTTTGGTCTGGTCGATCGTACCGATCGCGCTCGCCTACCACTTCGCGCATTATCTGACCGCGCTGCTGGTCGACGGCCAATATGTGATTGCCGCTCTCTCCGACCCGTTTGCGCTGGGCTGGAACCTGTTCGGTACCGCCGACATGTCAATTGAAGCCGGCGTCGTCGCCGGTGCCGGTTCGGCGTGGTGGCTGTGGAACCTCCAGGCCGGCGTCATCATAGCCGGCCACATGCTTGCTGTGCTTGTCGCCCATGGCTTGGCCTGGCGGCTGCACGCCATTCCGGCTCGCGCCGCGGTCAGCCAGTTCCCGCTCACCGTGCTGATGATCGCCTACACCGTCCTCGGCCTATGGCTGCTTGCGACGCCGAGCGCCGGATGAACGAGGTGTGCGATGCCCGTCAATCGAACCTTGGGGAAAGCTCGCTTGCCACGTCAGAGCTTTGGTGATTTAGTTTGTACACATGCAATTTTCGCCCCTCTTAACAAGAGTGGCCTGCCTGCTACAGCCATTGGTCAAAGCTCAAAAACAAGGGGAACTGCCGTGACTGACAAGAATGGGTTTTTCGATCTCTCCAGATCCGCTCTCACCCGCCGCACGGCGCTGAAGGGCCTTGCCGCCGGCGCCGGTCTTGCCGTCGCGCCGGGTTTCGTGCGTTACAGCCAGGCGCAGAGCTCGGCGCCGATCAAGATCGGCTTCCAATCGCACCGCACCGGCATCGGCGCCGCCTATGGCCGCTGGTACGAGAAGACCACAGCGGCTGCCGTCAAGGCGATCAACGAAGCCGGCGGCATCAACGGCCGGCCGGTCGACGTGATCATCGAGGATGACGGCACCGATCCCGGCCGGGGCGCCGAAGTCGTCGGCAAGTTCGCCTCTCAGCACAAGACCGATATAGTCTACGGCACGCTGTTTTCGCATGTCGTCATCGGCTCGGCGCCGGCCGCCGGCGAGGCCAAGATGCCCTATTTCGTTGTCAGCGAAGGCCACCACGTCGCCTCGACCAAATTGAACCGCTACGTCTTCCAGCCCGGCATCACCGATGTGAAGAGCCAGATCCAGTCGATGGCACCGTGGATTGCCGCCAATGCCGGCAAGAAGGTGACGCAGATATTTCCCGATTTCGCCTTCGGCTACGACCATCGCGACTACCTTCCGCCGGCCCTGAAGGCGCAAGGCGCCGAGGTTATCGCCCAGATCGCCATCCCCCCGACGGAATCCTCCTTCACCAAATATTTCCCGCAGATCCCCGCAGAGACCGAGGTGATCTACCACGTCATGGTCGGCCCGGCGGTGCTCACCTTCGTCAAGGAGCTCGGCGAGTTCTATGGCTCCAATCGGCCACAATTGTTCGGCTTCATCGATTCGCTCGAAGCTACCGACATCAACAGCCCCGGCCTCGAATTCCTCGACGGCAGCCATTTCTGGGAAGGTTCGCCGCGCTACGCGCAGCCCGATGATTCCCCCGCACAGAAGGCCTACCGCGCCGCCGTCGGCATCGACGACAACGGTGCTGCTGTCGGCGACCCCAAGGACGTCTCCACCGCCGCGCATATGTTCGGCTGCTGGGAAACGCTCTACGTCGTCAAGAAGGCGATGGAGGATGCCGGCTACAAGGGCCCGGAAGACCGCGCCAAGCTGGTCGAGGCGACCGAGGCGTTGACCGAGTTCGCCGAGGGGCCGGAGCACCCGCAAGGGCCGAAAACCTTCAACGGCAAGATCCACCAGTGCTTTGGCATCCAGAACATCTCCAAGGTTGAAGGCGGCCGGCTGAATGTCGTCCACAAGACCAAGATCGAGGACGGCCTCTACGAGCCTGAGGGGGATTACACGACGCAGACGCTGTGAGCTTGGCTGCTGCAGCAAGCGTGAGCGCCAAGATACCCCCCTCTGGCCAGAGGGGGGTGCTTCGCGCATCCGCCGGTGCTTAGCCGATGCACTTCGGACCCCACCTTCTCCTCGCCGCCCTCGAAGGCCTCGTCACCTCCGCCGTGCTGGCGCTGACGGCGCTTGGCCTGTCGCTGGTGTTCGGCGTCATGCGCGTCGTCAATGTCGCGCATGGCGAGTTCTTCATGCTGGGCGCGGTGCTTGCCTGGGCGATCTCAACGGCGATATCCGGCCATCCGGCGCTCGGCTTCCTGGCCGCCCTGGTGCTGGCGCCGCTGATCGTCGGCCTGATCGCGCTGCTCGCCGAACGGCTGGTGCTGCGCCGGCTCAACTACAATCCGGAAGCCACCATCGTCGCCACCATCGGCATGCTCTACATCATCCAGCAACTGGCGCTGACCTTCTACGGCCCGGAGGCGCGGCCGGTGGAGCCGCCGTTCAGCTACCGCATTCTCCTGCCGTGGTTCGGTTATTCCGGGTACAAGCTGTCAATCATCGCCGCATCGGCGCTGCTGCTGGTCGCGACCTGGCTGGTGCTGACGCGCACGAAAATCGGCCTCGTCATGCGCGCCACGCAATATGACAGCGAGACGGCGCAGGCCTTCGGCATCCCGGTGACCAGAGTCTATGCCGGTGTTTTCGCGCTCGGCGCCATGCTGGCTGCTGTCGCCGCGGTGCTGATCGTGCCGATCAGCCAGGCCCACTATCTGATGGGACAGGACCCGCTGTTGCTGTCGTTCATCGTCGTCATCATCGGCGGCCTCGGCTCGCTGCGCGGCACGGTCGTCGCCGCGGTGCTGATCGGCCTTTCCGACGGCATCATCTCGGTGTTCTTCTCACCGACGCTGGCCAAGATCATCGCCACCTTGCTCGTCGCCATGGTGCTGGTGTTCCGGCCGCAGGGCCTGTTCGGGACGACATCGCGATGAAGGATGCTTCGCCGGCAAAGCCATATGCGCTGCACCTCGGCGTCATCGCCCTGCTTTTCGGGCTTAGCTTCGTCCTGCCGGAATACCATCACGGCCTGCTCGCCCGCATCATGGTGCTGGCGGTCTTCGCCATGGGCTACAATCTGCTGTTCGGCTATGTCGGGCTGCTCAGCCTCGGCCATGCCATGTTCTTTTCAGCCGGGCTCTATGGCGCCGGCCTTGCCGTCATCCATCTCGGCTGGAGCGTGCCGGCCGCCTTCGCAGCCGGGCTTGCCTGCGGCGCGCTGCTTGCGCTGGCGATCGGGCTGCTGGCGCTGCGCACCTCCGGCGTCGCCTTCATGATCGTCACTATGATGTTCGCGCAGGTATTCTATCTCGTCATCCTCTATTTCGCTGCCTGGACCGGTGGCGACCAGGGCATGGTCGTGCCGCAGCCGATGCGTGTCCTTGTCCTGGGCAGCACGTCACTCGACCTCACCAACCCGACCGTGCGCTATATGAGCGCGCTGGCACTGTTCTCGATCGTGCTGCTCATAAGCCTGGCGATAGTCCGCTCCGGCTACGGTCGCGTGCTGGTCGCGATCCGCGAGAACGAAGAGCGGACCAAAATGCTTGGCTACGATACATTTTCCAACAAGCTCGCCGCCGTCGTCATCTCAGGCAGCATCTGCGCGGCTTCCGGCGCGGCCTATGCGCTGCTGTTCGGCTATGTCGGCTCGAGCTTCGCCTCGGTGCAATATTCCATCCTGCCGCTGCTCTGGGTGCTGCTGGGCGGTGCCGCCACCACGCTCGGTCCGCTGATCGGCACGCTGTTCATGTATTATGTCATCGATGTCGCCAGCGGCTACACCTCGGCCTATCTGCTGATCGTCGGCATAGCGCTCATCCTGCTGGTGCTGTTCTTCCCGAGAGGCATTCTCGGCAGCATCCGCCAGCGCTGGCTCGGGTGGTTGCCATGATGCCGCTGCTCACCACCAAAGGCCTGTCGCGCAGTTTCGGCGGCTTGCGCGCCGTCGACGGCGTCGACTTCGCGCTGATGCCGGGCGAGATCCGCGCCATCATCGGCCCCAACGGTGCCGGCAAGACCACCTTCGTCAGCCTGGTCAGCGGCCGCATCCAGCCCTCGTCGGGCATGATCGTCTTCGACGGCGCCGACATCACCAACCTGCCTGCCTACGCCCGGGTTCGCCTTGGCATCGCCTACACGTTCCAGATCACCAGCGTCTTTGCCAATCTCAGCGCCTACGACAATGTTGCCCTGCCGGTGCAGCGCACGCTGACCGACGGCCGCTCGAAGGGCGCGGTTCACACCGGCGTCATGGCGGCGCTCGAGCGCACCGGCCTTGCCGATCGCGCTCAAATGCCGGCCGGGCAATTGTCCTACGGTCACCAGCGCCTGCTGGAAGTGGCGATGGGGCTGGCGCTGAAGCCACGGCTGCTGATCCTCGACGAACCGACGCAAGGCCTGGCCGACAGCGAGATCGACAACTTCATCGAGCTGGTGCGCGAGATCGCCGATAGCGCCACAGTGCTTTTGATCGAGCACAACATGCCGGTGGTCATGCAACTCGCCGACAGCATCACCGTCTTCAACGCCGGCAGGATCTTGGCTGAAGGCACGCCCGAGCAGATCCGCGCCAATGCCGCGGTGCAGGACGCCTATCTGGGGACGACCCATGGCTGAGGCCCAGTCCAAGGCACTGACGATCTCCGGGGTCGACTGCTTCTATGGCGAGGTCCAGGTGCTCTATGGCCTCGATCTTGTCTTGAACGAGGGCGAAGTGCTCTGCCTGTTCGGCCGCAACGGCGCCGGCAAGACGACGACGCTGAAGGCAATCATGGGCCTGGTGCCGGTAAGCTCAGGCTCGATCCGGCTCGAAGGGCGAGAATTGACCGGCTTGCCGGCGCACGAGGTGCCCAAGGCCGGCGTCGCCTACGTGCCGCAGGGCCGGCGGCTGTTCGCCGAGATGACGGTGGCTGAAAACATCGAGATCGGCCTGATGGCCCGCAACAAGGGCAAGGCGACGCGCGAAAACGTGCTCGATCTTTTTCCGCTGCTGCGCCAGCGCCTCAGGCAGCGTTCCGGCACGCTGTCCGGCGGTGAGCAGCAGATGCTGGCCATGGCCCGCGCCCTGTGCCTGGAACCACAGGTGCTCCTGCTCGACGAACCAACCGAAGGGCTGATGCCGTCGATGATCGCCAAGATCCGCGAAACCGTGTCGAAGCTGCGTGCGCTTGGCGTGTCGACAATTCTTGTCGAGCAGCGCGTCGATGCGGTGCTGTCGGTCGCAGACCGCGTTTGTTTCATCGAAAACGGCCGCAACCGCGAGACGGTCGATGTCGAGGAACTGCGTTCCGATCCCTCGGCGGTCCGTCGCTATGTCGGCGTCGGATGATCAGGCAAAGAACAGCAAGCCGGCAAGCAGGAATGTCGGGATCAGCACCGCGCCCGACCATGCCATATAGCCAAAGAAGCTCGGCATCTTGATGCCGCGATGCCTGGCAATGGCAAAGACCATGAAATTCGGCGCATTGCCGACATAGGTGTTGGCGCCCATGAACACCGCGCCTGCCGAGATCGCCGCCAGCGTCGAGGCGAGCTCGGTCATCAGATGCTGCGCATCGCCGCCAGCCAGCTCGAAGAACACCAGATAGGTCGGCGCATTGTCGAGGAAGGACGACAGCGCTCCGGTCAGCCAGAAATAGGCAAGGTTGTCCGGCGCGCCGGTCGGCGAACTGACCAGCAGCACCAACGGCGCCAGCGCGCCGTCGAGCCCGGCCCGCAATATGGCGACGACCGGCACGATGCAGATGAAGATGCTGGCGAACAGCTTCGCCACCTCGGCAATCGGCCCCCAGCTGAAGGCGTTTGCGCCGCGAAACTCCTTCGGCGAGACGACAAGCGAAGTGAAGGCCAGTATCAGGATGGCGGCGTCGCGCACCAGATTCTGCAGCTCGAGGCTGACGCCCTGAAAAGAGAAACTCACTCCCGGCTTCCAGGCAGCGGAAATCAGGATCGCGGCGATTACGCCAGCCAGCAGCGGGATGTTGGCCAGGCCGCGAATGCGCACCTTGCTGTCGGGCGTCGGATCCTTGATCTTCGGCGCGCCTTCCTCCCGGCGATGCATGATGATGTCGATCGCCAGGAAAACAGCCAGCACCACGCCGGCGACGAACAGCGTCTCGGGCAGCAGGTGAACTGTCGTCCAGAAGAAATCGACGCCGCGCAGAAAGCCGACGAACAGCGGCGGATCGCCCAGCGGCGTTAGCGACCCGCCGATGTTGGACACCAGGAAGATGAAAAAGATGACGACATGGGCGTTGAAGCGCCGGTTGTCGTTGGCGCGGATGAGCGGCCGGATCAGGATCATCGAGGCGCCGGTTGTGCCAATGATCGAGGCAAGCAGCGCCCCTCCCAGCAACAGCCCGGCATTGACCAGCGGCGTGCCGTGTATGTTGCCGGCAACGAAGATACCGCCCGAAATGGTGAACAGCGCAAACAGCAGGATGATGAACGACATGTATTCGGTGAGCAGCGCATGCAGCACCGCCTGCGTGGCGGACGGGATGCCGAAGGCGATGGCCAGCGGCCCGATCACCAACGCTGCCCAGAAGGCAGCGATCTTGCCGTAATGGTGCTCCCAAGCATGATGGAACAGCAGCGGGCCGGTCGCGATGCAAAGCAATAGCCCGGCAAACGGCAGCACCCACCAAAGCGACATGGCGGCGCCCGGCAATTCGTGCGCTTCGGCCGCGAGAACCGCTCTCGGAGAAAAGATTGCTGCAATAAGTGCAGCACTTGCCGTCAACGCCGCAAACCGCATGAAGCCCCTCAAAAGTCTGTCAGGTTCGGCTGGATGACGTTCAAATCAGTGTCACGCCGGCATCGCGCATCCGGCCCAGCATCCTCTCCACGGAGCCGTTGAGATCGATGCCGCGGCAGGCGTCGAGCCGCACGGATGTCTCAAAACCGAGCTTGACCGCGTCGAGCGCCGAAAAGGCGACGCAGAAATCCGTCGCCAGGCCGACCAGGGTCAGCGTCTCGATGTTCCGATCCCGGAGGTAGCCGGCAAGGCCGGTCGGCGTCGTCCTGTCGTTCTCGAAGAATGCGGAATAGCTGTCGATCGCAGGACGGAACCCCTTGCGGATCACCAGCTCGGCCTTGCTCCAGGCGAGGCCCGAATGGAAATCCGATCCCAGGCTGCCCTGGATGCAGTGATCCGGCCACAGCGTCTGGTGGCCATAAGGCACGTCGATCGTTTCGAACGGGTGCTTGCCGGGGTGGCTGGAGGCAAAGCTCGAATGGCCGGCAGGGTGCCAGTCCTGCGTCAGCAGGACGTGCTCGGTCCGCCGGATCAGGTCATTGACCAACGGCACGATTTCGTCGCCACCGGCCACTTCAAGGGCGCCACCCGGGCAGAAATCGTTCTGCAGGTCGATAACGACAAGCGCTTCGTCGGCCATGGAGCCTCCTTATTTTCTTGGTCTTGAGCTTAGGCTCCAATGAAAACGCGACCGGACGCAGAAACTTGACCAGATGGCCGGCTGCGTCAACCTCTCATGGCATAACAAATGCGTTCCGGGTGCACCGGTGCCAACAGCCGTGCAAACTCTGGCTTTGACAATTCCTGCCGGCTTGATATCATTTGCATACGAATGAATTTCCTGCCTTGAATGCTCGGGAAAATCTTTCGGCAGGATCCCCCCTCGGGAAGCCCATTCTGGGAAGGCAAAGCGTGATCCGTTACGCAAAACCCACCACGGTCGACGATGCCCTCGCTTTGCTGGGCGAAGGGCAATGGCGCATCCTCGCCGGCGGCACCGACTTCTATCCGGCACAGGGCAGCAAGCCTTTCCGCGACAATGTCCTCGATATCAATGGCCTGGTGGCATTGCGCGGCATTGCCGAAGCCGAAAACCATTGGCTCGTCGGCGCGCGCACCACCTGGACCGATCTCGTCCGCCATCCTCTGCCGGCGGCTTTCGACGCGCTGAAGCAGGCGGCGCGGGAAGTCGGCTCGGTGCAGATCCAGAACGTTGCCTCGATTGCCGGCAATCTCTGCAACGCCTCGCCGGCCGCCGACGGCGTGCCGGCGCTGCTGGTGCTCGATGCCGAAGTCGAACTGCGTTGCGCTGTGGCGACCCGGCATCTGCCCCTTGCAGAATTCATCCTCGGCAACCGTCGCACCGCGCTGCAGCCCGGCGAAATGGTCACGGCAATCCGCATTCCCAAACCCGCGACCGCCGGCAGCTCCGCCTTCGTGAAACTCGGCGCGCGGCGATATCTCGTCATCTCCATCGCCATGGCCGCCGCACGCCTGGCCGTCGAAGATGGTATGGTCAGGAACGCGGCCGTCGCCGTCGGTTCCTGCTCGGTTGTCGCCAGGCGCCTGGCGGGTGTCGAGGCGGCGCTACGCGGCCGGCCCGTCGGCCACGCGCTGGCCACTGCGATCCAATCCGCACCGATGGACGAGCTGTCGCCAATCGGCGACGTGCGCGGCAGCGCCGAATATCGGCTGGACGCTGCGCGCGAGATCGTCGCCCGCGCCGTGCTTGGTGCGATGGGCGCTGTTCCCGACGAAAGGGCGGCCGCCTGATGGGCATGGAGCGCGCCGACATCGCCTTCGAAGTCAACGGCGCCGCCGTCAGCGTTTGCGTGCCGCCGGTGCGGCGGCTGTCCGCGGTGTTGCGCGACGAACTGCGGCTGACCGGCACCAAGATCGGCTGCGATGCCGGCGATTGCGGCGCCTGCACGGTGCTGGTCGACGGCGAGCCGGTCTGCGCCTGCCTGATGCCCGCGGCTTCCGCCTCCGGCACCGTGGTGACGACCGTCGAAGGCCTCGCCAATGGCCGGTTGTCGGCGCTGCAGGCTTCGTTCCTCAGCCATGGCGCAGCGCAATGCGGCGCCTGCACGCCCGGCCTGCTGGTCGCGGCAACGGCACTCCTGGACAGGACGCCTTGCCCGAGCGAGGCCGAAACGCAGGATGCACTGGGCGGCGTGCTCTGCCGCTGTACCGGCTACCGCAAGATCGTCACCGCGGTGATGGATGCTTGGCGCCACGCCGACGGTCTCGATCAGCGCATGCCATCCTCTGGCCATGCCGTCGGCTCCTCCCCGATCCGCCTCGATGGCCTTCCGAAAGTCACTGGCGGCGAAAAATTCGGCGGTGATTCATTCCCGGCCGACGCATTGTCGGTGCTGGTGGCCCGCTCGCCGCATTATCATGCGGCCTTCAGCTTCGGCGATCTCGATCGCTGGGTGAAATCCCGTCCCGGCATTGCCGGCGTCTTCACCGCCGCCGACATTCCGGGAAAGAATTGTTTCGGCGTCATCGCGCCCTTCGCCGACCAGCCGGCGCTGGCCGAAGGGGTTTCGCGCTTTCGTGGTGAGGCGGTGGCGCTGGTTGCCGGCGAACGCGAGGCTATCCTCGATCTCGACCTTGCCGATTTTCCTTGCAGTTGGACCGAGTTGCCGCATTTTCTGGAAACTGGCGAAGCGCAGGCCGGCGGTGCGCAACTGGTCCATGAAAACCGGCCCTCGAACCTGCTCACTTCCGGCTTCGTCGAGCGTGGCGACCCGGAAGCCGCGCTTGCCGGTGCGGCTTTCGTCGTTTCCGGCGCCATCGACACCTCCTATGTCGAGCATGCCTATATCGAACCGGAAGCCGGCTATGCCTTCATGGACGGCGACACGCTGGTCGTCGTCGCCTGCACGCAGGCGCCCTATATGGACCGTGACGACACGGCAAAAGTGCTCGGCCTTGCCCCGGAAAAGGTGCGCATCGTGCCGACCGCGACCGGCGGCGGCTTCGGCTCCAAGCTCGACGTCTCGCTGCAACCGCTCATCGGCCTTGTCGCCATGAAAACCGGCCGGCCGGCGGCGCTCGCCTACAGCCGCACCGAATCGATGATCTCGACCACGAAGCGCCATCCGGCTCTGATGAGAGCGAGCATCGGCGCCGATGCCGACGGCCGCATCACCGGCATGGTCTTCGCCGGCGATTTCAACACCGGCGCCTATGCCAGCTGGGGGCCGACGGTCGCCAACCGCGTGCCGGTGCACGCCTCCGGCCCCTATGCGACGCCGAACTATCGCGCCGAAGGCCGCGCCATCCACACCAATGGCCCGATTGCCGGCGCCTTTCGCGGTTTCGGCGTGCCGCAGGCGACGATCATGCAGGAGACCCTCTATGACGAGCTAGCCGACAAGCTCGGCATGGATCGGCTCGACTTTCGCCTGAAGAACTGCCTTCGGAACGGATCCGAAACAGTTACCGGGCAGCGGCTCGAGTCGGGCGTCGGCATCGCCGACTGCCTGGCGGCCCTGCGCTCACATTGGCGGCGTGCCCTAACTGACGCCGACGCGTTCAACGCCCGTAGCAGCAGCGAAAAAAAACGCGGCGTCGGCGTCGCCTCTTGCTGGTACGGCTGCGGCAACACCTCGCTGCCCAATCCGTCGACCATCAAGGTCGGCATCTCGGCATCGGGCGAAGTCGTGCTGCATCAGGGGGCGGTCGATATCGGGCAAGGTTCGAACACTGTCATCGCGCAGATCTGCGCCGACGCGTTGGGTCTTCCGCTTGAAAAGCTGCGGCTGAAAGGCGCCGACACGGCGATCACCCCCGACGCCGGCAAGACATCGGCCTCGCGCCAGACCTTCGTCACCGGCAAGGCCGCCGAAAAGGCCGGCCGCGCCTTGCGCGATGAGATCTTGCGTTTCGCCAATGTCTCGGAAAAGGCGGCGATTGCGCTGGACGGCACAAGTCTGAGCATCTGGGAAGGCGAAGCGACGCGCCGCATCGATCTTTCCTCGCTGAAGGTAGACGCCGAAGGCTTTGTCTTCCGCGCCGAGGAAAGCTACGACCCGCCGACGCTGCCGCTCGATGCCAAGGGCCAGGGCAAGCCTTATGCCGTCTATGGCTATGGCGCCCAGATCGCCGAACTGGAGGTCGACCTCAGGCTCGGCACCGTGAAGCTTATAAAAATCACCGCCGCTCACGATGTCGGCAAGGCCATCAACCCTTTACTGGCAGAGGGCCAGATCGAGGGCGGCATCGCCCAGGGCATCGGCATGGCGCTGATGGAGGAATTCATCCCCGGCCGCACCGAAAACCTGCACGATTATCTGATCCCGACGATCGGCGACGTGCCACCGATCGAGACCATCCTGATAGAAGTTCCGGATCCGGAAGGACCCTTCGGCGCCAAGGGTTTGGGCGAGCATGTGCTGATCCCGACGGCGCCGGCGATCCTCAACGCCATCCGCCACGCCACCGGTGTGCTGGTCACCAAAATTCCGGCGACGCCGACCCGCATCCGCGCCGCCATCCTCGACAAGGAGGCGCGCCGATGAGCGAGCTTGCCGAACGCTTCGAGACACACGATCCCGGCGAGAAGCTGGTGGCCGAGAAGATCCGCTGCGATGCCTGTCCGGTCATGTGCTACATCGCCGATGGCCGCACCGGCGCCTGCGACCGCTACGGCAATGTTGGCGGCAGGATCGTGCGGATGGATCCACTGACCATCCTCGACCACGCGGCCGAGACCGGCGCCGCAATCGTACCCTTTGCCGAAGAAGGCGAGGCATGGGACGGCGAACTGGTCAACACCGGCCGCCGCTTCGTCACCGCCATCGGCGCCGGCACCACCTATCCCGATTACAAGCCGGCGCCCTTCATCGTCAGCCAGGAGGTCGAGGGCGTCGATCTGGTCACCGTCGTCACCGAGGGCATCTTCTCCTATTGCGGCGTCAAGGTGAAGATCGACACCGACCGTCATATCGGCCCCGAAACGGCGACGGTCCGTGCCCAAGGCGAGGCGATCGGCCATGTCACGACCGGCGAATACGGCTCGCAGATGCTGTCGCTGGGCGGCGTACATCATTTGACCGGCGGCTCGAAGGCTGAAGGGCGCGCCACCTGCGACGCCATGCTCGCCCTGTGCAACCGCAAACCGGTTGAACTCGTGATCGACGGCGGCGCCACCATCATCGTCGAAGCCGGCAAGCCGCCGGTCATCGACGGCAAGCTCGAGCAGCGCATGCGCGTCGGCTGCGGTTCGGCTACCATAGGCATGTTCGCGACCCAATGGCGCGGCCTTGTCGACGAGGTGGTGGTGGTCGATGACCACATCACCGGCGTCGTCTCCGAGCATCAGGCCGGCAAGGTGCTTGGCTGGCAGGATACCGGCATCAAGATCATCGGCCGCCGTTCGACGCCGGGCCGTTATTTCAAGGTGTCGGAGCCCGGCCTCGGCTGGGGCGGCACCAGCATTTCCGACCCGCTGTCGATCCTTGGTGAATGGAACGCCAAAAAGGGTGCGCGCCCCGGCATGTCGCTGCTGATGGTCTCGACCACCGGCGAGCAATTCGCCTATTACGAGCTCGACGACGAACTGAAGCCGGTCCAGGAACCGTTCCCGGAGCGGCTGCGGAAGTCGGTCGAACTGATCGAGGACAATTGCGAGCCGGCGCTCTGCACCGTGCTTTTCGTCGGCGGCGCCGGCGGCTCGCTGCGCGCCGGCGTCACCGAGAACCCGGTCAATCTGACCCGCTCGGTGCAGGGCTTGACGACCTATGTGACGGTCGGCGGCGCGCCGGTCTATGTCTGGCCGGGCGGCGGCATCACGCTGATGGTCGACGTCACCCGCGTGCCGGAAGGCGCCTTCGGCTATGTGCCGACCCCGGCGCTGGTGGCGCCGATCGAGTTCACCATGCGCCGCGACGATTATGTCAGGCTTGGCGGCTACGAAGGCGAAATCCGCAGCGTCGACGATATCCTGGCCAAGGGCGGCGAATATCTCAATCCGCGCCGCGGCACGGCCGCACCCCGTGACAATCCCTGGCCGCCGCTGGCGCAGTTGCGTCGCGCGGCCGCAAACGGGGCCGGGCGATGAACGGCCCGCAGGCGCATTGGCTCGAGGACGGCCGGAGGCTTCACCTCAATCATGGGCCGATCGACCTGATCGTCGAGGCATTCGGCGAGGCGAGTGAATGCAGCGCCGCATATCGTCAGGCAGTGGCGCGCTTCCAGACAATCCTGCCCGAACTGGTCGAAGAGTTGCCCGAACTGCGGCGCCCGGCCGCCTCGCGGCCACGTGCTTTCGCTGGCCCGACGGCGCGCCACATGGAAGCGGCGGTCGTTCCGCTAGCGAAACAATTCATCACACCGATGGCGGCCGTCGCCGGCTCGGTAGCCGACGAAGTGCTTGGCGCGCTGCTTGCCGGCCGCCGGCTCGAGCGCGCCTATGTCAACAATGGCGGCGACAGCGCGATCTATCTCGGCCACGGGCAGTCGATGACGCTTGCCATTGCCGGGACAGGTCATGGGTTGGCAGATCGTCTCACGATCCGCCCCGAAGACGGGATCCGCGGTGTCGCGACAAGCGGCTGGCGCGGCCGCTCCTTTTCGCTGGGCATCGCCGACGCGGTCACGGTGCTGGCGCGAACGGGTGCTGAAGCCGATGCCGCCGCGACCTTGATCGCCAACGCCGTCGACCTGCCCGGTCATCCGGCCGTTAGGCGCGTACGGGCGCGCGATCTCGCACCTGACAGCGATCTCGGCGACCGTTTGGTGACGCAGGGCGTGGGGCTGCTTTCCGCCGCTGAAATCGCTATTGCGCTGGAAGGCGGATTTGCCGTTGCCGAGGAGTTTCGGCGGCGCGGCCTGATTGCCGCCGCGGCGCTTTTCCTCGGCGGTCAGGCGCGCATCGCAGGTCCGATGGCGCTCGCCAATAAAGTTTTAGAGAGGGAAATTGCTCATGCCTGAGTTTCCGATCCGCAAGATCGCCGTGCTGACCGAAGAGATTTTTCACGAAGGCGGGCCGGTGGCGAAGGTGCCGCGGCGCCGTGCCGCGGCAATGGCTGTGGTCAAGAACCCGTTCGCCGGCCGTTACGTCGAGGAACTGCAGAGCGCCATGGAGGATTTGAAGCCGCTCGGGCTGCTGCTCTCCGACAGGCTTATTGCCGCATTGGGCGGCGACGTCAAACAGATCGACGGTTACGGCAAGGGCGCCATCGTCGGCATGGCGGGCGAGCTGGAGCATGGCGCGCTGTGGCATGTGCCGGGCGGCTATGCCATGCGCGAACGGCTCGGCGACGCCAAGGCGATCGTGCCCTCGGCGAAGAAGGTCGGCGGCTTCGGCGCGCGGCTCGATGTGCCGCTCGGCCACATCAACGCCGCCTATGTGCGCAGCCATTTCGATGCCATGGAAATCGGCATCAGCGATGGCCCCCGTCCCGACGAGATCCTGTTTTGCCTCGCCATGACCTGCGGCCCGCGCGTGCACGACCGCATGGGTGGGCTGGCGGCCAAGGACATTAAGGCATGGGATGGGCTGCGGTGAGCGCCGAGGACAATCTGCTCAAGCTGGTCGAGGCCGAGGAGCCTGACGAAAACGACTATCGCTTGCAGGAGCAGGTCGGCTTCATCCTGCGCAAGGCGCATCAGCGCCATGTCTCGATCTTCGCCGCACACATCGCCGATCTGACGCCGCCGCAATTTGCCGCTTTGGCCAAATTGCGCGACGTCGGCGAGACCTCGCAGAACCAGCTTGGCAGCCTGATCGCCATGGATGCGGCGACCGTGAAGGGCGTCATCGACCGGCTGAAAGCGCGTGGCTTTGTCGAACTTAGCAAACACGAAGTCGACAAACGGCGCCTGCTGGTCAATCTGACCGCCGACGGGCGCGACGCGATCGAGCGGCTGATTCCGCTTGCCCGTGAGATTACGCAGGAAACGCTGGCGCCGCTTTCCGCCAAGGAAGCGGCCATTTTCATGAAGCTGCTGGCCAAGCTGGCTTAATCTGCTGCCTGCCGGCGTTTGGTTGTTGTTCCTGCCGGGCGCTGAACGCCCGGCAGGAAAGCCTCGTCTCAGAGGCCGTTGTCCTTCAGGATCTGGGCGGCATTTTCCTTGGTGATCTTCTGCGTCGGCAGGGTGATGGTCTTTTCCACCTTCTCCCCGTTCAGGAACTTGATCGCCTGCCGCAGCCCTTCGGCGCCCGGCGTCACATAAGTGAACGTCGCCGTCAGCTCGCCATTGGCGACCAGCTGCACGCCTTCATTGGGCAGGCCGTCGATGCCGATGAACTTGATGTCCTTCTCACGTCCGACGTCCTTGGCGGCAAGATAGGCGCCATAGGCCATCGGATCATTGTGGCCGTAGACAAGATCGATTTTCTCGTTGTTGCGCAACGCCGTCGCCATGATGTTGTAGGCCTGGTCCTGCTTCCAGTCGCCCGACTGCTGGTCGAGCAGGTATTTTATGCCTGGCTCCTTGTCGGTGAATTCATGGAAGCCGTCATGGCGGTCGTGTGCCGGCTGGGTGCCCATGCCGCCCCAGATCTCGACGACGTTGCCGGCGGCCTTGCCCTTGCCGCCAAGCAGCTCAACGGCATATTCACCGGCAGCCCGGCCGATAAGCTTGTTGTCGCCGCCGACGAACTGCGTGTAGTCGTTGGTTTCGACGTTCCGGTCGAGCACGAAGACCGGGATCTTGGCATCGATCGCCTGCTGCACGACACCGGTCAGGCCGGCGGATTCTTTCGGTGATACCAAGAGCGCATCGACCTCCTGACGGATAAGGTTTTCGACATCGGCGACCTGCTTCTCGGTCTTGTCCTCGCCGTCGGTGATGATCAGCTCGACTTCCGGATGCTTGGCCGCTTCGGCCAGGATGTCCTTGTTGAACTGGGCGCGCCAGGGTTCGATGGTCGTCACCTGCGAGAAGCCGATCTTCCACTTCTTGTCCTGCGCATGGGCGCCGCCGGCAAGCATGGCGGTCGTGGTCAGGAGTGCCGCTGTCAGCCCGGCGAGCTTCAACAATTCACGTCGTTTCATTTCTTGTTTCCTCCAATATTCAGAGACGCGGTCTCTTGCGACGGCCGCTTTGCCGCGGCCGTTTCCTTGTGCGCTTGCCCACCGGGCAAGCGCAGATAGAAAAGAAGATCACCGGCATTGCGCTCCTGCACGAGCACGGTACCGATGATGATCATCCCCTTCAGCACCAGCTGAAGGTTCGAATTGATGTTGTGCAGCTGCAGGATGTTGGAGAGCAGCCCGAAGATCAGCACGCCGCAGAATGTCCCGGTCAAGCTGCCGCGTCCGCCCATCAGGCTGGTGCCGCCGATGACCACGGCGGCAATCGCGTCGAGCTCCAGCCCGGCGCCGGCGTCCGGCTTGCCTTGCCGGTACTGCGCGACATAGAGCACCGCCGCGATGCCGGCCAGCAGCCCTGACACGGCATAGGTGGCGATCTTCACGCGGCCTGCGGCGATGCCCGACAGCCGCGCCGCCTCCTCATTGCCGCCGATCGCATAGACATAGCGGCCGAACGGGGTGAAGCGCAGCACGGCGCCGTAGATCAGGATGGCGCCGAGGAAGAACAGGCCCGGCATCGGGATCACGCCGAATACCAGCGAGCGCAGCATTTCGAAATCGGCGGTGGCATTCGAGCCGGTGTAGACCGGCAGCACCGCATTGTTCTGGCCGGCTGTCAGCCGGGCGATGCCGAGCGCAGTGACCATCATCGCCAGCGTCACGATGAAGGGCTGCAGCCGCCCGGCGACGATGATGAAGCCGTTGAGCGCGCCGAACAGCAGGCCGACGCAAGGCGCCACCAGCAGCACGCCGAGCACGCCGAATTTTGAGCCCACCTGCGGCAGCAGGAACCACAGCACCAGACTGCACAGGATCACCCCGACAATGCCGGGTGTCACCAGCCCGCGAACGCTGTCCAACCTGATGTCGTGCGTGGCCTGCGCGCCGGCGCGGGATTTTTCGATGTTCAGCAGGATGAAACGAGTGACGAGAATGCCGAGGCAAAGGGCTGCCAGGGCAACTGTCGGCACCCCCAGCACCACCGCCGGCGTCACGCCGGGGACCGTCAGCAGCATGGCACAGACGACCGTGCAGATAGCCATCAGCGAGCCGACGGAAAGGTCGATACCGCCGGTGATGATCACCGCAGTCATGCCGGTGGCAATCAGCCCGGTGGTCGACACCTGGCGCAGCACATCGAGCAGGTTGCCGTAGGACAGGAAGATGTTGTTGCCCTTGGAGCTGATCGGCGAGCCGAGCACGCCGATCAGGAAGATGGCGATCAGGCCCCAATAGAGCTTCGTCCGGGACAGGATATGCAAAATGCTCATGCGGCAGGCCTCGTCATCGTCCGTCGCGGCGCCGCAAGCCGCATGATGGCCTCCTCGCTGGCTTGCGCGCGGGACAGGATTCCCGTCTGGCGGCCGTCGGCCATGACCAGGATACGGTCGGAAAGATGCAGCAGCTCCGGCAATTCCGAGCTGATGACGGCGATCGCCAGCCCGTCTCGCGCCAGCTTGAAGATGAGATCGTAGATTTCCCGCTTGGCACCGACATCGATGCCGCGTGTCGGCTCGTCGAGCAGCAGCACCCGCGGCCTCGTCGCTAGCCATTTGCCGATGACGACCTTCTGCTGGTTGCCGCCGGACAGCGTGCCGGCCGGCTGCTCGACGGTCTCGCAGCGAATGCCGAGCGCCTTGACGGCGTCCCGTGCCAGCCCTTGCTCACCGGCCAGCGAGCGCACGCCGAACCGCGCCAGCGCGCCGACCAGCGGCAGCGCGACATTGTCGGTGATCGAGGCCTCGAGATGCAGGCCTTGCGTCTTGCGGTCTTCCGTGACCAGGGCGATGCCGAGCCGGCGCGCATCGCGCGGCGAACGGATTTCTACTGCCTCGCCATCGAGCCTGATCTCACCGCCGGCACGTCCGCCGCTGGACCCGAAGATGGTTTCCAGGATTTCGGTACGGCCCGAGCCCAGCAGCCCGCCGATACCGAGAATTTCTCCGGCGGCAAGATCGAAGCTGACGCCGTCGAGCACGGTGCGCCAGCCATGGCGATTGGGCTTCGACAGCGACAGCTCGCTTACGGAAAGGACGGTGTTGCCACCGGGGATGCGGTGTTCCTGGGAGGAAGCAAGCAGGTTTCGCCCGACCATCGCCGAAATTATGGCGTCTTCGTCGAGCTTGTCCATCGCCTGCGTCAGGACGTGGCGTCCATCGCGAAACACCGTGACCCGGCTGGCCAGATGCATGACCTCGTCGATGCGGTGCGAAATGTAGACGATCGCCACGCCGCTGTCGGCGAGCTGGCGGATGATGCGGAACAGCCGCTGGCATTCGGCTGGCGAAAGCGCCGAGGTCGGCTCGTCCATGATCAGAATGCGTGCCGACATCGACAGCGCCTTGGCGATCTCGACCAGTTGCTGTTCGCCGACGCGCAAGGCACCGACCCGCGCATCCGGGTCGAGCTCGATGCCGAGCCTTTGCAAGAGCGCGCCGGCAGCGCGGCTGCTCGCCTTGCGGTCGACGATCAGCCCGGCGATCAGCTTCTCGCGGCCGAGAAAAATGTTGTCGGCGACGCTGAGTTCGGGGACGAGGTTCAGCTCCTGGTGGATGATGGCGATGCCGGCGCGCTCGGCCTCGCGGACGCCGGTAAAGCGCACCGGGTGGCCATCGATACTGACCGTTCCGATATAATCCGTGTAGACGCCGGACAGGATCTTCATCAGCGTTGACTTGCCGGCGCCGTTCTCGCCCATCAACGCATGGACTTCGCCGCGCCGCAGCTCGAAGCCGACATCGACGAGTGCTGCGATGCCGCCGAAGGATTTGGAGATGTGCTCGGCCCTCAGCACGATAGCCGAGCCGTCCGCCGTAGCGCCTTCCGCAGGGATGGAATTGCCGTGCTGCATGACAAGGACGGCCTCCCTCCGTCGTCACCGAACACCTCAAACGCTAATCTAAACGTTTCGATCATGTCAAGGCAATATCTGGAGCCTGAGATTGTTCCATTTCAATTCTTGCGCAAAATCATAAGATTCCGTACGTATTGCTACCGTGGAGTGGTGAAACGTTTCGAAAATGACAGCGTCAGGACGAAAAAAGCAGCGCAAATTCACTGCTCCGACCATGCTTCATGTGGCCGAGGCCGCGCGTGTTTCCGTGGCCACCGTATCGGCGCTGATCAACGGCACCGCGACCGTCAGCCCCGAGCTCAGCCAGCGCATCGAACAGGCGATCCGCGACATCGGCTACAAGCGCAACGCCATTGCCCGCAGCCTGAAGATGGGCACCACACGCACCATCGGGCTCACCGTCCCACACATCACCAATCCGTTCTTTACCGACGTGGTTTCGGTCATCCAGCAGGCTTTCGACAGGGCCGGCTACGCCGTCATGCTGTGCTGCACCGACGAGCACCTGAACACGCAGGACGACCAGATCAGGCTGTTGCTCGACCGCATGGTCGACGGACTGATCGTCGCGCGTGTCGGTGACGGCGCGATCCTCAAACGGATTGTCGACGACGCCAATGTGCCGGTCGTGCTGCTCGACCGTGTTTGCCAGGGTGTCGACACCGATGCCGTCGTTCTCGACAATCAGCGCGCGGTGTTCGACGCCATCACTTACCTGATCGATCTCGGCCATCGGCGCATCGGCTACATCTCCGGCTCGTTCGATATCTCGCCGATGCATGACCGCATGGCGGGATACCGCGAGGCCCTCCAGGCCGCCGGCCTGCCGGCCGAGGCCGAACTCGTCCGCTTCGGCAACTTCCATGAAGTCGACGGCTACAACGCCACCATGCAGCTGCTTTCGCTGCACGACCGGCCGAGCGCCATCTTTTCGGCCAACAACCCGATGGTGATCGGCACCATGAAGGCCATTCGCGATATCGGCCTGTCCTGTCCGGAGGATATTTCGGTCGCCTGCTTCGACGACTTTCCGTGGTCGGATGTGTTCCGGCCGCAATTGACCACGGTCGCACAGCCGGTGCAGGCGATTGGCGAACAGGCGGCCAATCTGCTGCTCGACCGGCTCGCCGGAAACAGCGATGCGCCGCCGCGCAAGCTGACGCTCAAGGGACGCTTGATGATCCGCAATTCATGCCGTCCGCTAGGTGCGACTGCGCAGAGCGTCAGCGCGTAGCGCTTGGGCTCTGTTCAGAAACTTTGCAATGCCGGACGGACAGCGCTCCCTCTGTCCTGCCGACCCCGGGCCTTCGCAGCCACTACGGGCGTTCGTCTTTCGAAAACCGAGCAATTGAAGGACGCGGCGCCAATCGAGCCAGGTGGCCAACAATCAGCCAGCCGACAGTCAGGAAAATCTTGGCAATCGAAGCATGTCGGTTTAGGAATATGACGAGATGCGGCTGATCGCCCACACGGGCGCCGGCTTGAGTCATGCGCGTGAAATCGATCCTAATCGGGCTGGTACTTGCTGGGATGGTCGCAATCTTCGGCTGCACCACCGGCGGCGCATTTAAGACTTTCCCCTCGGCCTATGGCGGCCTCACCGACGCCGGTTTTCGCGTTCCGCCGGTTCCGATCTACAAGGTTGACCAAAAGTTCCATCGGCAGACAGTGCCTTATGCGACTGACGAGGCGCCGGGCACCATCATTGTCGATACAGGAGCGAAGTTCCTCTACTACGTGTTGGGAGACGGTCAGGCGCTGCGCTACGGCATCGGCGTCGGCAAGGCGGGCTTCGAGTGGCATGGCACGGCTCACGTTGCGAGGAAGCGCGAATGGCCGGATTGGAACGCGCCGTCTGCGATGATCGTGCGCGAGCAGAAGCGAGGCCGCATCATACCGGCCCATATGGAGGGCGGACTCATGAACCCGCTCGGGGCGCGGGCGCTCTATCTTTTTAACGAGGAAGGTGACACTGGATATCGCCTGCACGGTAGCCCCGAATGGTGGTCCATCGGCAAAGCCGTGTCTGCGGGCTGCATTCGCCTCATGAACCAGGACATCATCGATCTCTATGACCGCGCCACAATTGGCACCAAGGTGATCGTCATTTAGTGGACGCCGCGTTTCCCGCTAACGGACGAGCATGACGGATCGAAAAGCTCCGCGCAAAACGCGCGAAATGTTCGCTATGCTTCGCACACCTGTTCGCGATGTTCCCTGCCTAAGGCCGGCCTTGCCCGCAGCAGTGGCAAGTGGCGAACCAACTCTCAGGCAGCTTCCGACAGCGATTTGTGAGCGTCGGCGAGGATCTCGAACGAGCGCACCCGCGCCGCATGGTCGAAAATCTGCGCTGTGACCATCAGCTCGTCGGCGCCTGTGCGGCGCACAAACGCCTCGATGCCTTGCCTGACCGTTTCCGGGGAGCCGACGACGGCGCAGGAAAGCGCTTGGCCGAGCATGGTGTTGGCCATTGGATCGAGGTCGCGCTCATATCCTTCGACCGGCGGCGGCAATCGGCCGGGCCGGCCGG
This sequence comes from Mesorhizobium sp. M0040, assembly GCF_040323505.1. Taxonomy (NCBI): domain Bacteria; kingdom Pseudomonadati; phylum Pseudomonadota; class Alphaproteobacteria; order Hyphomicrobiales; family Phyllobacteriaceae; genus Mesorhizobium; species Mesorhizobium sp. M0040. The sequence continues at coordinate 88,560 of NZ_JAMYVA010000012.1, forward strand.
TGCGCAGATTGACGAAGGCCTGCTGCAGCGAGGTGAACAACAGCCGCGCCTCGGCATCGGAAGGAGCGGCGAAGACGTTGAGGCCGAGCATCACATAAGGCTTGTCGAGCTGCTCCGAAGGCTGGAAACGCGAGCGGTAGATCTCCAGAGCATGGTCGAGCTCGGCCGGCGCAAAATGCGAAGCGAAGGCGTAGGGCAGGCCGAGCATGGCGGCAAGCTGCGCGCCGTAGAGGCTGGAACCGAGAATCCAGATCGGCACCTTTTCGCCTTCGCCGGGCACCGCGCGGATGCGTTGGCCGTCTTCGGCCGGCTGCAAGTAACCCATCAGCTCGACGACATCCTGCGGGAAACTGTCGGCGCCAGCGTCGAGATTACGGCGCAGCGCCCGTGCGGTGGCCATGTCGGTGCCGGGCGCCCGGCCGAGGCCGAGATCGATGCGGCCAGGATGCAGAGCGTTAAGCGTACCGAACTGCTCGGCGATGACCAGCGGCGAATGATTGGGCAGCATGATGCCGCCGGCGCCGACGCGTATCTTATTGGTGCCGCCGGCCACATGGGCAATGACCACCGAGGTGGCGGCGCTGGCGATGCCCGGCATATTGTGGTGCTCTGCCAGCCAATAGCGCCGGTAACCCAGCCGCTCGGCATGACGGGCGAGATCGAGCGAATTGGCGAGTGACTGTGAAGCGTTGCTGCCTTCGACGATCGGCGACAGGTCGAGAACGGAAAGAACGGTCATCGGCGCGGGTTTCCTGTGGGCCGAAGGGATGTAGGAAGCCGTTGCCGAGGCGGCAAATTCAAAATGTTGATGGAGCGCTGAGGGCGGACGTGCGACCGATGCAAGGTCGTGATCTGCCCCATCGGGGGGACGCTTTTGACCCTTTAAGCCGCTACTTTTTCACCTCGGGAATCTCTTCGTCCTCGATCGCTGCCGTGTGTTGCGCCGCCAGGAAATTGCCGACATGGCTGAGACCGTCGAAATGATCGCAGAACACCTTGATGACGACCAGCAGCGGCACCGCCAGCAGCGCGCCGACAAAACCCCACAGCCACGACCAGAAGGCGATGGCGATGAGGATCGCCACTGCGTTGATTTCGAGACGGCGGCCGACCACCGTCGGCGTCACGAACTGGCCTTCGACGACATCGCACATAAGGACGAAGGCCGGCGCCAGCAGCGCATAGGAAATCGTGTCGAAGCTTATCAGCGCGATGATCGTAACCAGCGTGATGGTGGTCAGCGCTCCGATATAGGGCAGGAAATTGAGCAGAGCCGCTGCCGCGCCCCAGACCTGCGCGTTAGGCACGCCGAGCGCCCACAGGCCGAGCCCGATGACCACGCCGAGACATGTATTGATGACCGTGACAGTAAGCAGATAATGCGAGATTTCACGTTCTACGTCGTAGACGACGCGCAGCGCCCGCTTCTTTTCGCTGAGACTGGGGAAGGACTGGACGATCTTTTCATAGAACATCGTGCCCGAGGCGAGCAGGAACAGCGACAGGACGAAGACGATGGTAACGCTGGCGCCGGCCGACAGCACATTGCCGGCGGCCTGCGAGAGAATACCGGATGGCGCCGTCGCCACCCTCTGAACGCCCGGCTCCTGGGATGTCTGTGTCAGGCCCTCGATCTGGCGCGAAATCTCCACGATCCGTTCGAACGGACGGCGCAGTTGTGCCAGACGTTCGGTAAGCTGCTGGCCGATCGTCGAGGTGTTGTTGATGAGGTCGATGACCGGGCCGCTGAGCAGATATCCCGCGACGGCGACGAGGCAGAACGAAAGCAGCACCAACAGTGTCGCTGAAATGACATCGGGCATGCCATGCTTGCGCAGGAAGCGAACGATCGGCGTCAGCGTCAGCGCCAGCAGGAAAGCCAGAATGACCGGCATGAAGAAGGCGCGCGCGAAGTAAAGCGCGTAGATCGCCATGAGAATGAAGATGCCGACGAGCAGCGAACGCATCAGATGCGCATCCGCCCGCGCCTCGACGCGCGGATCCGGGCTTTCGGCAGCGCTTGCGCCCGAAGCGTCGGGTTCGGCTTTCATTCTGACCCTCGGCGGCACACCGCGATTGGTGCAGACCGTTGGCGAAAACGCCTCTGTCGCTTCAAGGTTCCGTTAGCTGGAGTCACCAGCAAGGCCGCCTCGCGGCCTTGGCAATGAATCAGGTGACTGGGAATCAGGCAACCGGCGCCGCCACGGCGGGAACGGCCTTCGCAGTTTCCCGGCGCACGATCGGCGCCACTTTGGTGCCGTAGAGTTCGATGGCCTTCATCACCTTGGCGTGCGGCATGGTGCCGATCGCCATTTGCAGCAGGAAGCGGTCGTTGCCGAATATCCTGTGCTGGGCAATGATCTTCTCGGCCACCTGTTCTGGATTGCCGACGAACAGCGCGCCGTTTGGGCCGCGCGATTGGTCGAAATGCGCCCGCGATGTCGGCCCCCAGCCGCGCTCGCGGCCGATGCGGTTCATCACCTCGGCCTGCGGCCCGTAAAAATCGTCGGCTGCCTGGTCCGTGGTGTCGGCAAGGAAGCCGTGCACATTGAGACTGGTGGCAAGGCTTGCCGGATCGTTGCCGGCGCGCCTGGCTGCATCCCTGTAGATGTCGAACAGCGGTGCGAACCGCGCCGGCTCGCCACCGATGATCGCCAGTGCCAGCGGCAACCCGAGCACGCCCGCGCGGGCGACGGATTGCGGTGTTCCACCGACGGCGATCCAGATCGGCAATTTGTCCTGCAAGGGCCGTGGATAGACGCCGCGGTCGTTGATCGGCGCGCGCAGACTGCCCGACCAGGTCACCTTGACATGATCGCGGATGGCGAGCAGCAGGTCGAGCTTCTCGGCGAAGAGCTCGTCATAATCTTCGAGATTGTAGCCGAACAGCGGAAAGGACTCGATGAACGAGCCGCGCCCGGCCATGATCTCGGCACGGCCGCCGGACAGAAGATCGAGGGTGGCAAACTGCTGGAAGACGCGCACCGGATCGTCGGACGACAGCACGGTGACAGCGCTGGTCAGCCTTATGCGCTTGGTCCGTTCGGCGGCCGCCGCCAGCGCCACCACCGGAGCCGAGGCAGCATAGTCGGGACGGTGGTGCTCGCCGAGACCAAAGACGTCCAGCCCGACCTGGTCGGCGAGCTCGATCTCCTCGATCACGTTGCGCAACCGCTCATGCGCACCGATCGCACCGGGACCTGGTTCCGGGCTGACGTCGGCGAAGGTGTAGAGACCGAGTTCCATAGTGTGTCATCTCAGCGTTTTGTCTTGGCGCTACACGTAGCGATCAGTCCGCCGCCCCGCCAGATGCCTGGATGGTGAACAGTGCGGGTGCTTTCAGCCGAATTCAATCGAAATGGCGTCTCCCGGCTGCAACAGATCAGAATTTCATGGCTGGCATACCGTTTTGGCGCTTGAACTCTCGGTTTTCACGCGTATGTAAGCCTCGCAAATTGACTTCAGGGAAGTGGACTTGGCTATCTATAGGGAAAAAGACGTTTTCGAGCGGCGCAATGCCGCAAACGAGGCAAAGAAGGCGCTTCTGGAGCGCTTCAAGGCAAAGCCGGCGCCAGATGATCCAGCGGTGCTGGCACGACAGGCCGAGCGCAAGGCGATCCTCGAGGCCCGCGCGATACGCGAGGCCGAAAAGGCCAGGCTGAAGCAGGAAAAGCTGGCGCGCGAAGCGGCCGAAAAGGCCGAGCGCGAGGCAGCTGCCGAAGCGGCACGCATCGCCGCGGAAGAAGCCGCACAGGCCGAAGCGAAGATCCGGGAAGCTGAAGAGAACGAGCGCATCGCCCGTTTTCTTGCCGACGAGGCCGAACGCAAGGCCAAGCGTGATGCGCGCTATGCGGCGCGCAAGCAGCGCACCGGCAGGACGCCGCCCGGCTTCTCCGCGCGATAGCGCCTTCCGGCACTGATCAGCCGAATTCAAGAATCAGGGCCGCCTTGCAGCGGCCCCGAACGCGTTCGTCTGTCAGAATCGGCTAAGCCGCGAGCTTCAGTCCCATGATGCCGCAGACGATTAGCGCGATGCAGGCCAGCCTGATCGCCGTCGCTGGCTCGCCGAGCAGCCATATCCCCAACAGCGCCGTGCCGACGGTGCCGATGCCGGTCCACACCGCATAGGCGGTGCCGACCGGCAATGCCTTCAGCGCCAGGCCGAGCAAGATCAGGCTGACGATCATCGAGGCTACCGTCAGGACGGTCGGCAGCGGCTTCGAGAATCCGTCGGTGTATTTGAGGCCGATCGCCCAGCCGATCTCGAACAGGCCGGCGAACAACAGGAAAATCCACGACATCGGAACGCTCCGTTTCGATGGCTTCCGGGCGATTTCTTGAAAAGCGCAAAAATTGCCTTCGCCGCATCCATAGGGGATGCGCGTGAGCTTAGTGAACAATCATACCGGCCGCGTTTGCGGCCGGTCGAAATAAGCCGAAACGGTAGCTGCGGCCCTACTTGTCCTTCAGCTTCATCGCCTTCACCGGCGGTGCCTTCAGGGCCGGCGCCGGCGCGGGTTTCTTCGCGTCCTTCTTCGGCTTGCGGGCTTCCTTGCCTGCCTTCATCGCACCCTTAGCCATGATTCGTTCCTCCAGTTGACGTCTGGCGAAGTGAAACAAGAGAAAACGCTCGACTGCAAGAGGCCGCTGCCGTGCAGTCGCCCTGGCCGATGGCTGTCAACCGGTTTCTAATTCCCTCGTAAACCGCAGCGGTCCGTGCCATGGTCTTCTTCGCACTGCAGCATCAGCCCTTGCGTTTCGCCGGCTGATGATCGGGCAGGCCGGTCAGGACGACAATGCGGATCCACATCGGTTGCCAGATGAGCTTCGACTTCCCGCAGGAAACACCGCTGATCGCGATGCTAAACGTCCATTATTCGCGCGCATCCGATCTTGAGCGGCCGGACTTCCTGACGTCGAACCCGCCGGTGCCGATCGAAAGCTACCGCGACAGTTTCGGCAATTGGTGCAACCGTCTCGTTGCGCCGGCCGGGCGCTTTGCGTTCGGCACGGACGCGGTGATCCGCGACCCCGGCTCCTTCGAGACGCGCGAGCTGACGGCGTGGCAGCACGAGGTGCGCGATCTGCCGTCGGAGACGCTGCTGTTCCTGCTGCCCAGCCGTTATTGCGAGAGCGACGTGCTGTCGAATGAAGCGTGGCGGCTGTTCGGCAGCACCCCGCTCGGCATTCCGCGCGTCCAGGCGGTCTGCGACTTCGTCCATAACCACATCGCCTTCAACTATTTCAATGCACGGCCGACACGCACCGCCGCCGAGGCCTATCGCGAGCAGAGTGGTGTATGCCGCGACTTTGCTCACCTCGCTGTTGCCTTCTGCCGCGCCCTGAACATTCCGACCCGCTACTGCACCGGCTATATCAGTGATATCGGCCTGCCAAAGCCGTGGTCGGACATGGATTTCGCGGCCTGGATGGAGGTCTATCTCGGCGGCCGCTGGCACGCGTTCGACCCGCGCAACAACGCGCCGCGCATCGGCCGCATCCTGATTGCCTCCGGACGCGATGCCGCCGATGTGCCGCTGACCCACATTTTTGGGCCGGGCGCGCTGGCTGGCTTCAAGGTCTGGACGGACGAGGTCGTCGAATAGCCCGTCGCGCTGCGCTTTTGAACAACTGACCTTGTGAACAACTGGGCACTTCGGGCGTTGTGAGAGCTGTGGAGCGTGGGCGGGCGCTCCGCCAATCTCGGTGCATCAACCAAGGCAGCACACCATGGCGGCGCATGGCGGGTCGAAAAAAGTGATCTATGCGGCGCTCGCCGGAAATCTTGCGATCGCACTGACCAAATTTGCCGCTGCCTTGTTCACGGGCAGCTCGGCAATGCTCTCGGAAGGCGTCCACTCGCTCGTCGATACCGGCAATGGCAGCCTGCTGCTTTACGGCATGCACCGTGCCGCCCGGCCGGCCGACCGCACGCATCCGCTCGGCCATGGCCGCGAGCTGTACTTCTGGAGCTTCATCGTCGCGCTCCTCGTCTTTGCACTGGGTGCCGGCATATCGTTCTACGAAGGCGTGACGCACATCATGGCGCCGGAGCCGATCGCCAACGCCAAGGTGAACTACGCTGTCCTCGGCCTTTCCTTCCTCTTCGAAGGCACCTCTTGGCTGGTGGCGCTGAAGGAATTCCGCCACCAAAAAGGCAGCCACGGCTGGCTCGAGGCGGTGCAGCTCAGCAAGGATCCGAGTGTCTACACCGTACTCTTCGAGGACAGCGCGGCACTTCTCGGCCTCGTTGTCGCCTTCGCCGGCATATTGGCGGCGGAACTGCTGGACATGCCGAAGCTCGACGGCGCCGCGTCGATCGGCATCGCGCTGATCCTGGGCGGGACCGCGATCTTCCTGGCGCGCGAAAGCAAGAGCCTGCTGCTCGGCGAGCCGGCCTCGCCCGAGGTGCAAACAGAGGTGCTGGCCATCGTCCAGCAGGACCCGGCGGTGCAACGGGCAAATGGCGTGCTGACGCTGCATATGGGTCCGCAGGAGATCGTCGCCGCTTTGAGCATCGAGTTCGAGGATCATTTGTCGGCGCCGGAGATAGAGACCTGTGTCGAGCGCCTCGAGACGCGGCTGAAAGCGGAGATGCCGGAGGTGACGCGGCTGTTCGTCAAGCCGCAGACCACCGGCACCTGGGAACGCCGGAGCAAGGCCTTGGCGGCGTCCGGAGGGGAACCGGCCTGAGGAAATGGCTGCGCCATCGGGCAGTCCCGGTTATGATTGCGGGCAAAAGCTCCAGGAGGAACGAAGATGAAAATCGACGGCGCGTGTCATTGTGGCGCTATCACTTACGAGGCCGAAGTCGATCCGGAAAAGACCACCATTTGTCACTGCATCGATTGTCAGAAGCTAACCGGAACGGCCTTTCGCGTCACCGTGCCGGCGTCCGAGGACAATTACAGGATCACCAAGGGCACGCCGAAGATCTATATCAAGACCGGTTCGAGCGGCGCCAAACGCGCCCAGGCATTTTGCGGTGAGTGCGGCTCGCATCTCTACGCAACGTCGGCGGGCGAGGGACCGAAGGTTTACGGTATCAGGGTCGGCACGGCACGGCAGCGCGAGCAACTGGTGCCGAGAAAGCAGATCTGGCACCGCTCGGCGCTGCATTGGCTGCCGGAATTCGAAGGCACAACCATCATCGAGGAGCAGTAGCGCCAGACCGGGGCGAAGCCTCCGGTTCCGGCGCAGCTCTCAATCGTCGCCTTCGACGACCCTTAGCCTCAACTGCCCGGTTTTCGAATCGGCGACGCGCGGGCTGCTTTCCGCTTTTGCTCCGCTGCCATTCGAACCAGCGGTGTCCTCCGCCGGCTGCACGCCAAACTCCAGCGCCTCGATCTTTTGTCCGCGCCTGGTCACCTTCGATGTCGAGACAAGGATGTCGTCGATATCCTTGGCCGATTGACCGAAATGCGTCTGCAATTTGCGCACCCGCTCGTCGAGCCGGGAAACATCTTCCATCAGCCGGATAACCTCGCCCTGGATCAGGTGTGCCTGCTCGCGCATGCGGGCATCCTTGAGGATTGCCTGGATGACCTGGATCGACAACATCAAAAGCGATGGCGAGACGATGACGATCCGCGAGCGATGCGCCTTCTGGACAACGGCCTCGAAATTCTCGTGGATTTCGGCGAACACCGATTCCGAAGGCACGAACATGAAGGCGGTGTCCTGCGTCTCGCCCTGGATCAGGTATTTTTCGGAAATATCGCGGACATGCACCTCGATGTCGCGGCGGAAAGCCTGTGCGGCGGACTTCTGCAGTTCGGCGCCTTCGGCGGCCCGGATGGCATTCCAGGCCTCGAGCGGAAACTTTGCATCGACGGCAAGCGACGGTGCGCCGTTCGGCATCTTCACCAGGCAGTCGGGCCGGCTGCCATTCGACAAGGTCGCCTGGAATTCATAGGCGCCGTGCGGCAATCCGTCGGCGACGATGGCTTCCATACGCGACTGGCCGAAGGCGCCGCGCGTCTGCTTGTTGGAAAGGATCGCCTGCAATTGCACGACCTGGCCGGCCAGCGACTGGATGTTGCCTTGCGCGATATCGATGACCGCCAGCCGTTCCTGCAGCTTGGCGAGGCTCTCATGCGTCGATCTCGTCTGCTCGGTCATGGTCTGGCCCAGGCGGCCGGTCATGGCATCGAGACGCTGGCCGATCGACTGGGTGAGTTCGGCCTGGCGCGCCCCGAACACTTCGGCGATGGCGCCCATGCGGCCCTGCATTTCCGCCTGGCTTGCCAAGATACCAGCCATCCGCACCTCGGCGTCGCGGGCGTGGTCGGCGGCTTCGGCGGCCGCCACTGCACGCGCCTTGGCCGATCGCCAGAGCGCAACGACGAGCGCCACGAACAGGCCGAGGAACAGCATTGCGCCGAAACCCAGGGCTTGGCCGAGCGTGATCGTAGTGGCGCCGAGGCGGGCGACAGGTTCGGACAGGATGGTGGCCAGATCGTTCATGTCGACAGCATAGATGATTCGGTCTGCCGGCACAGATCAAAACGTGAACGACCCGAAGGCGCCCCGGTTGACGCTTTTCCTGCGAGGTCTTAGGTGAGACGCCATGTCGATCAAGCCGCTTATCATCCTCCCCGATCCCGTCCTGCGCCAGGTTTCAAAACCGGTCGAGCGTGTCGATGGCGATTTGCGCAAACTGGCCGGCGACATGCTGGACACCATGTATGACGCGCCCGGCATCGGCCTCGCAGCGATCCAGGTCGGCGAACCCTTGCGCATGCTGGTGATCGACCTCGCCAAGGAGGACGAGACGCCGGCGCCGCACGTCTTCATCAATCCCGAAATCCTTGAAAGCTCCGACCAGCGTTCGGTCTATGAGGAAGGCTGTCTGTCGATCCCCGATTACTATGCCGAAGTCGAGCGCCCCGCCGCGGTGCGGGTGAAATATCTCGATCGCGACGGCAAGCTGCAGGAGATCGAGGCCGAGGGGCTGATGGCGACCTGCCTGCAGCATGAAATCGACCACCTCAACGGCGTGCTGTTCATCGATTACATCTCCAAGCTGAAGCGCGACATGGTGGTCAAGAAATTCAAGAAGCTCGCCAGGGACAAGGCGCCGGGCAAGATGGTGGGATAGGCGTCGACGAATGCCCCTGCGTGTCATCTTCATGGGTACGCCCGAATTCTCCGTGCCGACGCTGCGGGCGATTGCCGGGGCCGGGCACGAGTTGGCAGCCGTCTACACGCAGCCGCCGCGCGCCGGCGGCCGGCGCGGGCTCGAACTGACGCCGTCGCCGGTGCAGCGCGAGGCGGAGCGGCTTGGCATCGAGGTGCGGTCGCCGGTGTCGCTGAAGAGCGAGGCGGAGCAGGAGGCGTTCCGCGCCTTGCGCGCCGACGTCGCCGTGGTCGTCGCCTACGGATTGCTTCTACCCAAACCCATTCTCGAGGCGCCGCGGCTCGGTTGCCTCAACGGTCACGCATCGCTATTGCCGCGCTGGCGCGGCGCTGCCCCTGTCCAGCGCGCCATCATGGCCGGTGATACCGAAACGGGCATTATGGTGATGCGGATGGAGGAAGGCCTCGACACCGGGCCGGTGGCAATGGTTGAAAAATGTCCCATTGGACCCGACATGACGGCCGGCGATCTGCACGACCGGCTGATGGTCCTCGGTGCTGCGCTGATGGTGCAAGCGCTCGAACGGCTGGAGCGGAATACGCTGACATTTACCACACAGGCGGAGGTGGGGGTGACCTACGCCAAGAAAATCGATAAATCGGAGACTCGCATAGACTGGCTGCGACCTGCCGGCGACGTGCACAACCAGATTCGCGGCCTGTCGCCCTTTCCCGGTGCATGGTGTGAGGCCGAAATCGGCGGCCGCTTGGAACGGCTGAAACTGCTTCGCTCGACGCTCTCGCAAGGCGCCGGCGAACCGGGAGGAATTCTCGATGACCGGCTGACGGTCGCCTGCGGGTCAGGCGCGATCAGGCCGGTCGAAGTTCAACGTGCGGGCGGAAGGCCCATTGCCGCGCAGGAGTTTCTGCGCGGGGCCAAGCTCGAAAAAGGAATGAAATTGTCATGAGCATGATGTCCATACGCGCGGCGACGCCGCGGGACCGCGAGGCGATCCGCCTTGTCGAAGAACACGCATTCGGCCAGCAGACGGAGGCCGGACTGGTCGACGCGCTGGTCACCGGCGGTGATGCCGTCGTCGAACTGGTGGCGGACGAAGACGGGCAAGTGGTCGGCCATATCCTGTTTTCACGGCTTTTCGTGCAGAATGGCGGCAAGAGCTTCCCGGCGGTGGCTTTGGCTCCTTTGGCGGTCGAGCCGTCGTTCCACGGCACCGGCATCGGAGGTGCGCTGGTCCGCGAGGCGCATATCCGCCTGAAGGCTGCTGGCGAGACGCTCGCCGTGGTGCTCGGCGATCCGGCTTACTATGGCCGTTTCGGCTACAGCCGCGCCCGTGCAGCAAAATTCGAGAGCGACTACCAAAGCGAAGCCCTGCAGGCGCTTGCCTGGGGCGAGGCGCCGGAGACCGGCAGGCTGGTCTACGCCTCGGCCTTCGGCTCAGCCCTCGCCGCCTGATTTCGCCTCGATCCGGGAATGCCGCGTTTTCGCCTCGACATCGAATATGACGGCAGTCTCTTCGCCGGCTGGCAGCGCCAGGCCAACCAGCCATCGGTGCAGCAGGCGATCGAGCAGGCGATCGAGAAATTCTGTGGTGAGCAGGTTTCGCTGCGCGCCGCCGGCCGCACCGATGCCGGCGTCCATGCGACCGCTCAGGTGGCGCATGTCGATCTGATCAAGGTATGGCCCGGCGACACGGTGCGCGATGCGGTCAACGCGCATCTGCAAGCGGCCAAGGCGCGCATCGCCATTCTCGAGGCGGGCGTTGTGCCGGATGGGTTCGATGCGCGTTTCTCGGCGATCGGACGCCACTACCTCTACCGCATCGTCAACCGGCGCGCGCCGGCGGCGCTCGACAAGGGCAAGATCTGGTGGGTACCGAAGCAGCTGGATGCCGGGGCCATGCACGAAGCGGCAAAGGTGCTGCTTGGCCGGCATGATTTCACCACCTTCCGCTCGACCCAATGCCAGGCCGCCAGCCCGGTCCGCACGCTCGACCGGCTGGACGTCAGCCGCACCGGCGATTTGATCGAAGTTCACGCTTCGGCGCGGTCCTTCCTGCACAATCAGGTGCGCTCGATGGTCGGTTCGCTCAAGCGCGTCGGCGAAGGCGGCTGGACTATTGCCGACCTGAAGGCGGCGCTCGAGGCGCGCGACCGTGCCGCCTGCGGCCAGGTGGCGCCGCCCGACGGGCTGTTTCTCGTCGGCGTCGATTATCCGACGCCTGGCTGATCCGGAACGCTGATCCCGAGCAGCGCCTGCAGGCCGAACAGGACGATCAGCGACGCCACGAACATGCCGGCAAAAACGGCGCTGCCGGTGGCCGCACCCCTGCCGATCGCAACGTTGGTCATCCGCCAGGTCAATACCATCGACAGCGCGAACAACAGCAGCGACACGAGTCCGGAGACTTCGTTGGCCGACGTCAGGAAAAGCCGGATCAACGCCGATGGCAGCATCATCCAGGCGATGATCGCCGAGGCCCAATTGCTGGCCACGACATAATGGACGAAACGGCCGCCGACGCCGACCCGCGGCGCCACCAGGGCGAGGCCTATGAGCGGCAGCACCCAGGCGCCGATATCGACGGTGGCCAGGCGGATCAACATGCTGAAACGGCCGACGAATGCGTTGGGATCGCCGATCTCGTTGGCAATACCGACCCAGCCGACGATCAGTGCCGGCGCCGCGACGACGATGGCAAAAAAGGAGTTCCAGAAACCGTCCGCCGAAAGGTCGAGCAGGCGAAATCCGTCGGCCTTGCCGAGCATCAGCCGCCAGGCACCGGCAAGCGAAGCGTAGGTTTCATCCGCTGAAAGCATCACTAGGATATGTCCTGCGCAAACCAGTCTTCAACGAAGCGCAGATAAATCTGCGTCAGCGTCTCGAGGTCGGCAATCGCCACGCGTTCGTCGACCATGTGCATGGTCTTGCCGACCAGTCCGAATTCGACCACCGGACAATAATCCTTGATGAAGCGGGCATCGGAGGTGCCGCCGGAGGTGGAGAGCGCCGGCTTCCTGCCGGTCACCGCCTTGATCGAGCCGCCAAGCGTCTCGATCAACCTGTCGTCGCGTGTCAGGAAAACATGGCTCGGCCCGTCGCGCCAGACGATCTCGTAGTCGACCGGCGTCTTCTTGCCGGCGCGGTATTTCTTGCGTTTCGCCGCCCGGTCGAGGCGGTTGTGGATCTCGGCCTGGATCGTCTCGGCGGTCCATGTGTCGTTGAAGCGAATATTAAAGGTAGCCGCCGCCTTCGCTGGGATGACGTTGGTGGCAGGGTTGCCGACATCGATGGAGGTGACCTCAAGGTTGGTCGGCTGGAAATCCCTTGTTCCGTTGTCGAAGACGGGGTGAAGCAAGGCGTCGACCAGCGTCACCAGGCCGCGCACCGGGTTGTCGGCTAGCTGCGGATAGGCGGCGTGGCCCTGGCGGCCGTTGACGACGACCGTGCCGGAGAGCGAGCCGCGCCGGCCGATCTTGATCATATCGCCGAGCGCGTCGGGATTGGTCGGCTCGCCGACGATCGCAGCATGCCATTTCTCGCCTTTGGCGGCCGCCCATTCGAGCAGTTTCGTCGTGCCGTTGATCGCCGGACCTTCCTCATCGCCGGTTATCAGCAGCGAGACCGACCCCTTCGGGCCGCCCTTCTGCGCGATGTGTCGCGCTACCGCCGCGACAAAACAAGCAATGCCGCCCTTCATGTCGACGGCGCCGCGGCCGAACATCTCGCCATTGGCGATGTCGGCGGCAAAGGGCGGGTGCGTCCAGGCTGTTTCATCGCCCACCGGCACGACATCGGTATGGCCGGCAAACATCAGATGCGGGCCGTTGCCGGAACGCCTCGCGTAAAGGTTCTCTATGTCAGGTGTGCCGGATTCGGAAAACACCGGGCGCTCGACGGCAAAGCCGAGCGGCTTCAACATTTCTTCCAGCGCGCTCAGCGCACCGCCTTCGGCGGGCGTCACGGAAGCGCAGCGGATGAGAGCAGCCAGATTTCTGGTCGGATCGGTAGGCAGCGTCATGGGCAAAAGCGATAGTCGAAAGCGCAAGGCCTGTCACGGCCAGACATAAGGGCCAGCCATGCCGCCGACATTATGGTTTTCATGCCGTATAGTTGCGGCAAGGCCTCTCGACCAGGACAGGGCCATCGCATGGTCACGCGTGGCAAGACAATCGTAATCGCCGGTGCCGGCAGTATCGGATGCTACGCCGGCGGCTGCCTGATACTTGCCACGCGAAAGGTGGTTCTGCTGGCGCGGCCTCGCATCGAGAAGGCGCTGCAAAAAGGTGGATTGCGCATCACCGACCGTGATGGCCGCGACCGATCCGTCAAGCCGGAGGCATTGTCGGTCACCGCCGATCCGGCCGCGGCATTCCCCAGTGCCGATGTCATCCTGGTAACGGTCAAGAGCGGCGCGACGCAGGACATGGCCGGGCTTATTGCGGCCCATGCCCGACCGGATGCGGTGGTACTCAGTCTGCAGAACGGCGTCGACAATGCCGATAAGTTGCGAGCCCAATCTCGCCGCCCGGCGGGTGCTCGCGGGCATGGTGCCGTTCAACGTGGTCCAATCGGCGGAGGGCGAATTGCCGCTTCGTCTGCACCGCGCCAGCGGCGGCAAGGTGATGATCGAACAGGTTCCGACAGGCCTTGACGAACTGCTTGACGTTGAGGGCTTTGCCGTCGCCACGCATGGTGACATCGAAGCGGTGCTATGGGGCAAGCTGCTGCTCAACCTCAACAACGCGCTGGTGGCGCTTTCCGGCCTGCCGCTGGCGGCAGAACTTGCCGATCGCCGCTGGCGGTTGATCCTGGCCGACCAGATCGACGAAGCATTGGCGGCAATGATGGCGACAGGCATCGAACCCGCTCGCATCGCCGGCCTGCGTCCCGCGCTGCTGCCGAAAGTGCTTCGCCTGCCCGACTGGCTGTTCAAGTTCTTGGCGCGGCGGATGCTTGCCATCGATCCGGCCGCGCGTTCGTCGATGTGGGATGACCTTCAGCGCCGCCGGCCGACGGAGATCGGCGAACTGCAAGGCGCGGTCCTGCGTTTGGCCGAAAACGCCGGCACGCCGGCGCCTTTGCTGAAGCGCGTGACGGCACTGGTGCGCGCGGCCGAGCAGGAGAGAAGCGGATCGCCCTGCCTGTCGCCGGAAGCCGTCGCTGCGACCGTCAGATCGTAGCCCGCACAGGCGCCCAGTAACGGCCCTTGCCGGTGCGCTTGGCTTCGTAGAGCGCATGGTCGGAACAGGTGAGCAGGATTTCCGGATCGCCTCCGTCGGCGGGTGCGCATGCGCTGCCGACGCTCAAGCCGACATGGATGGCGGAACCGACCCCGAGGTCGAAAGGCACCGAGACCTTTTCGATGGCCCGCTTTGCCAGGTAGGTGGCCTCGATCTCCGAGGTTGCGGGCAAAAGGATGACAAATTCATCGCCGCCAATGCGGAAGACCACGTCCCCCGGACGGAAGCCGCGCTTCAATCGCTCGGCCACCTTGCGCAGCAGCACGTCGCCGACGGCGTGGCCAAAACGGTCGTTGACCTGTTTGAAACCGTCGAGATCCATGCTGAGCACTGCAAACGGCTTGCCGCCATTGGCGGCCGGCGCCGCAAGGTCGCGGCACATGTCGCGCAATTTCTCCTGCAGGAAGATGCGGTTTGGCAGGCCGGTCAGCGCGTCCTTGATGGCCAGGTCGCGATTGTCCAGTTCGGCGCGGATCATGCGGGCATTGATTGCGTGGTTCTGAAGCAGCACGATGATGACGCCGGCCACATAGAACGGCGTTTGAATTCCGACGATCGGCATTCCGGGCGCCGCAGAAAACAATGCACCGACCACGTAAGGCAGGCTTACGGCCAACATGACGAATATGGCGAAGCGCGGGGTCGCCGCATTGCGTGACGACACCACGCCGACGACGCCTGCGACATTCAAGGCGGCAAGTACGGAAAGCGCCATATTCCCGCTGGCAACACAGCCATAGCAGCCGAGGCCGAAAACGACCGACCAGACGCCGCTGGCTGCCATCAGGCCCGCCAGCGGCCCTTTCGAGCCGCGCCTGCGGGCCTGCTCGCATTCCCGCATCAGCAGAACGCGGACGGTGAAAAGCATCAGGTCGGCGGCAATCCAGGCGTAGGGCCACCAATCCCCGGTGGCAAGAGCGGCGCTGACCGCAACCAACAGAACGCTGATGGTGCCGAACAGGACCGCGAATTTGCGGTCGAAGGTGGTGTCGAGAAGCCGGGCGCGGACAGCTTCCGGTTCCAATTTCATCGGCGAAGAGAACCAGGCAAACAGGCGAGCGGCGGCGCTCCACGTTTTGCGCGGCTCCTTGGTGGTCAGGGATAGGTCGCTTGCCAGTCGAGCGCTCCGTGCCGGTCGACACAGTCTTCGCCAGCATGCTGGGCCAGGGTGATTAACATTCGCTTAGAGCATCCGGCGCAAAACCGGGCTTTCGGAACTCCCCGTTCCGCCGCTCTCAAGCAATTCCAGGAAAAGTGTGAAGCGGTTTTCCGTCCGGAATTGCGTCAAAACAAAAAGATAGAGCGGTTCGGCGTTTCTGCGAAACGATGAGCCGTTCTAGCGGATCTGCCGCCGGGTGGCCGGTTTTAGCTTGCCGGCCCCGGTCGCCTGCGGACTGCAGGCCGGCGCGGCGGACCCGGCTCGGGATCGGTCTTCGCCGCACGTGCCGGCTGCCCATGAGGGGTTTCGATCAGCGTGATCTTCTGCCAGATCTTTCGCGAGAGGTTCGAAGCCAGGTTCTCGATGTCATTGACGCCGTCGATGACCACGGCGTCATTCACCGATTGCGCGAACAGCGCGGCGATCTTGCCGGTGATCGACAGCATTTCGGAGCAGTAGTCGAGATAGCGGGCAAGGTCGGCGGCGTTGGTGATGCGGGCTGGCGAATGCGCAGTCGGCTTGAAACTGGCTGAAAGCGTTGCCGGATCCTTGGTCAGCTGGTGCATGTCGATGACGTGGATCAGCGACCGCAGCCCGTGGAGCTGGCGAAACACCCGCTTGCGCTTGATCCGCTCCTCGGAGCGAATCAGGGCCAGGAAGCCCAGCACCGCGAGGATGATCATGTTGAGGGAGGCTTCGATGCCTTGCACCGACTGGAAGGCATCGTGGTTTCCCGAGATGCGGCCGAGCGGCAGGATTGTGCCGACGAACAGGAACATCAGCGCTCCGACGACGAAGGCGGCGATGATGAGGCCGCGCAGCCACCAGATCGGCGCCTCCAGCGCCTTGGCTGCCTTTGCCAGATCGCGCGACAGCGACACGAGCTCGGCGGCGACGCCGCGCAAGCCTGCATCGGGAAAGCGCTCGGCGACGCGCCCTTCCAGCCGTTCGGCGGTTTCGAGGATCAGTTTCGGATCAAGCGAGCGGTAGCGCATGACGAAATGTCCGATCGGTGCTCAGGGTTCGGCCGGGGCGTTGGTGCGCTTGCCGTAGCGGTTGGGGCCGGGTTGCCCTGGAAACAGGCAAAGCACGAGGAAAGCGATGATCGAGACAACCGGCACGAACAGCACCAGCGCCGCAACGCCCGGCTTGTCGAGGTCGTGCAACCGCTTGACCGCCAGCACCACGTTCGACCAAAGCGAGGCAATGAAGGCGATGAAGAAAATGAACGACCACATGTTGCTCTCGGTGGTGCCTTCCGGCACCAGCGTGAAACGGTAGAGCGGGAAGGCCTGTATGATGGCCACCAGCAGTCCTCCAAGAAAATAGGCCGCGCGGCTGACGCGGCCCGAAGCTTTGAAGAAAAGCCAGATGAGGTCTGATCTATCAGGCAAGCGAATTCCGTCCGTATTCGTTGAGAAAGATCAATCGCGCAGCAATTCGTTGATCGATGTCTTGGAACGGGTTCTGGCATCGACCCGCTTGACGATGACGGCGCAGTAGAGGCTGGGGCCGGGCTCGTTGTTTGGAAAAGGCTTGCCCGGCAGCGAGCCGGCGACGACGACGGAATTAGGCGGCACCTCGCCGTAGAAGATCTCGCCGGTGGCACGGTCGACGATCTTGGTCGACTGGCCGATGAAGACGCCCATGCCGAGCACCGAGCCTTCGCGAACGATGCAGCCTTCGACCACTTCGGAACGGGCGCCGATGAAGCAATTGTCCTCGATGATGGTAGGGCCGGCCTGCATCGGCTCCAGCACACCGCCGATGCCGACGCCACCCGACAGATGCACATTCTTGCCGATCTGGGCACAGGAGCCGACCGAAGCCCAGGTGTCGACCATGGTGCCGCTGTCGACATAGGCGCCGACATTGACGAAGGACGGCATCAGCACGGCGCCGGGCGCGACGTAGGCGGAGCGGCGCACGATCGACGACGGCACGGCGCGGAAGCCCGCCTTCTCGAAATCGACGGCGCTCCAGCCGTCGAATTTTGAAGGCACCTTGTCCCACCATACCGCCTGACCGGGACCGCCCTCTATGATCTCCATCGGGGTGAGCCGGAAGGACAGCAGCACCGCTTTTTTCAGCCACTGGTTGACGTGCCATTTGCCGTCGGCCTGCCGCTCGGCGACGCGTGCGACGCCCCGGTCGAGCAGGTCGAGCGCCGATTGGATGGCCTCGCGCGTCTCGCCGCGGGTTGCGGTCGAAATCGTGTCGCGTTCCTCGAAGGCGTTCTCGATAATCTCCTCGAGGCTCGCGAGATCGGGCTTCGACATGAATTCGCTCCATTACCAAGCTGTTAAGGGCCGGCGCCTTAACCTGTTTGAAAGTCGCGCGGACCCTATGTGAAGGCTTGGGGAGGGTCAATCGCGGCAGCGTCACGGGACGGCGCAGGTGAATGATTGGACGGGTAAAGCAAATATGACTCCCATGGAAAAGGCGGGATGGACGCCGCTGCCGCATTCGGACGAGGATCTGGAGCGGTCGAGAAGCGTGCCGGACACGCCGCAAACGCGCGCGGAGACATATCGGCTGGCCTGGAACGATCCCGATTTCATGACGCGGCGCGAGTTGCGTGCGGTCAGACTGCAGCTCGAACTGCTTAAACCGGAGATGATCCTGGCCGAGCGCGGCATCCAATCGACCGTCATCCTGTTCGGCGGCGCCCGCATTCCCGAGCCCGGCGGCGAAGCCTGGGCGGCCAAGAACGAGACGCAGAAGAAGAACCTCGAGCAAAACAGCAAATATTACGAGGAGGCGCGCAAATTCGCCCGCCTCTGCTCACAGCAGTCGGCCACCTCGTACTATCGCGAATTCGTCGTGGTGACCGGCGGCGGGCCGGGTGTCATGGAGGCCGGCAATCGTGGCGCCGACGATGTTGGCGCGCCGTCGATCGGTCTCAATATCGTGCTGCCACACGAGCAGGCGCCAAACGCCTACGTGACGCCGGAACTCTGCTTCAACTTCCACTATTTCGCGGTCCGCAAGATGCATTTCGTCATGCGTGCCAAGGCCGTTGCGGTGTTTCCAGGCGGCTTCGGCACGATGGACGAGTTCTTCGAGACGCTGACCCTGATCCAGACCGGCCGCATGGAACGCGTGCCGGTCATTCTGTTCGGCAAGGCTTTCTGGGCAAAGGCGATCGACCTCGATTTCCTCGCCGAGCAAGGCACGATCACACCCGGCGATCAGGATATCATCGATTTCGTCGACACCGCTGACGAGGCCTGGGGGATCGTCAGCCGCTTCTATAAACTTTGACATGCAAGCAAGGACTTGAAGCGCGCCGGCTGCCTCAAGCAGGGACTTCCACGATCGCCGTGAGAAAGCTGGCGAGGTCGTCGGTGACGAAGTCCACATCGTCCTCGTTGGCCGGGTCGCGTTCCCAGATTTCCGAGAAGGTCGGCTCGAAATTGCGCGGCACCACCAGCACCGTAGTCATGCCCAGCGATTTCGGCACCGACAGGTTGCGGGCAAGATCTTCGAACATCACCGCATTTTGTCCGGTAACGGCGTGGAGTTCGGCAAATTTCTCATAGGATTGCCGCGCCGGCTTCGGGTTCAGTCCGGCTGCGACGATATCGAAAATATCATCGAAATGCTCGAGAATGCCCAACTGCCGCGCGGTGCGTTCGGCATGCCGGCGATCCCCGTTGGTGAAGATGAATTTACGGCCGGGAAGCTGGCGAATGGCGGTGCCGAGGACGGGATCGGGCACCAGCCAGGAATAATCGATATCGTGCACTTTCTCGAGAAAATCGTCGGGGTCGATGCCGTGGCGCGTCATCAATCCGTTCAGCGTCGTGCCATATTCGCGGTAGAGCTCCTTTTGCAGCTTGCGTGCTTCCTCGCGCGGCAGCGTCAGCAATTCTCCGACGTAGGCGGTCATCTTCACATCGATCTGCGAGAACAGATTCGAATGATGCGGATAAAGCGTGTTGTCGAGATCGAACACCCAGTCGGTGACATGGGCAAAGCGGGCGGGGTCGGGAAGTGTCGTCATACGTCCTTATGGCACGAAACGATCTTTCTAACAGGAGGTTTATCCACAACCTATGCGCGCCCTGGGTGGTAAAAATGGCGCCATGATTAAAATCTTAAGCATCGCCGAAAGGTGACATTCAGCGCTTTGCTGGAACCAAGACGGACCAGTGGGAGCAAGCGATGAATCGCATATTTCTAAAGTCTGCCGCCATCGCTTTCGCCTCCGTCGCGGTCTCGCTTTTGCTGACGCTGATCGTCGTGCCGGCAATGGGGTTTCCGATCAATCGCACCATCTGGCTGACATCCACCGTGTGCCCGCTCGCGCTGGCCTGGAGCGTCGGCGCCTATACGTTCTGGCAGGGCGAAAGGTTGCAGACCGCGCATCGCGAGCTCGCCCGCGCCCATGCCCAACTCGCCGCCGCGCACAGGCGCTTGGCGGAAAAGGCGAGCCGCGACGACATGACCGGCATGCTCAACCGCGAAAGTTTCTTTGCCGCTCTCGACGGCTCCCGGCGCAAATCCGATCGCGGGGCATTGCTGATCGTCGATGCCGACCATTTCAAGACCATCAACGACAGCTACGGCCATCTGATCGGCGACGATGCGCTGCTCCTGATTGCAAACGCGATAGAGCGTGGCGTGCGCAGCGGCGACGTGCTTGGCCGCATCGGCGGCGAGGAATTCTGCGCCCTTCTGATTGGTGCCACCGAACACGAGGCCAGGCGCATCGCCGAGCGCATCCGCCGTGAAGTCGAGCGTATCCGTTTCCGGCCCGTCGACGAACGAACGGTTCCGCTGACAGTCAGTATTGGCGGCATCACCTGCGGCAGAGACGCCGCAGTGTCGGAGCTAATGCGCGCCGCCGACCAGCGGCTCTACGAGGCCAAGCATCGCGGCCGTAATCTGTCGATCATCGACCGCGATATTTCCGAAGCCGCCTGAGCTCGGCCCTAAGCCTTCTGCTGCATTCAACCGCGCCGCTGCCAGACTGTCAAAATCCGAAGATGGCGATGCGGAACAGCAGGGCGGCCGCCGCCACCGCCACCAGAGCGATGCCAAGGCCAATGGGAGAGCCCCAGCCATACCACTCCATCGCCAGCTTGGCATATTTGAACTCCTCGGCCGGTGTGAGTGGGCCGCGCGTCGGGGTCTGATTCATGTTTCACTCCTTGCAGGCTGCGACAGGCCTTGCCTTGCGCCTGATGCAGCATATTACTATAATAGCCATAATGTTAGGCAGTTTGATAGTTAGATGATCGAAATAAATTCGTCAAGCATGAATCGGGCCGACATGAAGACCGCCATCAGCCTTGCCATTATGGGCTGGCAGGACGCGACGCAGGCTTATGACGAGGCAGTGGGCGATAGGCTTGGGCTGAGTATGGCGGAACGCCATTGCCTGGCGCTGCTCTATGGCGGCCCGCGATCGGCTGGCGAGGTCGCGGCCGCAACAGGGTTGACGCCGGCCGCGGTCACCGCGCTGATCGACCGGCTGGAGGCACGCGGCCTGCTGACACGAACGCGCAGCCTTGAGGACAGGCGCAAGGTGGTCATAGAGGCGACGGAACTCACACGAGAACTATCGACGCGCTATTATGGCGCGATCGCGCAGGAGGGGGAAAAGGTGATCGCCACATTCAGCGACACTGAGCTCGCCACGATCCTGCGCTTCGTTACGGCGTCCCTCGACCTTCAGCGCGACCAGCTGGCCCGGCTGAAGGCCGAGGCGTTGGAATAACCGACAGCCTATAGGCTCGCCGGGTCGAGCGCTGGCTCGCCTTTGCGGCGCGCCACGATCGCCGCAAGATCGGCGGTCTCGAAAGCATCACGCAGGGCGTTGAACGACGGCAGCACGAAATAGGCACGCTGGAACTTGTCGATCTCGTAGCCGGTGCGCATTACGGTTTCCAGGTCGAAGGGGACATGGTGCGCCTCGCCGCCTTCGACCGCGAACTGAAGCTCCGTGAAGGATGACATCAGCCCGGCGCCGAAAGCCTTCAGCGGCTGGCCCGGCTCGCGTATCAGCCCGTATTCGACGGTGTACCAGTAAAGCCTGGTGATCATCTCGTCGCCGCCGAGCGCAATCACGTTATCGGCCTTTTTGCCATACATCTGCATGAAGTCGGCAAAGACCGGCTGCGTCAGGATCGGCACGTGACCGAAGAAATCGTGGAACATGTCGGGCTCGACAATGTAGTCGAGCTCCTTTTGGGTTCGCAGCCAGTTGGTGACCGGGAAGCGGCGGTTGGCGAGGTGGTCGAAGAACGGCTGGGCGGGGATGAGCCCCGGCACAGCGACGATCTCCCAGCCGGTGAGCTTGCGCAGCTTCTCGCTGACCGCACCGAAATCCGGGATCTTGTCGAGAAGGCCGAGCGCCGCAACGCCATCGAGATAGGAATGGTGGGCGAGCTTCCTGGTCAGCTTCGTCTGGCGGTCGCACAGCGTGCGCCACACCGCCTGTTCTTCGTCGCTATAATTGTAGCCCTGCGCCACGGTGAAATCGGCACGGCAGACCGAATAATCGCCGCGAAGGCCTCGCGCCGCGCATTCGCGGGCATAGTCGGCAACGTTCATTGTCATGGCTTGCTCTCCCTGGAAATCATGACCAGCCAATTGCCGGAAATTCTAGCCGGATCGCGCGAGGCAAATCAGCTTTGATGGTGGCTCAAACGCAGGGTTGGAGGTAAAAGGCTGCACGATCGAGCTTTGGGAGAGTGAAAATGCCTCAGTTTGACGAATTCGAGATCAAGATGCTCGACATCCTGCAGCGCGACGGGCGCAAGCCGGTCTCCGAATTGGCGCAGGAGATCGGCCTGTCGACGACACCTTGCGCGCGGCGCTTCGAGGCTCTTCAGCAGGCGGGCATCATCAAGGGCTTCGCCGCGGTGCTCAGCCGCCGCGCCGTCGGTCTGATGGTCGAGGTCTTCATCCAGGTGCGCCTCGTAACCCACAGCGACGGCTCGCCCGAAAACTTTATCGCCGCCGTGCAGCGCATGGACGAGGTGTCGTCGTGCTGGACGATGACTGGAGACTACGATTTCCTGCTGCATGTCATGGTGCCGTCGGTCGACGAACTCAATGCCTTCGTCATGCACCGGCTGATGCGGCTCGAAGGCGTGCGCGACGTACACACGCAGCTTGTGCTGCAGAACATCAAGGGGCCAGGCCATGTCCCGCTTGCACATCTCAGACGATAGGCATTTCTGCGGAAAAGCTGCACACGAACTGCTGAATCGAGCCAATCTCCAGAGCTAGATCGCCGACTACGACATGCGGACCGCCATTGCATAAGGTCCGCCATGAAAATCGTCCTGATCAATCCGCCACATACAGCTATCGGCAGCCGCGTGCCGGACGACCATCTGCCGCCGCTCGGTTTGCTGGCACTGGGCGGTCCGCTGATCGACGCGGGACATCAAGTGCGGCTTGTGGACGCCGAATTCGGGCCGATGGCGCTTGCCACGCTGGTCCGGGACGCGTTGAGCGATCATCCCGACTGCATTCTGATCGGCCATTCCGGCTCGACCTCTGCACATCCGACAGCCCTGCTGATCGCCGGCATGGTCAAGCACATCGATCCGGCGGCAATCCTGATTTATGGCGGCGTGTTTCCGACCTATCACTGGCGCGACATACTGGCCGAAACGGATGCCTTCGATGTCATCGTTCGTGGCGAGGGCGAGGCGACCATAGTGGCGCTTGCCGAAGCGCTGGAGAAACGCAAGCCGCTGTCGGATGTGGCGGGCATCGCCTTTCCTGACGATTTGCGCCAGCCCTTTGCCACCAAGCCGGCAAGAACGATCGCCAACCTAGACGACTACCGCATCGGCTGGGAACTGATCGATTTCAGTCGCTACAGCTATTGGGGAGGCAAGCGCGCGGTGGTCATGCAGTTCTCGCGAGGCTGTCCGCATCTGTGCAACTATTGCGGCCAGCGCGGCTTCTGGACGCGCTGGCGGCACCGCGACCCCGGGAAGTTCGCGCGGGAGATTGCCTGGCTATACCGCGAGCATGGCGTCGAACTGATCAACCTTGCGGACGAGAACCCGACGTCGTCCAAAAAAGCCTGGCGCGCCTTTCTCGATGCGATGATCGCCGAGAATGTGCCGGTGCTGATCGTCGGCTCCACCCGCGCCGACGACATCGTCCGCGACGCCGAGAGCCTGCATCTTTATCGCCAGGCTGGCGTCATCCGCTGGCTGCTTGGCATGGAAAACACCGACGAGCAGACGCTTGCATTGATCCGCAAGGGCGGCAGCACCTCATCCGACCGCGAGGCGATACGGCTGCTGCGGCTCAACGGCATCTTGTCGATGGCGACCTGGGTGGCCGGTTTCGAGGACGAAGGCTTGCGCGACCTCTGGCGCGGCTTCCGCCAGCTGATCGCTTATGACGCCGACCAGATCCAGGCGCTCTATGTAACGCCGCACCGCTGGACGCCGTTCTTCAGGATTGCCAGGGACCGCAAGGTGATCCAACTGGACGCCCGCCTGTGGGACTACAAGCACCAGGTGCTGCGGATGACGCGCCTCAAGCCGTGGATGTTGTTCTTCGCCGTCAAGCTGATCGAATTGGCCGTGCAGTCGCGGCCCAAGGCGCTGGCGCGCATCCTGTTCCACAAGGATCCGGAGCAACGGCATTCGATGCGCTGGTACACCAGAATGGGCCGCCGCGTCTGGTTTCGCGAAGTCTGGGGCTTTCTGGTCCGCGACCGCCGCCTCAAAAATGGCCCGACGCTCGCCGAATTCTGGGGCGCGCCGCAAGACGAGGAAGAGGAATCGATGGTTGTCGAACGCCTGCCGCGTAAGTCCGTGACCGCTATTTCGCCAAACGCTTGAGCCCCTCAGACACCCGGCCTCACGGCACGATCAGCGTGCCGGCGCCGTGTTCGGTGAACAGCTCGAGCAGCACCGCATGCGGCGTCTTGCCGTTGAGGATGACGACGCCTGCGACGCCGCGCTCGATTGCCTCGATGCAGGTCTCGACTTTGGGGATCATGCCGCCCGAGACCGTGCCGTCCTTGATCAGGGCCTTGGCCTCGGCCACGGTCAGCTCGTCGATCAGCTTCTTGTCCTTGTCGAGCACGCCGGGCACGTCGGTAAGGAACAGCAGGCGCGTCGCCTGGCAGGCGCCGGCGATGGCGCCGGCAAAAGTGTCGGCGTTGATGTTGTAGGTATGGCCGTCGCGGCCGGGCGCCACCGGCGCCAGCACCGGGATCATTTCGGACCGCGCCAGGAGGTCGAGCAATGTGCGGTCGACCTCGACAGGCTCACCAACGAAGCCCAGGTCGAGCACCCGTTCGATGTTGGAATCCGGATCGATCATGGTCTTTCGCGCCTTTTCGGCAAACACCATGTTGCCGTCCTTGCCGCACAGGCCGATCGCCCACTCGCCCTCGGCATTGATCAGCGCGACGATCTCCTTGTTGATCGACCCGGCCAGCACCATCTCGACAATCTCGACGGTCTTCTGGTCGGTGACGCGCAAGCCGCCCTCGAATTTGGATTCGATGCCCATCTTGCTGAGCATGGCGCCGATCTGCGGCCCGCCGCCATGCACGACGATCGGGTTGACGCCGGATTGTTTCAAAAGTGCGATGTCGCGGGCGAAAGCCTTGCCGAGCGCGATGTCGCCCATCGCGTGGCCGCCATATTTCACCACGACCGTCTTGTTCTCGTAGCGCTGCATATAGGGCAGCGCCCTTGAAAGCAGCGCGGCCTGCATTTCGGCGGTGGCGGCGACATCCGTCATCGGCGTGGTTCCCAGCTTGGCATGAACGGCGGCGTCTTAGCGGGAATTGGACGAGGGGGCAAACGGCTTTGCGGTCACGATCGATCAAATCACCGCCTATGCCGGCCGCTGCAGCGGCGCCCGTCGGCCCAGCCAGCCCGAGATCCTTTCCATCTGCGCGGCGAACGACAAAAGCGTTTCCTCGTCGCCGGGGCGGCCGGCGGCCTGGACGCCGAGCGGCAGGCCGGCATCGGTGACGTAAACCGGGAGCGTGATCGACGGTTGCCCGCTGACGTTCTGGATCGCCGGCCAGTGGGTGAACCACAGGCTCTTGTCCATCAGCTGGCCGAATAGCGGCTTGAACTTCAGCAGGCCGGCGAGGCGCAGTCTGTCCAGGACATTCTCGATGAATTCGTCGGCGCCTTTCGGGTCCATGGTGCCGCAGGCGAGCGGCGGGTGCGCGATGACAGGCATCAGCACTGCATCATAGTGCGCGGTTTCGGTGATAAGCCGGCGCGAGGTTGCGTGCAGCCGCTGCAGGCCGGCATAGATTTCGCCGGCCGAGAGGATTTCACCGAACCGGCTCATCACGCGCGTGGCGCGTTCGATGTCGCCTGAGATGGAGCGGCCGACGCGCAAGGCCTCGCCACGCATCGTGCCGGCCACCGCCGCGGCGACGGTTCTGGCGAAATCGGCGATGAAATCACGATCGATATAGGGCAGGTCGATCTCCTCGACGCTGTGCCCGCCTTCGCGCGCCAGCGCAATCGCCGCATCCAGAGCTTTCAACGTCTCTTCGGATATCGGCAAGCCGAGCGGCGATTTTCGATAGAAGGCGAGCTTGAGCTTGCCCGGATCGCGCCCGGCGGCCGCAGTGAAACTGCCGTTCGGCGAGGGTGCCGCGTAGGGCGACAGCGGGTCGGGCCCGTGGGTCAGGTCGAGCAGCAGGGCCGTATCGCGCACCGAGCGGGCCAACGCATGGTCGACGACGAAGCCGTACCAGCTTTCGGTGACGAGCGGCGTCAAGGGTACGCGGCCGCGCGAGGTTTTCAGCCCGACCAGCCCGGTGCAAGCGGCAGGCACCCTGATCGAGCCGCCGCCATCCGAGGCATGCGCCACCGGCACGACGCCGGCCGCGACCAGCGCAGCCGCACCGCCCGAGGAACCGCCGGTCGTATGCGCGGTGTTCCATGGATTGCGGGTGACGCCGTAAGCCACCGACTCGGTCACCAGCCTCAGCCCGTGTTCGGGTGCGGTGCTGGTGGCGATCGGGATCAGGCCGGCGGCCAGATAGCGTTCCGTCATCACCGAACTGAAATCGGGGGTGAAAGCTGGGATGCGGCTGCCGCCATGCGTCGGCACGCCTTTCATGGCGATGCCGAGGTCCTTCAGCGCAAAGGGCACTCCGGCAAGCGGCAGCTTGTGGTCGACGGTTTTCGCTCGCGCCCGCGCCGCCTCAAAAAGCGGTTCGGCGATGGCGTTGATCTCCGGCAGGGTGGCCTCGGCCCGGGCGATCGCCGCATCGACGAGATCTTGCGGTGTGATCTCTCCCTTGTGCACGAGTGCGGCCTGGCCGGTTGCGTCATGCTCCCACAGAACCCGCTCGATCGACATGGTCGCCCTCCCGCTCATTGCAAGCTAGCGGGCGGCGATTTCATTGGCAATCGACGCTGGCGCTGCCGGTGCGCAAGACCATTTCAGTCGTTGCAAATGCATTGCAATCGCCTAATTTGGCGGCGGATGACGCCGCAGGACATCAGCAACCTGATTGTCCGGACTTCGATGAAGGACCGGGCTGCGTTCGATCTGCTCTACCGGCAGACCAGCGCGAAACTTTTCGGCGTCTGCCTTCGTGTATTGAAGGATCGGGGAGATGCTGAAGAAGCGCTTCAAGAGGTCTTCGTCAAGATATGGACGAAGGCGGACCGTTTCGCCGTTTCGGATCTGAGCCCGATCTCCTGGCTGGTGGCCATTGCGCGCAATCATGCGATCGATCGGATCAGGGCGCGGCGAGAGCCTGCCGCCTATATCGATGCCGCGCTCGACGTGGCCGATCCGGCGCCGGGGCCGGAGGCCATGGCCGTGGCGGGCGGTGAGTCCGAACGCATCTACCATTGTCTCAAGGAATTGGAGAAGGACCGGGCGGCGGCCGTCCGGGGCGCCTATCTGGATGGCAAAAGCTATGCCGAACTGGCGGAGCGCTATGGCGTGCCGCTGAACACGATGCGGACCTGGCTGCGGCGCAGCCTGTTGAAACTGAGAGAATGCCTGGAAAGATGACGCTGGCTGACGACAATGGACCGGAACGTGGGGGCGACGACCTGTTCGCCGCCGAATACGTTCTTGGCGTTCTGGCCGCCGATGAACGCGAGATCGCGTCGCGCCGCATCGATGCGGACGCCGCCTTCGCGCGCCTTGTCGATGCCTGGGAGGCGCATCTTTCGCCGATGGCCGCCGCCTATCCGGAGACAGAGCCTCCGATCAGGGTCAAGGAAGCATTGGACCGCCGGCTTTTCGCTGCAGAGCCGCGCGCCGGCCTGTGGTCGAGCCTTGGCTTCTGGCGCGGTCTTGCCGCCGCCGCCATTGCGGCGCTGGCGATCTACATCGCCGTGCCTTACTTCCGCCCGTCCACCGAACCGCCGCAGGCGCGGCTTGTCGCCTCGCTGGCGGCCGAAGGCAGCGACGTCAAATATCTCGTCGTCTACGATGCCGCCCGTCACGAGGTCGGTCTTTCTCACGTTTCCGGCGAGCGGGCCGCCGGCAAGGACTTCGAACTGTGGATGATAGAAGGCAAGAAGGCGCCGGTGTCGATGGGCGTCATCCCGGCCGGTGCGACCGCGCATTTGGCCATCCCGCCCGCCGTCCAGGAGAAATTGGCGCAAGGCGCCGTGCTTGCGGTCAGCGTTGAGCCTGCCGGCGGTTCACCGACCGGCGCGCCGACTGGACCGGTGGTCGCAGCGGGCGATCTGAAGAGCATCTGACCACTTCTCATCTCTGGAAGCAGACCTGAAATCTATCTCCCGCGATGTAGACGCCTGCAAAGCTTGTTGGCGGCTGTCGATCCGAGCCCGGCAAATTGCAGCGGCAAATATTTTTTTGCGGAGAGGGCGAAACTCCAGCATTTCTATCGCGTATCTCCTTGCGTTCCCAAATGAGGGGAACGATAACCCGAGGAGATTGAAATCATGCGTAAATTCGCCACCCTTTTGCTTGCCGGCACGGTCGCCATTTCCGCGCTCGCCACCATTGCCTATGCTCAAAATCCGATGGTCGGCGGCGCCGCCATGTATGCCCAGAAAAACATCGTCGAAAATGCTGTCAACTCGAAGGACCACACGACGCTGGTCGCTGCCGTCAAGGCAGGCGGCCTGGTCGATACACTGCAAAGCGCTGGCCCCTTCACTGTGTTCGCGCCGACCAACGAGGCCTTTGCGGCACTTCCAGCCGGCACGGTGGAGACGCTGCTCAGGCCTGAAAACAAGGACAAGCTCGTCAAGATCCTGACTTGCCATGTCATCGGCGCCAAAGCGATGGCCGCCGACGTCGCCAAGATGGTCAAGAACGACGGCGGCACCCACAAGGTGAAGACGGTCGGTGGTTGCGAACTGTCGCTCAAGGCCGACGGCGGCAAGGTCACCGTGACCGACGAGAACGGCAACGTCGCCAATGTGACGATCGCCGATGTCGAGCAGTCCAACGGCGTCATCCACGTCGTCGACAAGGTTCTCCTGCCGAAGATGTAACAAACGCACGCTGCCGGCGAAGATATCGCTAAGGGCCTCCCTGCGCACGCTCCGCGCCGTTCACGCAAGATGTGGATAGGCGCGGAGTCCCGCTTTGAGGACAGCGATCGTCACCGGCTTTTGATTTCCGTGTGGCGGTCGAATTTGGCACAAGCAATGACAGGAGGAATGGCCATGAACCGTCGCGAGCTTCTTTTGAGTGGTGCGGCAGCCATTGGCGTTGTCGCAGGCGCCACCGCGCTGCGCATGGGCGGAGCCCAGGATGCACGCGCGGCTGAGACTTTCGAGGTTACCAAGACCGAAGCCGAGTGGCGCGCCATCCTGTCCGACGCGGCCTTCAATGTGCTGCGCAAGGAGGGCACGGAATACCCGGGCACCAGTCCGCTGCTCAACGAGCACCGCAAAGGCATCTTCGCTTGCGCCGGCTGCGGCCTGCCGGTCTATTCGTCAGAGACCAAGTTCGATTCCGGCACAGGCTGGCCGAGCTTCTGGCAGGAAATCCCGAATTCCGTCGGCAAGACCGTGGACAGGTCTTTGGGCATGACCCGCACGGAGGTCCATTGTCGCCGCTGCGGCGGCCATCTCGGCCACGTATTCGACGACGGTCCGCCGCCGACCGGGTTGCGACACTGCATCAATGGCGTTGCCTTGACCTTCAAGCCGGCGACGGCGTGAGGACGGCTGCGACCCTGACTTTGTCGGAGCGCGAGAGGACTTCGTAATGGTTGATTTTGCGCATGACCCCAAAAATCGCTTTTCGGGGTCATGCGCGAGGGCGCCAGGCGGGGGATCCAGCGCGCCTCAATGGCCTCCGCCACCGCCGCCCTGAGCGGCTGGCTTGCGGATCACCAGGGTGAAGAGCCCAAGCGTCGCGAACAAAACCGTCAGCATGAAGAATACGTCCATGAACGACAGCAGCGACGCCTGCTGCTGGACCATGCCTGACAGTTTGGAGATGGCCGCCTTGGAGGCGTCGAGCCCGGCGGTCTGCTCGAAGTTGAGCGTCATGTTCTGCAGCTTCTGCTGCGCAGCGGCACTTCCCCATTGCACGTGCTCGGAGAGCCTGGCGTAGTGGAAGGCATTGCGGTCGATCAGCACGGTGTTGATGACTGCCAGGCCGACGGCGCCGCCGAGATTGCGGGTCAGGTTGAACAGGCCAGACGCATTCTTCAGCCGCTCCGGCGGCAAGGTTCCGAGCGCAATGTTGTTGATCGGCACCATGCAAAGCATCATCGAGCAGCCGCGCAGGATCTGCGGGATCAGCAGTTCATAGAAATCCCAGTCGGCGGTGAGATGCGTCATCCACCAGGTCCCCGTGGCGAAGCCGAAGAAGCCGATCATCATCATGATGCGCGGGTCCATCTTGTTCGACAGGATGCCGGAGATCGGCGCAGTGAAGAACATGGCCAGGCCGCTGACGAACAGCGCCTCGCCGATCATCATCGAATCGTAGCCGCGGATCCGCCCCAGGAACACCGGATAAAGATAGGTCAGACCGTAGAGGCCGATGCCGACGACGAAGGAGAACAGCGAGCCGAAGGCAAAATTGATATTGCTGAAAGCCCTCAGGTCGACAATCGGCTCCTCGGCGGTGAACACGCGCCAGAAGAACAGCACCGCGCCGAAGGTCATGATGACGGCGCAGATGAACACCGCCTGATCCTGCAGCCAGTCGTTATTGGGACCTTCCTCCAGCACATATTCCATGCAGCCCAGGAAGGCGGCCATGCCGGCAAGCCCCCACCAGTCGAACTTGCTGAACAGCTTGAGATTGGGTTTGTCGAAGTCGATCAGCGACCAGGCGGCCGTCGTCACCAGGATGCCGGGCACGACGTTGACCAGGAACAGCCAGTGCCAGGACATGGCATGGCTGATATAGCCGCCGACGGTCGGGCCGATGGTTGGCGCCAGCGTCGCCACCAGGCCGATCATCGGCGAGACGATGGCGCGACGCGACGGCGGGAAGATGGTGAAGGCGGCTGCAAAGACGCTCGGGATCATGCCGCCGCCGATGAAGCCCTGCACGGCGCGGTAGACGATCATCTGGTCGATATTGGTTGCGGTCGCCGCCAGCGCGCTGGCCGCGGTGAAACCTGCCGCCGAGATTGTGAACAGCACCCGCGTCGACAGCATCCGGCTGAGGAAGCCCGACAGCGGGATCATTACCACCTCGGCAATCAGATACGCCGTCTGCACCCACGGAATCTCGTCCGAACTGGCGCTCAGGCCCGCCTGGATCTCGGCCAGCGAGGCCGAGACGATCTGGATATCCAGGATGGCCATGAACATGCCGAACACCATTGCCAGGAAGGCGATGACGCGGCGCGTCGAGATGTGGTCGACCGGCACCGGCATGGCTGGCGCCGGCGCCGATCCTGCAGTTAGGGTTGCGGTCGCCATGACCCTTGCTCCCGGTTCCGCTTTACTTCGATGCCGAAGGCGCGGTGCGGCTGTCGACGGCGACGACGACGCTCAGGCCGGCGCGCAGCTTGCCCGTCTTCAGCACATCCGCGGGCACGTCGATGCGAACCGGAACGCGCTGCACCACCTTGGTGAAATTGCCTGTGGCGTTCTCCGGCGGCAGGAGCGAGAACACTGCTCCCGAAGCCGGGGCCAGCGACGACACGGTACCCTCGATGTCCTGACCGTCGATCGCGTCGACCGACACTCTGACCTTTTCACCAGGCACGAGCCGGGCAAGCTGGGTCTCCTTGAAGTTGGCGACGATGTAGAGCTTGTCCATTGGCACGATGACGGCGAGCTTCTGTCCGGGGCTGATCAGGTCGCCCTGCTCGACCGAGCGGTTGCCGACCACGCCGTCATAAGGTGCGCGCAGCACGGTGAAGGACAGATCCCGCACCGCCTTGTCGTGGGCAGGCTGCAGCGAGGCCAGCGTGCTTGCCGATTCCGCCCGCTGCGCCTGGAGCACGCCGATATTGGCCTGAGCCGCGGCGATCTGCGCGTCGGCGCCGGCTAGTGCGGCATTGGCTTGCTCGACCGCCGTCTGGGCATCGTCCAACTGGGCCTGGGTACCGACGCGGGTCTTGAGCAACTGGGCGGCACGAACCTGAGCTCGCTTCGCATTATCGGCCGCGGCCTGGTCGGCGGTCTTCTGCGCCTGCGCCTGCTTGAGCGAGGCGCGCGCCGCCTCGGTCTGGGCATCGATGCGGTCGAGCGTCTTGCTCAACGTGGCGATCTGCGCCTCGGCCTGGGCAACGGCTATCTTGTAGTCGCCGTCATCGACGATCAGCAGCGGGTCGCCAGCCTTCACCTGCTGGTTCTCGGTCACTTTGACCTGATCGACATAGCCCGAGATTTTTGGCGAGATGAACGCCGTGTCGGCCTGGACATAGGCGTCGTCGGTCGAGATCATGAAGCGCCCGTCGGTCCAGTAATCATAGCCATACCAGGCGCCGGCACCCAGCATGGCCAGGCCGATGATGGGCAACAACATCGAGCGCATCGAGCGCTTCTTCTTGGCGGGAGCCAGCGGGGTTACGTCGGCGGGCTTGTGAGGGGTTTCCGGCGCTTCGATCGCAGGCTGGACCTTGGCACTGGGGAAGGGGCGGACTTCGGCACTGGTGGGCGCGTTCGAGGACATGATATCTCTCTAAATTAACTGGCGCTGAATTTCGTCAGACTGAACCGTTCGGTTCGATCTCGACGTTGACTTAGCGCTTAAAGAGGCCCATATCAAGAGCAATCGAACCGGATGGTTCGAATTATTTTACGAGGTGTGACATTATGGCCGAAGCCCCCAAGGCCGCTCCTTTGCCTGATTCAGGCCCATTGCCCAGCGCCGGCAAGGACCAGTGCGATCTGCTGGACAGTCTGCCGCGCGGCCGCCCGGCCGCGGGGCAAGACCCGGTCAAGCGCAGCCAGATCATCGAGGGTGCGCGCCGTGTCTTCATCGACAAGGGCTTCGAAGCCGCGTCGATGAACGACATTACGCGCGAGGCCGGCGTGTCCAAGGGCACCATCTATGTCTACTTCGCCAACAAGGAAGAGCTGTTCGAAGCGCTGATCGAGGAAGAGCGCGGCACGATTTTCAAGAACATGTACGAAGTGCTCGACCAGATTGGCGACCTTCGCCAGACGCTGGTGAAGTTCGGCATCGTGCTGTCCATGAAGATCACTTCAGCGAGGGTCATCCTGGCGCAGCGGACGGTGATCGGCGCGTCGGAACGCATCCCGGAGCTTGGCGCGCGATTTTACGAACGCGGCCCGAAGCGCGGCCATGACAGGGTTGTCGTTTTCCTCAACATGGCTATCGAACGCGGCCTGCTGAAGATCGACGACGTCGAGCTTGCCGCCTATCAGTTCACCGAGCTGTGTCTGGCCGGTCTTTTCCGCCAGTGCATTTTCGCCTATCGCACCAAGGCGCCAAGTGCGGCCGAGATCGAACACATCGTCAGGTCGGGCGTCGATGTGTTCCTGAAGGCCTACGGCACCGAACAGCTTGCAGAGCAGGAACGGGCCTCCAGCCCCGCCTGACCAGCCGTCGGAGTCCGTTGCCTATCCGCCGTTGGCGGCGAGCACGATCGCCGCACGCAATTCCTCGAGGCCCTCGCTCTTTTCCGACGACGTGGCGAGCACGAAGGGAAATGCCGCCGGGCGTTTCTTGATCTTCTGGAGCGTTTCCTCGATCAGCCGCGGTACCCCCGCCGCTTTGATCTTGTCGGTCTTGGTCAGCACGATCTGATACGACACCGCCGCCTTGTCGAGCAGCGACAGCACCTCGTCGTCCTTGGCCTTGATGCCATGGCGGGCATCGATCAGCACGTAGACGCGCTTCAGCGTCACCCGGCCCTTCAGATAGTCGAACACGAGCTTCGTCCACTCGTCGACCTTTTCCTTCGGCGCCGTGGCGTAGCCATAGCCCGGCATGTCGACCAGGGCCATCGGCGGCAGATCGGCGCCCTCTCCCGAAAATCCGCCCGGCACGAAATAGTTGAGTTCTTGCGTGCGGCCCGGCGTGTTGGAGGTGCGCGCCAGCCCCTTCTGGTTGACCAGCGCGTTGATCAGCGACGATTTGCCGACATTGGAGCGGCCGGCAAAGGCGATCTCGGGTGGACCCTCCGGCGGCAGGAATTTCATCGCCGGCACGCCGCGGATGAAGATCCAGGCTCGCGTGAACAATTCGATGCCGATCGTGGTCTTGTTCAACGCGTTCAAACCGCTGCCTCCAGAAGAAAAATGTTGCTGCCACGAATGGCACCGAGATTGCGGCTGATCTTTTCCACCGGCCAGTGCCACCACGCCAGCGCCAGCAGCCGCCGGATGGTCCTGTCATCGAAGCGCATCTTCACCACTTTGGCCGGATTACCGGCGACGATCGCATAGGCTGGCACATCGTGCGTCACCACCGACTTTGCCGCGACGATGGCGCCGTCGCCGATCTTCACGCCGGGCAGCATCACCGCTTCCATGCCGATCCAGACGTCGTTGCCGACGATTGTATCGCCGCGCACCTCCTTCGACCATGTCGCCGGGTCGAAACCTTCTTCCCAGCCATGGCCGAAGATGTTGAACGGATAGGTCGAAAAGCCGGACATGGCGTGATTGGCGCCGTTCATGATGAAGCGCGCACCCTCGGCAATGGCGCAGAACTTGCCGATGAGCAGCCTGTCGCCGATGAACGGATAATGATGCAGCACGCATTTTTCGGCGAATTTGTCGGGTCCGTCAGGGTCGTCATAATAGGTAAAGTCGCCAATCTCGATATTCGGCGCCGTCACCAGCGGTTTCAGAAAGCCGACGCGTGTGTGCAACGGGATCGGATGCTTGATCGATGGATTGGGTCCGGTCATATCGAGCTCCGTCGAGCAACTGCCAGCCAGGTCAAAATAGCGCGATCCGTCCGGCAGTACCAATCGCTTAATCCAGGCGGGCAGCTTGTGCAAAAAGCCCCGGACGAACCGGGGCTTTTTGGTCTCGCATCGTCGGAGTGCCGGCTATTCCGCCGGCGACGGTTTCTTACGGAACAGCGCGACCAGATTGTCCCACAATTCGATCTTGGCGCCTTGCCGCTTCATGATCACGCCCTGCTGCAGGATCGACAGCGTGTTGTTCCAGGCCCAGTAGATGACGAGGCCGGCCGGAAAACCCGCCATCATGAAGGTGAAGATCACGGGCATCCACGTGAAGATCGCCGCCTGCGTCGGGTCCGGCGGCGTCGGGTTCATGCGCATCTGCAGGAACATCGTCACGCCCATGATCAGCGGCCAGACGCCGATCATCAGCATGTGCGGCAAGGTAACGGGGATCAGCCCGAACAGGTTGAAAATCGATGTCGGGTCCGGCGCCGCCAGATCCTGGATCCAGCCGAAGAACGGCGCGTGCCGCATTTCGATGGTGATGTAGAGCACCTTGTAGAGCGAGAAGAACACCGGGATCTGCAATGCCACCGGCCAGCAGCCGGCGAGCGGATTGATCTTCTCGGTCTTGTAGAGCTCCATCATCGCCTGCTGCTGCTTCATCTTGTCGTCCGCGTATTTCTCGCGGATCTCGAGCATCTTGGGCTGCACCTTCTTCATGTTCGCCATCGACGCATAGGACTTGTTGGCGAGCGGGAAGAACAGCGCCTTGACGATGACGGTGGTGGCGAGGATCGCCAGACCGAAATTGCCGAAGAATTTGTAAAGCGTGTCGATCAGCCAGAACATCGGCTTGGTGATGAAATAGAACCAGCCCCAGTCGATCAGGAGGTCGAACTGACGGATATGACGGTCCTTTTCATAGGCGTTGATCGTCGAAACTTCCTTGGCGCCGGCGAATATCTCCGATTCCACGGTCGTCGATTGCCCGGGAGCGATCGTGACCGGATCGGACAGGAAATCGGACTGGTAGCTGTGCGGGTGGGGCCCGCTTTTGAACTCGAAATAAGAGAATTTGGGCTGAAATTCGCGGCCGGCAGGCGGCACCAGGGTCACCGCCCAATATTTATCGGTGATGCCTAGCCAGCCGTCGGTCGACTTGCCTGGCTTGTATTCCTTGTCCGATTCGACGCTGGAGTATTTGTATTCCTGCAGGCCCTCGCTTCCGGTAACGCCGATCAGGCCCTCGTGCAGCACATAGGTGCTGGCGATAGCCGGCTTGTCGAAACGCGTAACGCGGCCATAGTTCGACAACGTCGCGGGCGCCGAGCCGCCGTTCTGAACCGTGTCGGACACGGTGAACATATATTGGCTGTCGACCGAGAAGGTGCGCTTGAAGGTCAGGCCCTTGTCGTTGGTGAAGGTGAGCGTCACTGGCGTCGCCGGCGTCAGCGTCGCATTGCCGTCGGTCTGCCAGACCGTGTCGGGGCCGGGCAGCCTGCCCACATCCGGCGTGCCGGAAAAGCCGATCTCGGCGAAATAGCCGTTCGGCAGGGACGCCGGGTTGAGCAACGCGATCTCGGGCGAAGTCTTGTCGACCGTCTCCCTGTAATGCTTGAGCCGGAGGTCGTCGAGGCGCGCACCGGTGAGGTTGATCGAGCCTTCGAGGCTCGGCGTGTCGATCTTGACGCGGCTGGTCGAGGCAATCGCCTGGTCGCGGCCGGCCGGCGTCACTGCGTCGCCGCCAGGCGCGCTCGGAATGGCGCCGGGCTGCACCGGTGTTTCGGTGGCGCCCGGGCTGGTGCCTTGGGCGGCCTTCTTCTGCTCCGCCACGCGCTGCTCTTCGATGCGGGCGGCTTCGCGCTGCATCTCGCTGCGCGGCATCACATAGAAATATTGCCAAAGCGCCAGGATCAGCACCGACAGTGCGATGGTGATGAAGAAGTTGCGGTTGTTTTCCATCGAAGCCCTTGGCCTATCGTGTTCCACGCAA
Source organism: Mesorhizobium sp. M0040 (assembly GCF_040323505.1). Taxonomy (NCBI): domain Bacteria; kingdom Pseudomonadati; phylum Pseudomonadota; class Alphaproteobacteria; order Hyphomicrobiales; family Phyllobacteriaceae; genus Mesorhizobium; species Mesorhizobium sp. M0040. The sequence goes on from NZ_JAMYVA010000012.1 coordinate 125,328, forward strand.
TCTGCGGGAGAGTTCGGCCTTCAACTGGCCGAACGGAGTGGTAAGCACGTCTTCGCGCCCGACGATGACATAATCATTGCCCGGCGCCATGTCATCCACGGCATGCGTGCGCACGGCCTCTCTGAGCCGCCGCCGGATGCGGTTGCGAACGACGGCGTTGCCGACCTTCCTGGTGACGGTGTAGCCGACGCGCGGCGCCTCGCTGTCGCCGCGGCCCAGGACCTCGACGAGGAAAAGCCGCCCGCGGCGCTTTTCGCCGCGGCGGACAGCCAGGAATTCCGCGCGCTTCAGAAGCCGCTTGGGATGGGCACCCGTTGGCTTGCCGGTTGCGGGCAACGATCTTGTCTCTCGCTTGGTGCTCAGGCGCTGAGACGCTTGCGGCCGCGGTTGCGGCGGGCTGCGACGACGCCGCGGCCACCTTTGGTGGCCATGCGGGCGCGGAAACCGTGCCTGCGTTTGCGGACGAGTTTGGACGGCTGGTAAGTACGCTTCATTTGTTTAAATACCGCGGGGTGCGGCCCTTCTTGATTCTGTCACTTTGTAACAGGAGCTTTGCCGGGCCGGTTTAGGCGCGATCGAAACCGCGCCGGGACGAATGGCCCGAGCGTGAGCGGGCTTATAGAAAGAAGGGTTTTGGAAGTCAATCCAGCGTGTCGGGCCGGCATTGTCGGACCGGCATTGAAGTCTTGCGGCCCTTTGTCCGGCTTCGACCAAGGATGAATTTGGCAAAAAAGCCGCAATCGCCTAATCTCACCCGATCAAGCGATCGTGAAGACGAGCAGTCCCTAAGACAAGCAGCCGTGATGACAGGCAGCCGTGACGACGAGCATGAGTGAAGTCCCAGCAACCGACGAAAGCATCGCCCAGGCGAAGGCGGCCACCCGCAGGGTGCCGCTGGCGCGCGGCCTGTCGACCAAGTTGCTGCTGCTCACCATCGTCTTCGTGCTCTTGGCCGAAATCCTCATCTTCGTGCCCTGGATCGCCAGCTACAGGCTGAGTTGGCTGAAGGAGAGGCTGAGCACCGCCGCCGCGGTTTCCATCGTCCTAGTGCAGGGCGAACCTGCCTCGCTGTCGCGTGCCGCCCAGAACGACGTACTGATGGCGATCGGCGCCAAGGCGATCGCCGTGCGCGACGGCGGCGTCTCGCGGCTTCTGGTCGTGGCCGAAATGCCGCCGCAGGTCGACGAGCATATCGATATCGCCAATGTCGGCATGATCGAGGGTATGACCGGCGCGCTGGACACGCTGTTTTTCGGCGGCAAGCGGATGCTGCGCGTTTTCGGGCCGGTCGGCGACAGCGACAAAGAATTCGAGCTGATCATGCCCGACCACCGCCTGCGCAATGCCATGCTGATCTATTCGCGCAACGTCGCCTTCGTCTCGCTGCTGATCTCGCTGTTCACCGCCATGCTGGTCTACGCCGCGATAGACCTGATCATGATCGGCCCGATCAGGACGATGACACGCTCGATGCTGTCCTTTTCCGAGGCGCCCGACGACCCCGGCCGCATCATTCACCCCGCCGCCCGGGCCGACGAGATCGGCGTCGCCGAACGCGAGCTGTCGCAGATGCAGGAGCGGCTGCAGAAGATGCTGACCGAGCAGAAGCACCTGGCCGATCTCGGCCTGGCCGTGTCGAAGATCAACCACGACATGCGCAACATCCTCGCCTCGGCGCAACTGATGTCGGACCGCCTGCGCCAGGTCAAGGACCCGACCGTGCAGGCCTTCGCGCCAAAACTGCTGCGCGCGCTCGACCGTGCGGTGTCCTACTCGGAGGGCGTGCTGGCCTATGGCCGCACCCAGGAGCCGCCGCCGTCGCGCCGCAGGCTGCGGCTGCGCCAGCTGGTCGAGGACGTCCAGGGCCTGCTCGACATCGAATGCGGCATCGAATTCGTCAACGCCGTCGATCCGGTGCTCGAGGTCGACGCCGATTCCGACCAGCTGTTCCGCGTGCTCACCAATCTTAGCCGCAACGCCGTGCAGGCGATGGCGGCCGATACCGAGAGCGCCGTGGTGCGCCGCTTGACCATATCGGCCGAGCGCATCGGCAGCGTCAGCCGCATCGTCGTCACCGACACCGGCCCCGGCCTGCCGCCAAAGGCGCGAGAAAACCTGTTCGCGGCATTTCGCGGCTCGGCCCGCAGCGGCGGCACCGGCCTTGGCCTGGCGATCGCCCATGAATTGATCCGCGCCCATGGCGGCACGGTGGAGCTGGTCGAAAGCATCGGCGGCCGCACCACATTCGCGGTCACCATTCCCGACCAGCCGGTCCGGCTCGACCAAGCCCGCAACGGTCTGCGCCGCCCGGCGTAACGAACCGTTTCGTTACGGACCGTTTCAATTCGCAAATGGTTGGTCCGAGACTACGAGCCATCGGCTCGGCCGCTGTGCAACGGCGTGTTTCGTTACGGGCCGTTCCGATTGGCAAATGACTGATCCAAGACGACGACCTATCGGCTCGGCCGCCGCGTGACGCGATCTTGCCTTCGCCGGCCGGCGCATGAGGGCAAAACATGACGGCAAAACTTTTGGCCAGGATCGGCTTGCTTTTCGCAAATTCAGTCGCTAGGGAACAGCTCACATTCGCGGCCGGTCGCCAGGATCGGATCGCGGGGCTATGCAAAGCATGGCCTGTTGCGCGCCCGTAGCTCAGCTGGATAGAGCACCAGACTACGAATCTGGGGGTCAGGAGTTCGAATCTCTTCGGGCGCGCCATTAAACTCATGCCTACCCCGGGAACATAGGTAGCAGAATCTACCACCGGTGGCCGGAAAGTCGCGAGGGCTGAGCGCCATCCATGCCAAAAAGGGGATCGTCAGCTAATGCTGCTCAGTCGGCCTGCTTAATCTCCGGGCCCGGTTCAGTCGGCGGGCCTGGCGTGCAATCCTGGCCAGTGCATTCCTGCACGGGATCTTTCGCCGGCGGGAGACAATTTTGGCCTTCACAATGAACGGGCGGCTGCGTTGTTGCGGCTTTATTGTTCTGCGGCACAGGCCGATCCTCAGCGCGAACGGCCGGCATTCCAAGGTCGATCATGGCCGTGCACAAGAGCGCAATCCGAACCAAATTCATTTTCGCCTCCGCAACTGACAGCGAGACGCAGATTATACCTTCGAACTGCGGCCAACATCCTGTCACCCGCGAACGGCGTTAACAGCGCGTTTCATTGCCGGTCGGAAAGGCGTACCGATTGAGATCGAGCGTCGTCCTCTTCCTGACAAAATAGCGCCAGAAACGGGGCTTTCGGCCAGAGGTGACTGAAGCCAACCTTCCGATTTTCCTGTACACCTGTTCGAAGGGTTCGAGGTGCGTTAGGGCCTCGCATATTCGAGTTCTTTCACGGGGGAACGTACATGACGGCATTCAACAGCGTCCGCTTCCGGGTCAAGCCGGGTAGTGAAGATGAATTCATCGACCTGTTCAGCAGCGCTCCGCGCAATTTCGAGGGATTGCGAAAAATGGCTCTCATCAAATCGGGAGATGGCGCCTTCTTCTCGATTGGAGAGTGGGACACTTTTCAGCACATGGTCGATGCCAGGCCCAAAATGCTGGGCAATCTTGATCGGTTCCGCCATACGTTGCAGCAGCTTGAGGGCGGATATACGGATGCTGTTTCCGGCGAGACTGTCTTCGAAACGGACGGCAGGAGCGGCGGCAGGTCGGTATAGTATCGCACTTCGAAAAAGCTTATGCCGTGCGCCACTTCCCGGCTCTATCACCTAAACCGCACATTCCCCCTGGAAAGCTCTGCCACCGACCTGCATCCCATCAGCCGCATGTCGCGTTCGATCTCGGTTCGCATCAGGCCGAGCGCCCGTTCGACGCCGGCCTGTCCGGCGGCTGCCAGCGGGAAGAGATAGTAGCGCCCGACGCCGACGGCCTTGGCGCCCAACGACAGGGCCTTCAGCACATGCGTGCCGCGCTGGACGCCGCTGTCGATGATCACGTCTATCTTGTCGCCCACCGCGTCGGCAATCTCCGACAGTTGGTCGAAGGGGCTGCGCGAGCCGTCCAGCTGTCTGCCGCCATGATTTGACAGAACGATACCGGTGCAGCCGATGTCGACCGCCTTTCTGGCATCGGCGACGCTCATGATCCCCTTCAGGCAAAACTGGCCGTTCCAGAAGCGGACCATGTCCTCGACGTCCTTCCAATCCAGCGACGGGTCGAGGATCTCGGTGAAATAGCGGCTGATGGAAAGCGCTCCGCCGCCGAGATCGATATGGCCGTCCAACTGCGGCAGGCTGAACTTTTCGTGCGTCAAATAGTCGATAGCCCATCTCGGCTTGATCGCAAACTGCATCATGCCGCCGGGCGTAAGCCGAAAGGGGATGGAAAAGCCGGTCCGCAGGTCGCGCTCACGGTTTCCGCCGGTGACGCTGTCGACGGTCAGCATCATCACCTCGACGCCGGACGTCTTGGCGCGCTCCATCATGGCGCGGTTCAGGCCGCGATCCCTGTGGAAATAGAACTGATAGACCTGCGGCGTCCTGTGCTTGCGGACTTCCTCCAGGCTGACCGTGCCGAGCGACGAGACGCCGAACATCGTGCCGAACTTCTCCGCCGCCGCGGCGACGGCGCGCTCGCCGCTATGGTGAAACAGTCGCTGGAGAGCCGTCGGCGAACAATAGACCGGCATCGCCAGCTTCTGGCCCATGACGGTGACCGACATGTCGACCTGTCCGACGCCGGCAAGGACGTTGGGGACGAGATCGCAGTCCTCGAACGCCGCCGTGTTGCGCCGCAGCGTCGTCTCGTCGTCCGCGCCGCCATCGATATAATTGAAGATCGGACCTGGCAGGCGCTGTTTTGCCAGCCGGCGGAAGTCCTGAAAATTGTAGCAGCTTTGCAATCTCATGAAATCAATCGGGTATATGCCGGGCCCGATGTCAAGCCTGTGCCATTGTCGATCGCCGGCGCTCTCGCCTCAGCCCGCCAGAGCGCCAACCGACTCCCGCTCCACCAGCGGGCATTCAAGCTTTGTGATGGGATAGCGGCCACGACCGGGAGCAGCGGGGACTTCGAGCTGCTCGATCGCCCATTGTCCCATCGCCATATGCGGCAGGATCGACGTCGTCAGCGGCGGGAACAGATGCCGCGCGATCTCCTCGTCGTCATAACCGATCACCGAAATATCCCGGGGGATGTGCAGGCCGGCCTCCTTCAGCGCCTCGTAGCAGCCGATTGCGGTGCGGTCGTTCTGGCAGAAGATCGCGGTCGGCCGGTCCTTCAGCGCCAAGAGCTTGACGGTCGCGGCATAGCCGGCGCTCGCCGACCAGTCGCCTTCGACGACCAGCGCCGGGTCGAACGGAATGTCGGCCGTCGCCAGCGCCCGGCGGTAGCCCTTCAGGCGGTCCTGCGCCGCTTGCATCCAGGGCTCGCCGGTGATGGTGGCGATACGTCTGTGCCCATGGCTGATCAGGTGCCGGGTCGAGCTCTGGCCGCCGGCGATCTCGCTCGGCACCACGGCGGGGAAGGCATAGTCGGCGGTGTAGCAGTTGAGCAGGATGACCGGAATGTCGAGGCCGTAGAGATAGTCCGGCGCGACGATCTCGCGGGTGAAAATGGTCATGTAGATCAGCGCCGAAATGCCCCGCTTGGTCAGTGCCGCGATGGCCCGGGGCTCCATCATCTCGTCGCCCATGGTCTGCGCCACCAACACTACATTGCCGGCGTTCCACGAGGCTTGCCGCGCCCCTTCAATGGCGACGACCGCCTCCGGGCTGGTCGCCAACTGGTCGACGGCGAAGCCGATCACGCCATCCAGCCCGTCGAATGCGGCAACCGGGGCTCGCAAGGCAGAAAACACGGGCGGCGAATAGCCCAGCGTTCGCGCCGTCTCGATCACCCGCTCTCGGGTTTGCTGCGACAGCCTGATGCCCGGCGTGTTGTTGAGCACGAACGAAACCGTCGCCTGCGAACAGCCTGCGGCCCTGGCGATGTCGGTCATGGTAACGCGGCCCTTGGGATTTTTCCCGGACAGCTTGCGCCGCCTGGTACCCTCAAGGACGGGATCACGCAGTGGTTCGTTCATGTCATTGGTCTCGCGAATCTCGCATTTATAGGGCGAAGCGATACTAATAGATATAATCGACCCTCTTAGGCGATTTAGACCCCGATCCAAAACGGTTGCGACTGGGGAGGCCTCTCTCGTTTGTGGCGAGAATCCCGACCAAACTAATACTCTTTACTAATATCTGGCATCCCTATAACGTCAATCCATCATGCCCGGACGACGTCAGACCGCGCATGTTCGGAACGCAAGTCAGCCTGGTATCGGACGGTTCTCGTCAGTCGAAGCTTGCCTGCCGCTCCCGGAAATGTCAGACAAATCGGACTATTTACGAACGGCGAATGAGTCTCTAAAGTCGACGATAGCGGCTGGAATGGCGTCATTCTTCGTTGCCGGAAACCCTTGAGGAGGAGGGCGTCCAAGCCGCGCCGGCACGTTCATCATCAGTGAAAATTACTGAGTCAAAATGGGAGGTTGAATATGAAATCTGTGATACGAAATGCGTCCGTCGCCGCTGCGGCCCTGCTGCTCGGCCTTTCCGCCAGCGCAATTGCGCGGGCCGACGACAAGCCGACTCTGGCCTTCGTCGTCAACGGCGCTTCCGATTTCTGGAAGGCGGCCGAAGCCGGCGTCAAGAAGGCTCAAGGCGAACTGCCCAATTACAATCTGGAGCTCAAATATCCGGAGCAGTCCTCGGTCGCCATCCAGCAGCGCCTGATGGACGATCTGGTGACGGCCGGCGTGAAGGCGATCATGGTCTCGGCCGTCGATCCCAAGACGTCGACCGACGGGCTGAACAAGATCGCCTCGGAAACGGCGTTGTTCACCACCGACAGCGACGCACCGCAGACCAAGCGTGTCGCCTATATCGGCTCTTCCAATGTCGATGCCGGCAAGCAGGCGGCAGAGATCGCCAAGAAGGCAATGCCTGACGGCGGCAAGTGCCTCGGCTTCGTCGGCCTGCTCGGCGCCGACAATGCCAAGGAACGTATCCAGGGCATGAAGGACGGTCTCGCCGGCACCAAGATCGAATTGGTCGACGTGCGTGGCGACGACATCGATCAGGCTCGCGCCAAGAAGAACGTCGAGGACGCGCTGGTCGCCAGCCCCGACGTCACCTGCATGGTCGGCTTCTATTCCTACAACACGCCGCGCATCTATGAAGCGCTGCGCGATGCCGGCAAGCTCGGCCAGATCACCGTCGTCGGCTTCGACGACGATCCGATCACGCTGGGCGGCGTCAAGGAAGGCACCGTCGCCGCTACCGTCGTACAGCAGCCTTTCGAATGGGCCTATCAGGGCATGAAGCTGATGGCCGCCTATCTCGAGGGCGACAAGTCGGGCGTGCCCGCCGATGGCCTGATCATCGTGCCGACCAAGATCATCGGCAAGGACGATGTCGACGCCTACGCCGCCAACCTCAAGGCGATGTCGGGAAACTGAGCGAATTAGGTTGCGCCGGCTCAAGGGTTCGCCCTGAGCCGGCGATTCTATTGACGCGCCTCGCAAGGCCCGTCAGTCTGAGGCCAAAACGGCTCACCGGCTGCTGTCAGGCGTGATGAATTATTCCGATCCATCCATCGTTGCATCCACGGCCGCTCCGTTCCTGAGCCTCGACGGCGTGCGCAAGACCTATCCCGGCGTTGTCGCGCTGGACGGGTTCTCGATCGAGGTCAGGCCCGGCGAGGTCATCGGCCTGGTCGGCGAAAACGGCGCCGGCAAATCGACGCTGATGAAGATCCTCGGCGGCGTGACCCGGCCGGACACCGGCACCATCACCGTCGATGGCGTCGCCCATGACAGTCTGACCGTCGAGGCCAGCATCGGTTCGGGTATCGCCTTCGTCCACCAGGAACTCAACCTGTTCGAGAACCTCGACGTCGCCGCCAATATCTTCTTCGGCCGCGAACCGCTGCGCGCCGGCCCGTTCAGGCTGGTCGACCGCGCCAGGCTGCGAGCGCTGGCGGCGCCGCTGCTCAAACGCGTGGGCGCCAATTTCTCGGCCGATACGCCGGTGTCGGCGCTGTCGCTGGCCCAGCAGCAAATGGTCGAGATCGCCAAGGCGCTGTCGATCAAGGCGCGGTTGGTCATCCTCGACGAACCGACATCGAGCCTGCCGATCGCCGAAACCGACAAGCTGCTCGGTGTCATCAAGGCGCTGAAGGCAGACGGCATCAGCGTCATTTTCATCTCGCACCGCCTGCACGAGGTCGAGCGCGTCGCCGACCGCGTCGTCGTGCTCAGGGACGGCATGCTCGCCGGAACCTTGCCGAAGAGCGCCATCAATCACGACCAGATGGTCAAGCTGATGATCGGCCGCATGCTGAAGGAGCGCGAGAAGGCCGCGGAATCGGCGCGCCCGCCGGGCTCTGTCGCGCTGTCGGTCAAGGCCATTCGCACCGCTGCCTATCCCGACCGGCCCGTCGACCTCGACGTCAGGCATGGCGAGATCCTCGGCCTCGCCGGTCTCGTCGGCTCGGGCCGGACGGAGCTGGCGCGCGTTCTGTTCGGCATCGACAAGAGCTTTGGCGGCTCGTTCCAGCTTGACGGAAAAGATCTGGTTCTTGGTTCGGCCGCGGACGCAGTGGCCAACGGTATTTTCCTCGTCCCCGAAGACCGCAAGCTGACCGGCATCCTGCTCGATCTGTCGATCGCCCAGAACATCTCGCTGCCCAATCTGCCGGCGCATTCGCGGCGCTCGCTGGTCTCGGCCGGCGCGGAGGCCGCCACCGCCGAGAAGCAGAAGACCGATCTCGGCATCAGGGCGCCCTCCGTCCAGACGCGCACCGGCACGCTGTCGGGCGGCAACCAGCAAAAGGTCGTGCTGGCCAAATGGCTGGCGATGAAGCCGAAGGTGATGATCCTCGACGAGCCGACGCGCGGCATCGACATCGGCGCCAAGGCCGAGATCTACGGGCTGATGCGGGCGTTGGCCGATGCCGGCGTCGCCGTGCTGATGATCTCCAGCGACATGGAGGAGGTGATCGGCGTTTCCGACCGCATTGCCGTCATGCATGAAGGCCAGATCTCCGGCATTCTCGACAAGGACCGGTTCAGCCAGGAAAACGTGCTGCTGCTGGCGGTCGGCAAGCAGCCGAAGTAGTTCGCAGGCACTGGGAGAAGACGATGAGCAAGAAAGATCTCGGCCTGCTGATCCTGATCCTGGTGGTCGGCGCGGTGGTGGCAATCATCAACCCGCGCTTCCTCCTGCCGATCAATCTCGCCAACACCTCGAACCTGATCGGGTTGTTCGGCATCCTGTCGATCGGCCAAGCCTTCGTCATCATCACCGGTGGCATCGAATTGTCGGTCGGCTCGGTGGTTGCGCTGCTCGGCGTGCTGTTCATCGACTTCATCGCCACGCGCGGCATGGCCTGGCCGGTCGCCCTGCCGCTGATCCTGGTGCTCGGCGGCATCATCGGGCTGGCGCATGGCTGGCTGATCACCCGGCTCAAATTGCAGCCTTTCGTGGTGACTTTGTGCGGCCTGTTGATCTATCGCGGCGTGGCGCGCTTCTACACCGCCGACGGCACCGCCGGCTTTGCCTTCGGACAGAACTTCCCGGAACTCGAGTTCCTGACGGCGGGGCGGTCCTGGGGCGTGCCGAACAGCTTCATCGCGCTGATCGTCATCGCCGTCGTCATGTGGGTGGTGCTGCACCGGTCGGTGTTCGGGCGCTATCTCTATGCCATCGGCAAGAACGAGGAAGCGGCAAAATATTCCGGCATCCGCACCGGCCGCATCGTCATGGCCGCCTATGTCATCTGCGGCGTGCTGACGGCGCTGTCGGCGATCTATTTCGCCATGTACACACGCTCGATCTCGCCGGCGAGCCACGGCCAGTTCTACGAGCTCTATGCCATCGCGGCCGCGGTGCTCGGCGGCTTCTCGCTGCGTGGCGGCGAAGGCTCGCTGATCGGCGTCCTGCTCGGCACCGTGCTGCTGCAGGAGCTGCAGAACCTCGTCAACCTGCTCGGCATCCCGTCCTCGCTCAACTTCGCCGTCATGGGCGGGGTGATCCTCATCGGCGTGCTGGTCGACCAGCAATGGGGCGTGTTCAGGGCGCGGCGGCGGATGCTGGAAGCCACACGCAAGGGCGTGGCGGGTGCTGCCGCTGAGTGACGCAAAAATAGCTGGATGAAATACGCCGACGGCCATGGCAGGTGGCGTGAAAGAGTCAGCCGGAGCTTCGCGACAGCAGTTCAGGTCGGTCTCTATTTGGAACGAAACCCGTATCTGAGCGTTTATTTAAGCTTTGCTACGCGGAGGCGTTCCATGCCCACGAATCCAGTTAGTACCGCCAAAGTAGGAACTCACCCCCTCCACCCGATGCTGATACCTTTTCCTGTCGCGTTTCTTGTCGGTGCGTTTGTCACCGACCTGGTTTTCTGGGGGACTGCCGATGCCTTCTGGGCACGGGCATCGATGTGGCTGATCGGGGCAGCCATAGTAATGGCCCTTCTCGCTGCGACAGCCGGTTTTATCGACTTCCTCAACGAGCCGCGCATTCGCGCCTTGTCCGACGCCTGGTACCACATGCTGGGCAACTTGACCGCGGTCGTTGTGGCACTGATCAATTTCTACCTTCGCTATGCGCAAGGCGCCGAAGCCGCGGTCCGCCCATGGGGTGTGCTCTTGTCGTTCATAGTGGTCTGCATACTGCTGTTCACCGGCTGGAAGGGCTGGGAGATGGTGTATCGGCACCACGTTGCAGTTCTGGACACACCAGCGGATGCGCCAGCGAAGCCTTCGACAACCACTGCCACGGATACTCGTCACGCTGGTCGGGACCGGCACGCCGCATGAGGTCATAATCCCGAAAAGTGGATACCGGTTTCCAAAAAGATATCGGTTAGACAAGTAGCGCCCATACCGAATGCATCGGGATGGGCGCTACTTTAGATAAGGCCCGACATGTCGGAGAAGGCCATGGCCTTGCGCAGCACCTCGGCGAAGCGCTCGCCGGCGGCTTCACGAGGGCCGCTATTGTCGATCGAGGTGACACCCGGTCCGGACAGCGCCACATTGGCACTGCGCGCCAGCCGTGCCAGCACTTCGCCGCGCGACTCGCGACCGCGCAATGCCAGCCGCTCGGCCAGGATCTCCGGTGTAGCCGTGATCTCGACGATAGCCAGATTGGCGTAGCGCTCCCGCAGCGCCGGGATGATCGCGCGCGAGACGTTGGCGATCGCGACACGGCCGTTGGAGACCGACCAGTCGACTTCGGCCGGGATGCCGTAGCGCAGGCCATGCGCCTCCCAGGAAATGGCGAAGGCGCCATCCGCTTCGGCCTCGACGAAGGCAGCATCGGCTAGCGTATCGTGATCCTCGGTGGCCGCATCGCTCGGCCGGGTGATCACCCGGCGCACGAACTCCAGCCGGCTCTCGTCGGCAAACACGGCGCGCGCATAGCCGATCACCGTGTCCTTGCCGGCACCGCTCGGCCCGACGACGGCGACGAAGACACCGTCGCGGATCGGAAATCCCGTAGCGGACAATTCACGCTCGACCGATGCCGACACCATCATGCGACTCGGCGTCCCTGCCGCCAGACCGTGCGGACGACCGGGACATGGTCGTCGACGCGCACCCGAACCAGATCGGCGCGCCGGCCGGGCTCGATGACACCGCGATCGGTGAGGCCGACCGCCTCGGCCGGGTTCTTCGAGACCATCGCCACAGCCTGCGGCAGCGAGATACCTTCGACCACGTCGCCGAGGAAGAAGGCTGACTGGATCAGGCTGAACGGAATGTAGTCCGATGACAGGATATCGAGCAGGCCGTCGCCGGCCAGCGTGCGGGCCGAGACATTGCCCGAATGCGACGCGCCGCGCATGACGTTCGGCGCGCCCATCAATACGCCGAGCCCTGCCTCTTTTGAAGCCCGCGCCGCCTCCTCAGTGGTGGGGAACTCGGCGACGCGCACACCTTGCTCGATCGCTTCGTCGACATGGCCGACTGTTGCGTCGTCATGGCTGGCGAGCACGATGCCGCGCTCTTGGCAGGCAGCGGCGATGAAGCTGCGGTTCGGGCTCGAATTCCTCGCCGATTCCGCCATCCGCTTTTCGCAGAATTTCTGGAAATCGCGATCCGTCAGCTTCAGCTTGCGCTGATAGTAGTAGGCGTAGGTCTCGAGATCGACGAATTGCCGCTGTCCCGGCGCATGGTCCATCAGCGACGCCAGCCTGACCCGCTCGTCACCGTCGAAATTGGCGAAGGCTGGAATGCAGTCCGGCGCCGAAACCTCGCAACGCAGATGGAGGAAATGGTCGGCCCTGAGCCGGTCCTGCTGCACGCTGTCCTCGATCGCGTCGGCCAGCTTGCGTATGTCGGCGGCCGTCAGGTCGGCATCCTCGTCCATGCCGACACGCAAGGCGTCGAGCACGGTGGTGATGCCGGCGGTCGCCACCTGCGCGTCATGGGCGAGCACCGCGGCGATCGGGTTCCAGCGCACTTTCGGCCGTGGCGCGTAATGGCCTTCGAGATGATCGGTGTGGAGCTCGACCAGGCCAGGGATGATGAAGTCGCCGCCCATGTCCTCGCCGCTGCGGCCGGGTCCGGCATCGATGGCGGCGATCATGCCGTCGCGCAGCACGATCGACCCTTCGACGATCTGGTCGGCCAGCACAATACGGGCATTGTCAAGAACGGTCTCGGCAGTCATTTCAGGCAGTCCTTGCAGCATTTTGCAGCCAATTGAAAATGAATTGGCTTCGCACCATGCGGTTAAAGCAAATAGTCATTTAGGCAGTTCTTCTGGCCGGGCGGCGCCCGAGCGCGTGATGAGACAGCACCATGAACGGTGCGCCCGGTTCAGTTTCCACAAACAGCGTCAGCGCGTCCACCGCCACCGGCCGTTGCAGCACGTCCGCAAACAGGCTGTCGATTGCTAGGCGAAGACGAGGGCTTTCCTGTGACGACACCCGGCCGGACAGCGTCATATGGAAGCGAAACGTCTCGAAGACATAGGGATAGCCCCACTGGCAGAGATTGCGGAACTCGTCGGGCTTCAGCGAATCGGGGCTGCGCCGTTCGATCTCGGCTTCCGTCAACGGCGCGCGAAAGCGGTCGAAGTCGCGCACCACGTCGTCGGCGAAGCGGTTGAGCGCCGGCAGCGGTGCTTCCGGCAACAGCGCGAAGAAGCCGTCGATCTGGCTGACGACGAGGCGCGGGATCGTAACCACCGGCGTCGCCTCGGCAAAATCGTCGAGTGCTGCACGAAGCGACGTTTCCGTCTCGTTGGAGGCCAGTCTGAAGGGCGCCTTCAGTGTCGCATGAAAGCCATAGCGGCGCGCCGAGGCGGTATGGAAGGCAACTTCTGCCGCCGACAACTCGCCCGCAGCCTCGACCGGCTTTGTGGCGGCACCGAATGGGTCGCGGCCGAGCCAGTCGGCGGCGATCCGTGCCAGCGGTTCGTCCTGTCGGGGGGTGAAATAGATCGCGTAGCGCATCGAAAGTCCTCGTCAGCCCCGCTGCCATAGGTGATTTCCATGACGAATTGACGAAGCTTTGCGGCGTTTTCGGTAACAAAACCACACAGTCGGGTCGTTAGCCGACGATTTTTCGCTTGGACCAGCGGTTGGGGCGAAGGGGAAGTGGTTAGGCCTTCATCAGCCATTCGTGCTCGGGCGCGTTGTGGAATTTCCACGTCCGCTTCGGTCCGGCCATGACGTTGAGATAATAGAGATCATAGCCGTGGCAGGCTGCGCAGGGGTGATAACCCTTGGGAACCAGCACGACGTCGCCGTCCTCGATCGCCATCGCCTCGTCGAGCGAACGAGCACCGTTCTCGTCGGCATCGGTGTAGACGCGCTGGAAAGCAAAGCCCTGCGGCGGGTTGAGACGGTGGTAATAGGTCTCCTCGAGATAGGATTCAGCCGGCAGATTGTCCTGGTCGTGCTTGTGCGGCGGATAGCTCGATGTGTGGCCGCCGGGTGTGATGACCTCAACCACCAGCAAGGAATCGGCCGGCTTGCCTTCCGGCAGGATGTTGGTGACGTAGCGCGTGTTGGTGCCTTTGCCGCGAACCTCCTGGCCGAGATCGTCGGGTCCGATGACACGGATCGGCAGACCGCCGCCCAGTCCTGGCGCCGAACAGACGGCAAGTTCGAGATCGGTATCGGCGCTCACCGACCACTCCGACCCCTGCGGCACATAGACCGACCAAGGCTTGCCTTCGAACGGCGACATGCGTTCGCCGAGCAGGCCGAGATCCTTGCCGCCGGCTTTGGCCTTGCCCTTGCCGGTGACGAACACCAGGCAGACCTCACGATCCGCGGTTTGCCCGGAAGCGCTCTCGCCGGGCCTGAGCCGATGCAGATCGAAGCCGACATAGGTCCAGCCGGCGTTTTGCGGCGTCACATGAGCGATGCGGCCGTGGCCCTTATTGGCTTTGACGAGCAGCTTCGACATGGTCATTCCTTCGGTTCGGCGTCCGCCGATGACTTGTCCTCGTCAGCCGGCTTGTAAAGATAGAAGAATTGCCAGACGGCATAGCCGGCGAAGCCGAGCGCGATCACGCCCCAGAACGGCGTGCCGGTGGCGAATTCGATCACCGACCAGACCAGGCAGACCGCGACAACGGCAACGCGCCGCCACAGCGGCCGGAAAAACGGGTGCTCGGAGTCTTTCATCGGATCAACACCTTTCCTCGCGAACTCTCAAGCATTGGGAAAGCCCTGTGTCTCCACCGTATAGCCGGCCGCCGTCATAGCCCGCATCAATTCCTTGTAGCCGACCTGCGCCATCTTGAGCGGCGGGTTCTTCTTCGGATCCTGCTCGGCCTCGACCACGAACCAGCCCTCATAGCCATGGTCGGCGAGCCTCTGGACGATGGCGCCAAAATCCAGCGAGCCATCTCCCGGCACGGTGAAGGCGCCAAGTGCCACCGCGTCGAGGAACGATTGCTTCTCGCGATCCAGTCCCGCGATCACCTCCATGCGCACATCTTTCACATGCACATGGTTGATGCGCGGGTGGTGGTTATCAATAGCGCGCAGCACATCGCCGCCGGCAAAGGCCAGGTGACCCGCGTCGAGCAGCAATGGAATGCCTTCTCCCGAGTAACGCATGAAGGCATCTAGCTCTGGCTCGGTCTCAACTACTGCCGCCATATGATGATGGTAGGAGAGCGGCATGCCTTGCTCTGCACACCATTCGCCGAACTGCGTGAGCCGCCGGGCGTAGGCTTTCATTTCCTCGTCCGAAAGCCTGGGCTTGCTGGCGAGCGGCTTCGAGCGGTCGCCCTGGATGGAGCGGCCGACTTCACCATAGACGATGCATGGCGCGTTCACCGCCTTGAACAGGTCGATCATCGGCTGGATACGATCCTTGTTCTTCGCCATGTCTTCGTCGACCAGCGTCCCCGAGAACCAGCCGCCGCAAAGCGTCACGTCGGCCTCTTTCAGGATCGGCAGCATGATTTGCGGATCGTTGGGAAAGCGGCGGCCCATTTCCATTCCGGTAAAGCCAGCCGAGCGCGACTGGCGCAGGCACTCCTCCAGCGACACATCATCGCTGAGTTCGGCAAGATCGTCGTTCCACCATGCAATGGGGGACATGCCCAGTTTGGCTTTCAAGTCGTCACTCCAGTTTCAGACATTCGAGGCGCGTTCGCGGATGGCTAAAGAACCCGCCCGCTCAGCGCTTCCTCATATTTCTTGCGCGCCGCATTCACTTGCGGCCGTGCCGAGACTTCCGGCACTGCGACATCCCACCAGCTTCCACCGGCCTCGGTCGAAACCAGCGGGTCGGTGTCGATGACCAGCACGGTCGTTCGCGTGTTCTTCTTCGCTTGCGCCAGCGCCGTTTCCAGCCCGGCGATCGATGGCACTTTTTCGGCAATCGCACCCATGCTCGCAGCATGCGCGGCGAAGTCGATCTCGGGCAAGGTTTCGTGACGGGTGTCCTTCAGCAGATTGTTGAAGCTGGCCCCGCCGGTCGCAATCTGCAACCGGTTGATGCAGCCATAGCCGCGGTTGTCGAGCAGCACGATGGTCAGCTTGAGGCCGAGCATCACCGAGGTCGCGATCTCGGAATTGAGCATCAGGTAAGAGCCGTCGCCGATCATCACCACGACCTCTTCGTCCGGCTTGGCCATCTTGACGCCAAGCCCGCCGGCGATTTCATAGCCCATTGTCGAGAAGCCGTATTCTGCGTGATAGGAGCCGGGCGCGCCCGCCTGCCATAGCTTGTGCAATTCGCCGGGCAAGCCGCCGGCGGCATGAAGCAGTACCACGCTGGAGCCCATGGTGCGCTGTACTGCGCCAATCACTTGCGCGTCGGACGGATAGGCGGCATTGGTCGACGCCGTCACCTTGTCGGCATCCGCTTGCCAGTTCTTCTTGCCGGTGATCGCATTGTCGGTCCAGCCTGAAGGGGCTTTCCAGCCTTTCAGCGCCGCAGCGAGTTCGGCGAGCCCTTCCGCCGCATCGGCGACCAGCGGCAGCGCCTGGTGCTTTCCGGCGTCAAAAGGCTGCACGTTGAGCCCGATGATGGTCCTGCCGGTATGCTTGAACAATGCCCAGGAGCCGGTGGTGAAATCCTGCAGTCTGGTGCCGACGGCAAGCACGACGTCGGCCTCTTCGGCCAGCCTGTTGGCCGCCGAAGTGCCGGTAACGCCGACCGCGCCCATGTTCAACGGATGATCGTCCGGGAGCGAGGATTTGCCGCCTTGCGTCTCACAAACTGGAATGCCGGCGCCTTGCACCAGTTTTGCCAACTCCTCGGACGCCTGCGAATAGAGTACGCCGCCGCCCGCGATCACCAGCGGCTTTTTCGCCGCTTTGAGTACCGCGACTGCGGCCGCCAGTTCGTTGCGGTCCGGGCGCTGCCGTCGCGGCGTCCAGAGTCGCTCGGCAAAGAAACTCTCGGGGTAGTCATAGGCCTCGGCCTGCACGTCCTGGCACAGCGCCAGCGTCACCGGGCCGCATTCGGCGGGATCGGTCAGCACCTGCATGGCGCGGTTGAGCGCCGGCATGATCTGCTCCGGCCGCGTGATGCGGTCGAAATAGCGCGACACCGGGCGGAGGCAGTCATTGACCGTCGCCGTGCCGTCGGAGAAATCCTCGGCCTGCTGCAATACCGGATCGGGAATGCGGTTGGCGAAGACGTCGCCGGGAAGAAACAGGACGGGCAACCTGTTTACGTGCGCAAGTGCGGCCGCCGTCACCATGTTGAGCGCGCCGGGGCCGATCGAACTGGTCGCGGCCATGAAGCGACGGCGGAAATTGGCCTTGGCGTAGGCGATCGCCGCATGCCCCATTGCCTGCTCGTTATGGGCACGGAAGGTCGGCAGTTCGTCGCGAACCTGGTAGAGCGCCTCGCCGACGCCGGCGACATTGCCGTGGCCGAAGATCGCCCAGACGCCGCCGAAGATCGGCACTTTCTTCCCGTCCATCTCGGTCATCTGTCGAGCAAGAAAGCGGGTCAGCGCCTGCGCCATCGTCAGGCGGATTGTCTTGGTCATGTCGGTTCCTCCGCAGTCCTTATGCCGCGCCTTCTTATGCTGCTTTGCGGCCGCGCGCCGCAAGCCATGCCTCGGTCAGTCTCTCGAAGCGAGATGCCATGTCGGCAACCGCTTCATCGTCTGACATCTTGCCGGCAAGCCATTGTTCGGCCGCGTTGATGAAGATGGTGCGGCCGACGGCAAAGCCCTTGACGATAGACGCCTTGGCGGTGGCAGCAAAGGCCGCTTCCAATTCGTCCTGCGGCGCTTCGAGGCCAAGCAGCACAATCCCGCGGCACCACGGATCGTTCTTCAGGATCACCGCCTCGATCTTTGCCCATGCGCCGGCCGATGCCTGCGGTTCGAGCTTCCACCAATCGGGCTTGATGCCGAGTGCGTAGAGTTCCTCGAGCGCGCGCGGGATGGTCATGTCGTCGAGCCTGCCGTGCTTGCCGGCGATGATCTCGACCAGAAGTTCTCTGCCCACTTTCCGCGCGGCCTCGAACAAAGCGCGCAGTTTCTGCTGCTGTTCGCTCTTCAGCGCCGCGGGATCGTCGGGATGATAGAAGCACAGGCACTTGATGCAGTGGTCGACCGGCCATTCGGTCAGTTGCGAACCTATGTCTTGCGAGAACTCGAAGCGAAGCGGCCGCGAACCCGGCAACTCGACCGGCCGGCCGAGCCAGGCGAAGGAATGGTGGGCGAATTCGAACATCGCCTCGCGTCCGTATTTTTCGTCGAGCAGCATGCCGTAGCCGGCGCGGCCAGCCGCGACCTTGGCCGCAGCCTTGACCGTCAGCACCTTGAAAGCTGGGATTCGCGACGGATCGGCGCCGGCTTTTGCCGCGACATCCTCCAGCTGGACGCGGTGGTCGCAGGCGAACGCCATCAGCGAGGGGATGTCGCGCCGGCGCGTGGTCGCCCAATGGATGTGATTGATCGCCTCGTCCTTGCGCAGCGCCAGATGCTTGCTGCCGTTTTTCAGGAAGAACTGCAATTCCTCGAAAGTCGGGTATTCCGGTGCGCAGAGCAGCCGCGACACGGCAAAGGCGCCGCAGGCATTGGCCCAGGTCGCCGCCGTCGCCAGGCCTTCCTCGCCGAGCCAGCCGCGCAGGAAGCCCGACATGAAGGCGTCGCCGGCGCCGAGCACATTGTAGACCTCGATTGGAAATCCCTTGCCGACGATACCGTCCTCGAGGTCGTCGCTGATCGGCCCGTCATAGACGATGCAGCCCATGGCGCCGCGTTTCAGCACGATGGTTGCCGCCGACAGCGAGCGGATGGTTTTCAGCGCGCTCAGGCAATCGTCTGCGCCCGAGGCGATCATGATTTCCTCTTCGGTGCCGACGATGAGATCGCAATCGGGCAGCACCGTCTTCAACTGCGCCGAGACGCGGTCGGATTTCACATAGCGCTCGAAGCCTTCGGCGTGGCCGGCGAGACCCCAGAGGTTGGGGCGGTAGTCGATGTCGAACACCACCTTGCCGCCCTTGGCTTTCATGACACGGATCGCCTTGCGCTGGGCGGCGTCGCTGTTGGGCCGTGAAAAATGCGTGCCGGTGACGACGACCGCGCGTGCCGAAGCGATAAACGCCTCATCGATATCGTCTTTCGAAAGCGCCATGTCGGCGCAATCGCTGCGATAGAAGATCATCGGCGAGACGCCTTCATCCTCGACCGACAGCAGCACCAGGGCGGTCAGCCGCTCCGGATCGGTCTTGAGGCCTTGGACCGAAACGCCCTCGCGGGTCAGCTGCTCGCGGATGAAGCGGCCCATCTGCTCATTGCCGACGCGGGTGAGCAGCGCCGAGCGCAGGCCGAGCCTGGCAGTACCGACCGCGATATTGGCCGGACAGCCGCCGACCGACTTGGCAAAGGAAGTAATGTCCTCGAGGCGCGAGCCGATCTGCTGACCATAGAGATCGACGGAAGCGCGGCCGATTGTGATGATGTCGAGCGGCGCATGTCTCGCTTCCACGGCTTCGCCCATTCGAACCTCCCATCGGCTTTGTTGTCTTGGGTAACACGCGCGAGCGGCAGCGTGGCGCCGGCAATATGAAATAATAATTCCAATCCATAGTCAATATGGAACGAGCATTCCCAAGGCTGAAAAGTGCTGTGCAAGGCTCGCGCGTTCAGAAACTTTGAAGTCAGACGAACGTCAAGTGTCTACCACTGAAACCAGCTGATTTACCAAGGAAGCGGGCCATCATCGTTGAAGAACCCGGCGGTCGGGCCATCGGCGTCCAGGGTCGCCAGGTGAATGACGATCTCGGCCGCCTGCTGCACCGTGCGGTGACCTCTATACCCGTTGAGATCGGTGGCGGTATAGCCGGGCGCCGCGGCGTTGACCTTGATGTCTTGCGGCGCGAGCTCCCTGGCGAAGGCCACGGTGATGGCGTTCAAGGCCGTCTTGGAGCTGCCGTAGCCCATAATATTGACGGCGTGATTCGCGCTGGCGGGATCGAGCGCCCGGCCGATGGACCCGGTGGAGCTGCTCACCATCACGATCCGGGCAGCAGGTGCTGCTAGCAGCAGCGGCAGGAATGCCTGGGTCACGCGGATCGGGCCGAAGACATTGACGTCGTAGGTGGCCTGGATGTCGGCGATCCGCTGCTGGCTCGGCGGCAGGTCGTAATTGATGGCGACGCCGGCGTTGTTCACCAGCACGTCGAGGCAGGGGCTGGCCTGCCTGAATGCCTCGGCTGCCGCCTTCACACTGTCATCCCGCGTGACGTCCAGCTCAAGCCACTCCACGTCGAGGCCTTCAGCGCGCAATGCCTGCGCCGCCGCCATGCCGCGTTCGGCGCTCCTGGCGCCGAGCCAGACCTTGAAGCCCATGGTCGCCAGTCGCCGTGCGATTTCACGGCCTATACCCTTGTTGGCGCCGGTCACCAGCGCGCTTTTCGATGTTCTCATAATCGGTGTCTCCATTTTTCTTGTGGAAGACCCACAAATGGTGCGAGGCAGCGGGGGTTGCGCGCCGGAAATTCTCCGGCTCTTGCCTAATCCTCTCACGCTGTTGCGCCGCCGGTGCGAATGCGCGATGCTGGCGCAATGAGCGAAGCGCTGCAGGAGTTGATCGAGATCGCCAGCCGCCATGCGCGCGGGCGACGAACAAGAACGGCGGTTCCCCGCGTTTCGATCGGCCGCAGCGAAGTCGCCACGGCGCCAATGCCAGGGGTGTGGGGGTCGGGGATCTTATTCGTACTGCAGGGCGCGAAGACGGTTCTGATCGGCGACCGGGCTCTTCGTTACAATCCGGCCAGCTATTTCATCTATACTGTCGAGACGCCCACCATCAGCCAGATAATCGAAGGGAGCGCGGCGCGTCCTTACCTGGCCATTGGCTTGACCCTTGACCTGCAGGCCGTCGCCGCGCTCCTCGTCGAGCACGCGCCGGCCCTCAGTGGCGACAGTTTCTCCACCTCTCCCGCTGATGACGATCTGCTCGACGCGTTGCGTCGAATGATGCGGCTGCTTGACCGGCCAGCGGAGATTCCCGTGCTCGCGACCATGATCGAGCGAGAGATGCTGTTTCGGCTCCTGCAAGGCCCCCAAGGCGGAAAGCTTCGTGAACTTGCGCGCGCCGATGGCCATCTGTCCCGGATTGGCCGGGCGATCGCCTGGATCCGTTCGCATCCCCATCAGCCGGTCCGGGTCGGCGATCTGGCCGAGATTGCCCGTATGAGCAGTGCTGCGTTTTATCGTCACTTCAAGGCGGCGACGGCCATGAGCCCAATCCAGTATCAAAAGCAAATCCGCTTGCTGGAAGCCCGCCATCTGCTGATTGCCCAGCCGGGCAACGTCGCACGTGTCGCCTTCGCCGTCGGCTATGAGAGTGCTTCCCAGTTCAGCCGGGAGTATGCCCGCCAGTTCGGGTCGCCGCCTGCCCGCGACGCAGCGCGGCTTTCGGCAGAAGGCGAAACGGCAATAGAGGTGATCTAGAGCGGTTCCTGATTTGACGGAATCGAAGGGGATTCCGGATCAGTCGGTTTTGTGATTCAAGATGCTGGCTGGAGTGGAGGCCAGCATCGGATGACGCGACCTCTTTCGGATGATCTTCGCGAACGTGTTGTAGCGGCGGTTTTGGGTGGCGAGAGCCGCCGGTCGGCCGCGAAACGGTTCGGCATTTCGGTTTCGGCGGCGGTGAAGTTGTTGCAGCGCCATCGGGCGACTGGCTCGGTTGCGCCTGGCAAGATGGGCGGACATCGCAAGAGGGTGCTGGAGCCGCACCGTGCCTTCATCGAGGCGCGTGTGCGTGAGACGCCGCATCTGACACTGCATGGTCTGAAGGATGAGTTGGCCGCACGCGGGGTCAAGGTCTCGCACAACGCGGTCTGGATGTTCTTGAGGCGCGAGGGCCTGAGCTTCAAAAAAAACGCTGTTCGCCCTTGAGCAGGCGCGCGCTGATATTGCCCGCAGGCGTCAGCGATGGCGCTCTTGGCAGGCCGGCCTCGATCCGCAGCATCTGGTCTTCATCGACGAGACCTGGATCAAGACCAACATGGCTCCGCTGCGCGGTTGGGGCCGAAGGGCGAGCGGCTGCGCGGCTTGGCCCCGCACGGCCACTGGCGCACGCTGACCTTCCTCGGCGCGCTGCGCTGCGATAGGCTCGCGGCACCTTGCGTCTTCGACGGGCCAATCAACGGCCAATGCTTCCGCGCCTATGTCGAGCAGCAGCTCATCACCGTGCTGAAACCCGGCGACATCGTCGTCATGGATAATCTGGGAAGTCATAAGTCGGCGGCCATCAGGCAGATGATCAAGGCGGCCGGCGCCAGGCTTTGGTACCTACCGCCCTACTCCCCAGACCTCAATCCGATCGAGCAGGCCTTTGCCAAAATCAAACACTGGATGCGCCAAGCTCAGAAACGTACCGTCGAGGACACTTGGCGCCACATCGGCCACCTCGTTGAAACGATCGAGGCAACCGAATGCAACAACTACTTCGCAAACGCCGGCTACGCTTCCATCAAAACGTGAAAGGCTCTAAGGCTTGCGCTTCTTGCCAGTATCGCGCCGCTTCTCGCCGACCGCGACGGTCAGCGCCATAGCCAAAGCCATCGTCGCCGACAGCGAGCGGAAGCCGGCGAAATCGGCCTCGGCGACCTCGAACCAGACCCTGGCGAATTGGGCGAGTGGCGAAAAGGAGCTGTCGGTAATCGCCACGATCGGCACGCCTTGCTCCGAAATGACGCGCGCCTCCTCGATGGTGGCCGGGGCATAGGGCGAAAAGCTGATGGCGATCACGGCGTCCCTTGGAGAGGCAAAGCCGATCATCTCTGCATTGAGGCCGGCGGCCGATTCGATCAGCTGGTTGCGGATCTTGAGCTTGCCCAATGCATAGGCGATATATGAGGCGACCGGGTAGGAGCGCCGCTTGGCCAGCACGTAAATGGTTTCGGCCTTGGCCAACACGGTGATCGCATCTTCGAAATGGTCTTCATTCAGCGTGCGCGAAATGTCGTTGAGCGAGGTACTGGCTGCGGCAACAAAACCGTCGAAAATCGCGCGGTGGCCGGCGCCTTCCTCGGCCTTGGCGCGCAATGCCGCCAGCCTTTCATCATAGGATGAGTTGCGCTCGCGCAGGCGCTCGCGAAACACCAACTGCAGGCTGGTGAAACCATCAAAACCAAGCTGCTGGGCAAAGCGAATCAGGGTCGAAGGCTGGACACCGGCGGAAGCGGCGATGCTGGCAGCGGTGCCGAAGGCGATATCGTCTGGGTTGTCGAGCGCATAGGCGGCGATCTGGGCGATACGTTTCGGCAAGCTGTGGCGCCGCTCCAGGATCGTCGCCCGCAGCGTCTCGAAATCGCGCGGCACCCGTTCGTCCATCGTCGCTCCGCCCAGGCTCATCGTCTGGTTCCCTCTGTGCCCCATCATAGCGGGCCTGTGCAAGAACACCATAAAAAATGAGACAAGCGTTCCATCTCCAGACAAAATGGACTAATTCATCCACACAAATTTTGCACACAGGGAGGCAAGCGGATGGTCGGGGTAGGTCTTATCGGCACGGGTTTCATGGGCAAGTGCCACGCCATTGCCTGGAACGCGGTCGGCACCGTCTTTCCCGATGTGGCCAAGCCAAGGCTGGTCCATCTGGGCGAGGTCAACGAGGATCTTGCCAAACGCCGTGCCAGCGAATTCGGCTTCGCCAAGGCGTCCGGTGACTGGCGCGCCGTCGTCGACGACCCGGATGTCGATGTCATCTCGCTGACCACGCCGAACCAGTTCCACCCGGAAATGGCCATCGCCATCCTCGAAGCCGGCAAGCACCTGTGGTGTGAAAAACCGATGGCGCCAAGTTTTGCGGAGGCGCAAGCAATGGCTGCGGCGGCCCAAAAGTCCGGCAAGGTGGCCGCGCTTGGTTATAACTATATTCAGAACCCAGCGATCCGCCATATCGGCGCGCTGCTCGACGAGAAGATCATCGGCGAGGTCAACCATCTGCGTATCGAGATGGACGAGGACTTCATGGCCGATCCGGAGGCGCTGTTCTTCTGGAAGCACGAGGCGGCGTCCGGTTACGGCGCGCTCGACGATTTCGCCGTGCATCCGCTGTCGCTCATCGCCGTACTGTTCGGCCGCGTTGCCCGCGTCATGTGCGACATGGCCAAACCCTATGCCGACCGCCGCGTCGCCTCGGGCGGGCGCCGCGCGGTCGAGACCTACGACATCGCCAGCATCCTGATGCATCTCGAAAACGGCATCGCCGGCACGCTGCTGGTCAACCGTTCGGCGTGGGGCCGCAAGGGCCGGATCGCCATCCAGATTTTTGGTTCGAAGGGTTCGATCCTGTACGACCAGGAGCGGATGAACGAGTTCCAACTCTATCTGACGGCCGACCGGCCGACCGAGCAAGGCTACCGCACCATCCTGGTGGCGCCGCATCATAAGCCTTATGACGCCTTCCTGCCGGCGCCCGGCCACGGACTTGGCTTTAATGACCTCAAGATTATCGAATGCCGGGAACTGTTGACGCGACTTGCCGGCAAGCCGGCGCGGATCATCGATTTCGACGAAGGCCTGGAGATCGAGCGCACGGTGCACGCGATGGCGCGCTCGTTCGCGGAACAGCGCTGGATGGAGGTGCGGTAGTAAGCCCCTTCCCCCACAAGGAGACCTTTGCATAGAAGCCGATTGGTGATTCTGTGATGATGGTCGAAGCAGGGAGATTCGGGATGGCGGATCGTGTTCTGGGTCAGTTGAGTCTGGCGGACG